>NZ_JAAKVA010000002.1:0-524434 GCF_049175415.1 Aeromonas sp. 600527 | reverse complement strand
GGAGAAGGATTCGAACCTTCGAAGGCAGAGCCGTCAGATTTACAGTCTGATCCCTTTGGCCGCTCGGGAACCCCTCCCCAAGTGCGAGGCGCATACTAACAGATCTTCGCTCTTTGTGAACCCCTTGAAGCGTTTCTGGCAGCAAAAAATGACTGTTCGTCGATTTTTTGATACATCCAGCTCAAAAATCAAGCTTATCAGCAAGTTGCATGCTGATTTTCTGCACAAAAGAGCATCCGTGCAAGGGGGTGAGGTAGATAAGAGAAGACTGCCTGTGTCGGTAGTCTTCCCGATCATCACATCTAGCGCTGGAACGGGTAGACGGAACCCAGTTTCAGGATTTGGGTCAGCTCGTCCAGCGCGCTGCGAGACTCCTGCACCAGGGTCGGATCACGCAGGTCATCGAGAGTCAGGCGGTCGCGGTAGTGGCGATCTACCCAGCCATCGAGGCGGGCAAACTGGCTGTCGTTGATAAGGCAGGCCGGATTGACCGCAGCGAGTTCCTGATCGTTCATGGCAACCCGCAGTCGCAGGCAGGCCGGGCCGCCACCATTACGCATGCTCTGTTTCACATCCATATAGTGGACCGCCTTGATCGGAGTCTCCTGCGTCAGCAGCTTGCCAAGATAGGCCGACACCGCCGGATTATCGCGGCACTCGGTGGGGGCGATAATGGCCATCTCGCCGCTCGGCAGGGTGAGGATCTGGGTGTTGAACAGGTAGGATTTCACCGCATCCAGCACGGATACCTCGGCAGTCGGCACTTCGATAAAGTGCAAATCCCCCTCGCCAAACTTGTCGCTGATCTCTGATAGCACGGCTTCGGTGTTGAGGAACGCTTGCTGGTGGAAGAAGAGCACATTCTGGTTGCCCACTGCGATCACGTCGTTGTGGAACACTCCCTGATCGATCACCTCCGGGTTTTGCTGAATAAACACCACGCTCTCCTCGCCAAGGCCATGCAGGCGGGCGATGGCCTGGCTTGCCTCCAGAGTCTGGCGGGCCGGATAGCGCTTCGGCGCCGGGCGGGAGTAGTCAAAGGCGCTGCGGCCATAGACAAACAGCTCGACCCCCGCCTCGCCGTAGGCGCGGCAGAGGCGGGTGTGGTTGGCCGCCCCCTCGTCACCGAAGTGATCATTTTCCGGCAGGTGGAGGTGGTGGCTGAAGTGGCGATCATTGTTGAACACGGCGCGCAGGATACGGCCAGTGACGTCCGGCTCCAGTGATCGGTGAAACTTGTTGGTCAGGTTGGCGGGTGTGAAGTGAATGCGGCCATCCCGGGTATCGGCACTCGGGGAGACGGTGGCGGCGTTGGCGGTCCACATGCTGGAGGCCGAATAGCAGGCGGCCAGTACGGCGGGAGCCTGTTTGGCGGCCTGTTCCAGCACCCGGGCATCGTTGCCGGTGAAGCCGAGGCGGCGCAGGGTGGCAAGATCGGGGCGCTCTTGTGGCGCCAGTACACCCTGGGTCATGCCAAGCTCGGTCAGCGCCTTCATCTTGCGCAGCCCCTGTTTGGCGGCCTCTTTCGGATTGGAGGCTTCCTGGGCATTGCTCTGGGAGGCAACGTTGCCGTAGGAGAGGCCTGCATAGTTATGAGTCGGGCCGACCAGACCGTCGAAATTGACCTCGAAGTGCTTCATTGAGTACATCCTTTCGATTTTTATGATGGGTAGCGGTTCCTTCCGCGCACAATGCGTCGGGGTTGGGCCATTATAAAGAGATTTTATGTTTTTGTAACAAGCCGGTAACCAGCAGACGTTTTTATGTCGTTTCAGATATAAAAAGAGGGGCGGTATGGCAGAAAATTGAAAAAGCGGTTGCGTCCGGCCTGTTGCCTTCGCATTAATAAATAAAGAAGCAATAAAAGAAGCCGTGTGGTTCGGGCTGGTCAGGCAAATTTGCTCACAAGATTGCTTTTTCGCGCCAAATCTCTTATACAGCCCCACAAAACCGCACACCAACCCCGTCGGGTGCAATGAGGATAATAGTTACAGCATGGGCAAATCACTGGTCATAGTGGAGTCTCCGGCCAAGGCCAAGACGATCAATAAATATCTGGGCAAGGACTACGTGGTGAAATCCAGCGTTGGTCATGTTCGCGATCTGCCCACCAGCGGCAGCGCCAGCACCGAGCCCAAGAAACCCGTCATTCGCGGCATCAAGTTGAGCGAAGCTGAAAAGGCAGCCAAGGATCGCAAGGCCCTGTTTGCCCGGATGGGCATCAATCCGACCGCTGGCTGGCAGGCTAACTACCAGATTTTGCCCGGCAAGGAGAAGGTGGTCAGCGAGTTGCAAAGTCTGGCCGAGAAAGCCGACACCATCTATCTCGCAACCGACTTGGATAGAGAAGGAGAGGCGATCGCCTGGCACCTGCGCGAGATCATTGGTGGCGACGACAGCCGCTACAAGCGCGTGGTGTTCAACGAGATCACCAAGAGCGCCATCAAGGAGGCGTTCGCCCAGCCGTCCGAACTCAATATTGACCGCGTTAATGCCCAGCAGGCTCGTCGTTTCCTCGACCGAGTGGTGGGTTATATGGTCTCTCCACTGCTGTGGAAGAAGCTGGCGCGCGGTCTTTCCGCCGGTCGAGTGCAATCCGTTGCGGTGCGTCTTATCGTCGATAAAGAGCGCGAAATCAAGGCGTTCGTACCGGTCGAGTTCTGGGATCTCAATGCCGACCTGCTGACTGCCGACAAGAGCGATCTGCGGATGGAAGTGGTCAGCCGCAACGGGGCTGACTTCAAGCCGGTGACCCAGGCCGAGACCTTTGCCGCTGTCGCAGCCCTGGAAGGGGTCGACTACAAGGTCGTTAACCGGGAAGACAAGCCGACCGGCTCCAAGCCGTCCGCGCCGTTTATCACCTCCACCCTGCAGCAGGCTGCCTCTACCCGTCTGAGCTTCGGGGTCAAGAAGACCATGATGATGGCCCAGCGTCTCTATGAAGCGGGTTACATCACCTATATGCGTACCGACTCCACCAACCTCAGCAAAGAGGCGGTTGAAGCGGTGCGTGAATATATCGGCGAGCAGTATGGCGCGGCCTATCTGCCAGCCGAGCCGAATCTGTATGGCGCCAAGGCCAATGCCCAGGAAGCGCACGAAGCGATCCGTCCCTCCAACGTACAGGTGACTGCCGAGATGCTGGAAGGGATGGAGCCGGATGCCATGCGTCTGTACGATCTCATCTGGCGTCAGTTCGTTGCCTGCCAGATGACCCCCGCTCAGTACGACTCTTCCACCCTGACCGTCAAGGCGGGTGAGTTCGAGCTCAAGGCCCGTGGTCGTACCCTGCGCTTCGCCGGTTGGACCAAGGCGCTGCCGCCGATGGGTCGCAAGGGTGAAGATAGCCAGCTGCCTGCGGTCACCGTGGGCGAGGTGCTGAAACTGGTCAAGCTGGATCCGCGCCAGCACTTTACCAAGCCGCCTGCCCGTTTTACCGAAGCTGCGCTGGTGCGCGAGCTGGAAAAACGCGGCATCGGCCGTCCCTCTACCTACGCCTCCATCATCTCCACCATCGTTGATCGTGGTTATGTGCGGGTCGAGAGCCGCCGTTTCTTCGCCGAGAAGATGGGTGAGATCGTCACCGATCGTCTGGTGGAGAACTTCGTCGAGCTGATGAACTACGAGTTCACCGCCAAGATGGAAGACAAGCTCGATGGCATCGCTGAAGGGAGCCTGGAGTGGAAGAAGGTGCTGGACAGCTTCTACGCCGAGTTTACCCAGGAGCTGGAGAAGGCCTACAAGGCGCCCGAAGAGGGCGGCATGCGTGCCAACCAGATGGTGATGACCGACATCGACTGCCCGGATTGTGGCCGCAAGATGGGTATTCGTACCGCCACCACCGGCGTCTTCCTCGGCTGCTCCGGCTATGCACTGCCGCCGAAAGAGCGCTGCAAGAAGACCATCAACCTGGTCTCTGCCGATGAGTTTGTCTCCGCCACTGACGGCGAAGAGGCGGAAACCGAGGCGCTGCGTGCCAAGCACCGCTGCGGTGTCTGTGGCACAGCGATGGATGCCTACATCATCGATGACAGCCGCAAGCTGCACGTCTGTGGTCGCAACCCGGATTGCGATGGCTACGAAATCGAGAAGGGCCAGTTCAAGCTCAAGGGCTACGAAGGGCCGAGTATCGAGTGCGACCGCTGCGGCAGCGAGATGCAGCTCAAGAACGGTCGTTTCGGCAAGTACATGGGCTGCACCAACGAGACTTGCAAGAACACCCGCAAGATCCTGAAAAACGGCGACATCGCGCCGCCGAAAGAAGATCCGGTACCGTTGCCGGAGCTCAAGTGCACCCAGTCCGATGCTCACTTCGTGCTGCGTGACGGTGCTGCCGGTCTGTTCCTGGCAGCCAGCAACTTCCCCAAATCCCGCGAGACTCGCGCGCCGCTGGTGGAAGAGCTCAAGCGCTTCAAGGATCGCATCTCCGCCAAGCACAAGTATCTGGCGGGAGCCCCGCTCACCGATCCGGACGGCAACCCCGCCATCGTGCGCTTCAGTCGAAAGACCAAGGAGCAGTACGTGATGAGCGAGGTCAACGGCAAGGCGACCGGTTGGACCGCTCACTACGACAACGGTACCTGGCAAGAGAGTTTGCCGAAGGCGAAGAAAGCCTGATGACAAAGAGGCCCCGACCAGGGGCCTCTTTGCTTATGGATAAGGGTATACTGAGACAGCTGCAAGGAGTGCAGCTGTCGTCAATCGCGAAGTAGACAAGGAGGTTGAGATGGAGATTAACGAGATCCGGCCGGGCATGAGCTGCATGACCCGGGAAGGGGCTGCCTATGTGCTGGAGGTGGACCGACAGAGCCTGCTTGTGCTGCTGCAGCGCGAGGACGAGACTATACCGGTGCAGGTGCGCAGTGAGGAGATCCTGGCACCGCTGGAGTGATCTGGCAGTGCCCCCCTCAAAACGGCAGTAGAAAAAGCAGCTCGGCCAGGTCGGGCTGCCATTGCCACTCCTTCATTCTGACCCGCCCACCAATCACGGGCACGCCCTCTTCCTGCAGCAATCCCGCCTGTCTGTCGAAGCCAGCCGACCCTTTTGGTAAGGAGATGGTGCCTGCTGCGCCCAGCACCCGATGCCACGGCAGTACCTTGTCGGTTTCCCGCAGCACCTTGCCTACCAGTCTTGCCCGTCCGGGCAGCCCGGCCAGATCGGCCACCTGACCGTAACTGGCCACCTTGCCGGCAGGGATGAGGGCGATGATCGCCTCGATGCGCGCTCCCTTGTCGAGAGCTGGCGAGAGGGAGGCTGGCATGGTGATGGCTCCGGTATAAAAATTGAAGCGCCATTGTGGCGCTTCTTCGGCATGGCCGGCAACCCTGCTTCAACCGAAGGTCTGACTCAACCCCTTTAGCTGTTGGGCTCGCTCCAGCAGTTCGCGGCTTGAGTCATCAACCTTCTGCATCTTGGCGCTGTTGGCGCGGGAGTAGTCCGAGATCTGGCTAATGTTGCGATTGATCTCCTCCACCACTGTCTGTTGTTGTTCGGCGGCGGTGGCGATCTGGGTAGAAAATGCAGTCACCAGCTCGATCTCCTCCAGTACGGTATGGAGGTTGGCCGATCCCTCCCGGGTCATCTGAGCGCACTCGCGTGTCTGTTGCAGATTCTCCTGCATCATGCCGCGCCAGCGCCCCAGCGTCTGCTGGAGCTGCTGTATGCTGCCCTGGATCTGCTCGGTTGCCTTCTGGGTGCGGGTGGAGAGGGTTCGCACTTCGTCCGCCACCACCGCAAAGCCGCGTCCCTGCTCACCGGCCCGGGCCGCCTCAATGGCGGCGTTGAGGGCCAGCAGGTTGGTTTGATCGGCGATACCCTGGATCTCCCCCGTCACACTGCCGATCCGCTCCGACTCGCTGGTGAGCTCCACCGCCGAGTTAAAGGCCAGTTCTGCCTGTCTGGCAAGTTGCTCGATATGCTGTTCGGTGCGGGACAACTGCCGATCTGTCTGCTGGCAGCGGCTGCGCGCCTCGCTCACCTGGCTGTTGGAGTCCAGAATGTTGCGAGCAATTTCGTGGGCTGTGCTGGCCATCTGGGTCATGGCTGTCGCCATTTGCCGGGTCTGGGCATCCTGTTCCGTGATGTCATGATAGGCCTGATGGGAGGCTTGCTTCAGATTGACGGCCAGGGCTTGTAGGGGATCGGTGGCATCGTTGATCCGGCCCAGCACTGTGCGGATGCGGGCTTGCAGCATCTTGATATGAAAATCGGCGATGGCGCCGGGGCTGTCACCGGAGTAGACCAGCCTGGTCAGGCTGTCGTAGTCGAGCATCAGTTGTCTTAGAAAGTTGCGCAACGAGAACAGATCGGGCCCGTAGCAGCAGGCCACCAGCAACAGTGGCAATAGCATCAACAGTGTCGTGGTTATCCCCTGGGTCAACAGTGCCCATCCGAGGCTTGCAAGCAACAACAGTGCGAACAGGGGCAGTTTGATGCGGGCAAGAGAGAGGCTCGAAGGTCGGGTTCCCTGCTCTATCCTGAGCAAGGCCTGGTAAGTTTGGGTTGCCACCCGTTTCAGCTCGGGATCAGGCTTGCAGCGCACCGATTGATAGCCGCTGATCCTGTTCCCCTCGTAGATGGGGGTGACGTAGGCATCTACCCAGTAGTAACGACCATCCTTGCAGCGATTTTTGACGATGCCGCGCCAGGGTTTGCCCTCCTTGAGGCGGGCCCAGAGATCGGCGAAGGCGGCCTTGGGCATGTCGGGGTGGCGTACCAGATTGTGGTTGTGACCGACCAGCTCGTCGGCGCTATAGCCGGCGATGGTGCAAAAAGCCGGATTGGCGTAGGTGATCACCCCGCGCAGGTCAGTGGTGGAGACCAGTTGTACGTCGGCAGGAAACTCCACTTCGCTATCCAGGGTATGGACATCTCTGCGGGCCATAGGAATACGCTCCGATGTTCTTGTTGATAATATTGTCGTTGTTATTGTGGCAGATCTGGAGGTGACCGCAGGCTCGCGCCAGCAGGCGCCAGACCAGTTTCATAGGGGGCTGAATTTTGCCAATAATGGCGGATGAATGGTAGGGGGAAGTTGATGTTTTGTTGGCTAATCGTAAAAAAGGCGGCCGATTGGCCGCCAAAGTAGAGACAACATTACCTCTGTGGCATCCGGTAGCGCACCTGCAATTGATCGAGGATCTGCAGCTGACCCGGCAGGCGGGCGGCGAAGTGCTCCCAGCCCTTGTGGGCGGGAGCGCTCCAGGCCACCTCGGCCGTGGCCAGCATACGCGGGAACAACATGTAGTCGAGACGATCACGGCTGGTGATCAATTCTGACCACAAGGGGCTCAGCACCCCGAGGATGTTATCGTTGGCATGGAAATCGGCTGGGGCAGGGTCACACGAGTAGATCTGCTCCAGATTGAGGGTACCCGCCCAGTAGAGGCCGGGTTCATGAATATCGGCGCTCCAGGCGAGATCGAGATAGAGGAACTGGGCGGGCGCCATCACCACCGGATAACCGGCCGCGGCAGCATCCAGCCCCGCCTGAAAGCTGGTCCAGGCACAGATGGCCGCTTTGCGGCTCACCTTGTCGCCATGCAGGATCTCCTCCCAGCCGATCATCTGTTTGCCTCTGGCTGCCAGATAGCGCTGGCAGTGGCGCAGCAGATGGCCCTGCAGCTCGCGGCAGTCGGCGTAGCCCTGCTCGGTCATCAGCTGCTGGCAGGCGGCGCTGTCGGTCCAGACCCCGGTCGGCACCTCGTCACCCCCCATGTGGATCTGCGGGCCGGGGAAGAGTTCGCACACCTCGTCCAGCACAGCCTCCAGGAAGCGGTAGGTGCCGGGCAGGGCGGGGTTGAGCACGTTGTCATCGAAATGCTGGACCGAGCGGTAGCGGGAGTGATCTGCCGTTTCGATCAGCAACTCGGGCAGCGCCTTGATGGCTGCATGGCAGTGGCCCGGAATGTCGATCTCGGGAATGACGGTGATGCCGAGCTCACTGGCATAGTTCACCAGCTCCTTCACCTCGCTCTGGGTGTAGTAGCCGCCATAGGGTTCGGCGCCGCCGCTGAGCTGGGGGCCGATCGCCAGATCGTGGCCGCGCCAGGCACCCACATCGGTCAGCTCCGGGAAGGTCTTTATCTCGAGTCGCCACCCCTCGTCATCGGTCAGATGCCAGTGGAAGCGGTTGAACTTGTAGAGGCTCATCAGTTTGAGCAGACGCTTGATGGTGGCTGGGGTGTGGAAGTGGCGGGCGCAGTCGAGAAAAATGCCGCGAAAGCCAAAGCGCGGGGCATCCTCCAGCGTGACGCAGGGCAGGCTCTCCCCATGTTGCAGATACCACTGGGCCAAAGTCACCAGCCCGTGGCGCCAGCCCGCTTCGTCGGCGGCGGCAATCACCACCTCCTGCGGCGTGATGGTGAGTTGGTAGGCTTCGGGTGCCAGTTTGGCCTCGGTCAGCCGGATTTCTGCATCGTGATCCTGCTCCAGCGCCAGCGATGTGAGTTCGTTGAAGTGGGCCAGCAATTTCGGCACATCACGGGGAGCGCTGACATGAGCCCGCTCGGCCAGCCGGAAGTTCCCCTCCAGCAGTACCAGATGGGCCGGTTGCGGCACGATTCCGGGCAGAGGCTCGACATCCGGCAGGTCGGGGCGGGTTACCGGCGGGTTCTCCAGTCCGAGATCCTGAGCGGCCAGCGTCACCGGCAGCAGCTGGGCACCCGTGGTGGCCTCCGGCAGGCTGAGAAAGAAGCCCTGCGGCATGTCGGAGAGCTTCTTGATGGGGGTCTGGCGGCAGCAAAAGCGCAGCTCGCAGCTGCCAGTTTTTGGGACAATCACCTTGTAGCTGCCGCTCTGGCGCTCCAGCTCGCCCCCTTGCAAGGAGTCGGGGTCGATATGGCGAGCCAGACAGAAGTGCAGCTTCCACTTGGTATCAGGCATGCGGGAGAGGGTGAAGGTGAACCAGACATCCTCGCCGTCACGCCGGGCTACCTGGGTGTGGATCAGGGGTGTAGACATGGAAAATCCTCTGATTGGGCAAACAGGATGGCGCCATCGAGCGCATCTGCCTGGGGGGGGATCAGGTTGAGCTGGCCGAGACGGGGAGCGAGGCGGGTGCCAATCCCCCCCAGCAGGGCGATCTGTCTGGCTCCGAGCTGGGTCATCCCCTCCAGCAGGATCCGCAGTTGTTCGCAAGTTTCGTCCAGCAGCTGATTGGCGAGCTCGTCACCATCGCTGGCGGCATCGAATACCCAGGGGGCAAAGTGGCCATAGTCCGCCGGAATGGCGCGGATGGCCCAACGTACCACTTCGGCCTGATCCCGCTTGAAGCGGTCCATCAGGCGGATGGCGAGGGTGCTGGGGGGCAGAATGCCGTCGTGGCAGAGCAGGGATTGCTGGATGGCGCGCAGCCCCAGCCAGGCGCCGCTACCTATGTCTGAAATGGGGAAGCCGCGGCCGGAGCAGGTGCGGATCTGCCCCTCCTGATAGACCAGCCCCACCGAGCCGGTACCTGCGATCAAAATGGCCCCCTCACGGCCGCCAAAGGCGCCGAGGCAGGCACCGAAGGCATCGGAGGTGAGCCTGACGCTGGCAAAGGGGAAGGGCATCTCGAGCAGGGCGTGATAGCAGTCGGCCAGCTCGGCGGAGGCGAGCGCCAGCCCGACCCCCATCTGTTGTTCGCACTCGATAGCGATCCCGGCGGCAAGGCGGGCGCTGGCGATGGCGGCCAGCACATTGGCGTGGGCATGGGGGATGCCCAGCTCCAGATTGGAGCCGGCTGAACGCCCCTCTCCGAGCAGCTTGCCCGCCCGATCCCTAATGCGGGCGCGGGTGTGGGTGCCCCCGCCATCGACGCCTACCCAGAACTCAATCATGGCGACCTCCATTTCCCTGCGCATTTTGCCAGCTGATAGCCAAAGCAAACCAGGCAGCGTGGGGGATCCACTGCTCGCCCCAGCGCCAGTTCTGATCCAGCCGATCCTTGTACTCCTCCGGAATAAAGGCCACGTCGTTTTCGTCATCAAACCCGGCGGTGATGCCGTTGCAGATGCCCCCCTGCGCATTGGGATACCCTGCGGTATAGGTGGGGTTGTTGATGCCGTGGCCCGCCAGCATGCAGGCGTTGAAGGGGTTCTGCCCGAGGATCCAGTCGAGCTGGCGCTGGCCATAAGTGATGAGCGGCTGGCTCTGGCGGGGGAAGTGGCGGGCGCCAGCAAAGGCCATGGTCGCCAGAGACGCGAGGCGGGCGTTCTCCCCCTGCCACCAGTAACCGGATTCGTTGTTGTGGGGCATAAAGAAGCTGACGCGCGGCGCTTCATCCACCCCTTTGACATATTGGCGGGCGAGGGAGAAGGGGTTGCCCGCGCGGGCGCACAGCGCCAGCTCGGCGGCCAGCGCCTGCTCCACTACGGTTTGTGCTCGGGCCTTGTGCTCCTGCTCCGGCTCTACGCCCAGATATTCCAGCAGCGCCAGCACCGGCAGGCCTGCCTCGGCGGCGTGGTAGTAAGGGCGCGAGCCATCCTCGTTGGCCGACCAGTAGTGACCCAGCTCAGGATGAGGGCGCTGGCGGGCACAGAGCTTGCTGGCACGGACTCTCGCCTCGGCCAGCCATTCGGCGCCGAAGGTGCGGGTCAGCTCCACCGCTGCCAGCAGGGCGCAGTAGTCATCGATGATGTTTTCGACTCCATCGTCCAGATAGGCAAGGTTGTGCTCACGCAGATGCAGGTAGCCGCGTTTGGCCGCCTCGGCGTAATGGTTGGTATCGAAGTCACCGCCGATGTGCTCGCGGGCAGCGCGGGCCAGCGCGGCGATGGCCATGCCGCCCCCCTGGCGGAAACCGGCCTGCCAGTTGGCGGATTTGATCCCCTGTTGGGTGGCATAGGCGCACAGCTCGCGCTGGGCGGGATCCTTGCTCCACTTGTCGAACAGGGTCATGTAGAAGAAGCCCGACTTATCCTGCATCCGGCAGAGAAAATCGGCGCCGTGCAGTGCTTCGTCATTGAGCCGCTTGCAGAGGTTCACTCCATCGATATCGCGGCGCGGGGCCAGCAGTTCCCGGCACTTGAGCAGCGACCACACTACCATGGGGGTCTGCTGGGGGTTGAGGTAGTTGGCGTAGGAGAGGTGGCTCAGGTATTTGCTCATGTCGCCGCTGGCATCGAACCAGCCGCCGTGCACATCTTTGTGCTGGTCGGTGCCAAACAGGCGGGCGTTGCGGTCGGCCCGATCAAAGATGCCGCTGGCGCGCTGCCCCTTGAAGTAGTGAATGACATCGGAGAGGCAGCGGCTGGCCAGCAGATCCTGGCCGATGGCAAAGCGGGTCGAGCGGACAATGCCTTGGGCAGTGATCGCCTCCAGCCGGTAGTGGCCGGGCTCCTTGAAGGCCGAGAAGTCGGCGCGCCAGTAAGCGCCCCCCTGCCAGCCGGGGACGCTACCAGCCGCTTGCAGCGGGGTTTCAAACAGGATCTGGCCATCATCGAGGCGTTGCAGCCTGACGTAGCCGCCGAGATCATGGGCGGGGGAGGCTTGCAGCAGGGCGACCTTGTGCCCGTCGCACTCGTAGCCCACCTGATTGATCAAGAGTTCCATCAAGGTATTACTCCTGTGGTTCACCGCCGGGCGGTGAGGCACATCACGGGGCTATGGCCGCCCCGTATCGAGGCATGGCCGGACTGCGCTGTCCGGCCGGTCTAAGGCTCACTATCACTCGTAGAGGTAGCAACGCACGAAGTGGTTGTCGGCAAGCCTGGTGATGGCAGGCAGACTCTCCTTGCAGCGAGGCATCGCCTGATTGCAGCGCCCGGCAAAGGGGCAACCGCAGGATTCCGGCGTCCAGAGCGGGATCTCTCCCTTGCGGCCACCCTCAAGCTCGGCGTGGATGCTCTTCTCGGGGTCGGGCACCGCCGAGATGAGCAGCTGGGTATAGGGGTGCTGCGGGTGGTGCAGGATCTCGTCCACCTCGCCCCACTCCACCATGTGGCCCACATACATGACCGCCAGATCTTCCGCCACGTAGCGAGCGGTGGCGATGTCGTGGGTGATGTAGAGCATGGAGACGCCAAGCTCATCCTTCATCTGCTCCATCAGGTTGAGGATGCCGATGCGAATGGAGACGTCGAGCATGGAGGTGGGTTCGTCCGCCAATACCACTTCCGCCTCCACCGCCAGATTGCGGGCGATGTTGACCCGCTGGCGCTGGCCGCCGGAGAGCTGATGCGGATATTTGGCCGCGGTCGCCTTGGCGGGAGTAAGGCCGACCTTCTCCAGCAGGGCGTAGACCATGTCGGGTAGATCTCTCTTGTCGATCACCTTGCTGTGCAGCAGCAGGGGGCGGGCGATGTGGTGGTAGATGGTGTGGGTCGGGTTGAGCGAACCGAACGGATCTTGCCACACCATCTGCACGCTCTGGCGATAATCCAGCAGGGCGGTGCCCTTGTTGAACTCTTCCAGATCGTGGCCGCGATAGAGAATGCGCCCGGCACTGAGCTTGTACATCTTGGCGATGATCTTGGCGATGGTGCTTTTGCCGGAGCCGGACTCTCCCACCACAGCCAGGGCGCGGCCCCGGTGCAGGTTGAAGGTGATGTCGGAGAGGGCCCGCATCTTGCCACTCTTGATGGCATTGGAGTTGATGGGGAAGTCCTTGTAGAGGTGCTGGACTTCGATGATGGGTGCATCGGTTTTGGCGATTTGCATGACAGACATCCTTAACAGCCAGCGGCCTTGTCCAGATAGATCAGGGGATCTTGTTGTTCATCCTGCACGTCATAGAGATGGCAGGCGGTCTGTTGCCCGGGGCGGATCTCGGCCAATCTGGTGTACTCCTGACGGCAGCGATCGTGCACCCTGGCGCAGCGGGCCTGAAAGCGGCAGCCGACCGGCACCTCCAGCAAGTTGAGCGGGGTGCCCGGGATCCCCTCCAGCACCTTTTTCGGCCCGTGCAGAGGCGGGAAGGAGTTGCCGAGCCCTCTGGTATAGGGGTGCAGCGGCGCGGTCAGGATCGCTTTGGAGGGGGCAACCTCCACCAGTTCACCGGCATACATGATGCCGATGCGATCGCAGAACTCCACCATCAGGGAGAGGTCGTGGGTGATGAACAGAATGGAGAAGTTGAACTTCTCTTTGAGGGCATAGACCTTCTGCAGGATCTCCCGCTGCACCACCACATCGAGCGCCGTGGTCGGCTCATCCATGATGAGCAGCTCGGGGTTGAGCGCCATGGCGATGGCAATCACCAGCCGCTGGCGCATGCCGCCGGAGAACTGGTGCGGGTAATCCTTGAGCCGGCTCGGGTGAATATCGACGATGGTAAGCAGCTCCTGGGCGCGCTTGATCGCCTCGTAGCGGGTCATGCCGGGGTTATGGGCCAGCAGCACGTCGCAGAATTGCTCCTCCATCCGCAGTACCGGGTTCAGGGCGTTCATGGCGGACTGGAACACCACCGACACCTGTTGCCAGCGATAGGAGCGCAGCCGCTCGTCGTTGTAGTGGAGGATGTTCTCCCCCTTGAACAGAATTTCGCCGCCGCTGATGTAGGCGGGCGGCTTGTGCAGCCGGGCCACCGAGAAGGCGACGGTGGATTTGCCGCAGCCCGACTCACCGGCGAGACCGAAGATCTCGCCCTGTTTGATATCGAAGCTCACCGAGTTGACGGCGCGCACGTCGCCATTTTCGGTGATGTAGTCGACGCAAAGATTGCGTACTGACAGCAGGGGATGCTTGTTCATGCTGTCTTCTCCTGTGCGGCAGAGAGTGGTGTTGCGACCGGGGTGGCAAGTTTCTTCCAGCGGTTGAGCCCTTTATGGGAACGCAGCTGCGGGTTGGCGATCTCGTCGATGGCGAAGTTGAGCAGGGCCAGACCGGCACCCAGGGTGGCGATGGCGAAGCAGGGGGCCAGGATCTCCCACCAGGCGCCGACCAGAATGGCACTGGAGGTCTGGGCGTTGTAGAGCATGATGCCCCAGCTCACCACGGTCGGGTCGCCAAGCCCCAGGAACTCCAGGGTCGCTTCGGTGACGATGGCGTAGATGATGGAGCCGATGAAGCTCACTCCGATGATGGAGATGAGGTTGGGCAGGATCTCCACCAGAATGATGCGCCAGGCCGGCTCGCCCAGCACTTCTGCGGCGATGACGAACTCCTTCTCGCGCAGGGCCAGGGTCTGGGCACGAATAACCCGCGCGCCATAGGCCCACGAGGTCAACCCTATTATCACGGCAATCACCGCCGGTGACGCCTCCCCGATAAAGCTTGCCAGCACCAGTAGCAAGGGGAGGTTGGGGATCACCAGCACCACGTTCATCAGGAAGGTGAGGCACTCATCCACCAGACCCCCGAAGTAACCGGCGGTGATGCCGATGGCGACGGCCAGGGTGCAGACCAGCAGGCCTGCGCTGAAGCCCACCAGCAGCGAGATACGGGCGCCGTTGGTGAACTGGGCCCAGATGTCGTGGCCCATGCGGGTTGAACCCATCACGAACTCGGCACTGGGCGGCTGATGCGGGCGAGCCACCCGTTTGGTCGGCTCGTTGCTGGCCAGAATGGGGGCAAAGAGGGCCATCAGTACGAAGGCAACCACGATGGCGAGGCCACAGGCAGCCTTCTTGTTGCCCAGCAGGATCTTGAGAATGGTCGGCATACGCATCTTATTTGCCTCCTGTACGCAGACGGGGATCCAGGAAGACGTAGAGCACGTCGGCCAGGAAGTTGAAGCTGAGCATGGTGATGGTCATGATGAGCAGCTGCCCCTGAATGAGCGGGTAGTCGCGGGCCAGAATGCCCTGATAGAGGGTCAGGCCCAGGCCGGGGTAGTTGAAGATCACCTCGGTGATGAGAGAGCCACCGATGACGAAACCGAGCGCCATGGAGAGGGCGGTGACGCTGGGCAGAATGGCGTTGCGTGCACCGTAGTTGAAGATCACCCGGTTGCTGGAGAGCCCCTTGGCCTTGGCCATGGTGATGTAATCCTCGCCCAGCAGGTTGATCATGTTGTTGCGCATGGTGATGAGAAAGCCCCCCACCTGTACCACGGCCAGGGTCAGCACCGGCATGATGGCGTGAGTCATGATGCTCTTGATGTGCTCCCAGCCCCAGTCAGCCTTGATCTCCGGGCTGTAGGCGTAGCCGATGGGCAGCCACTCGAGGCTGACTCCGAACAGGAACAGGGCGAGCAGGGAGACCACCACAGGCGGAATGGCCTGCATCACCAGGGTGAGCGGGGAGAGAATGCTGTCCATCCGGCCGCCGCGATACCAGGCGGCGAAGATGCCGACGATGGAACCGATGGAGAAGCTCAGGATGGTGGAGGTGCCGACCAGAAACAGGGTCCAGCCGATGGCACGGCCCAGCACGTCAGAGACCTGCTGCGGGTAGAAGCGCACCGAGGTGCCGAGATCCCAGGTGAAGACACTCTTCACATAGGTGAGAAACTGGGTGCCGATGGGGCCGTCGACAAAGCCGAAGGTGGCTTTGAGGGCTTCCAGGGCGGCGGGTTCCATCATGGCGCCAGCGCGGGCAAACATCACGGAGACAGGATCCCCTGGCATGGCACGGGGTAACAGGAAGTTGATGGTGGCGGCTACCAGAAAGGCAACCAGATAGAAGGAAAAGCGTCTCAGTATGAATCCCATGATAGTACCTTTTACTGCAAGTCTGCCCCGCGTCGGGTATAGCTACCCCAACCCCGGCGGTGCCGGGCAAGAAGGGGATTAACGGGGAAGATGGCCCCCCGCAGGGGGCCGGGATTGTTTAGCTGTTTGGCTTGAGGGACAACACGTGCAGCAGACGCTCAGGGGTGTCCGGGTGGAGCTGAGGTTTGGCTACCGGGTTATCAGCGCTGAACCAGCCGTTGAAGCGCTTGGTGCTGTACTCATACCAGGTCGGGTTGTTGAAGACCGGAATGATGGTCTGGTTGGCACCAACACGATCCTGGATGGCGAACATGATCTCCTTCTGCTTGGCCGCATCGGCGGTCTGGGTGAAGTCATCGATCAGCTTGTCGAGCTCGGGATCCTTGTAACGGGGTGCGGCGAAGCGGTTGCCGCGCTCACCCATGTTGCGGGAGTGGAATGCAGTCTCGAAGTACTTGTGCGGGTTGGCACCGGCAAAGTAACCCTGCAGGGCGACATCGAAGTCACCGGTGATCAGGTTCTCGGTCCAGACGGTTGCTTCCGGGGTGGCGGTCTTGGCGTTCAGGCCCAGTGCCTGCAGCCCTTCTACACCGATCTGTACTGTGTTGACCCAGTCGGTCCAGCCGTTCGGCACCAGTACCTTGAACTCGATCTTTTTGCAGCTCGGGGTGTCGAGGAACTTGTCGCCGTCACAATCCTTGTAGCCTGCCTCTTTCAGCAGAGCCTTGGCTCCTTCCAGATCGAACTTGTTGTACTTGCCGTACTTCTTGTCCACTTCCGGGTTGTTCCAGGAGTCAAAGGCTTTGCCCAGACCTGACGGGTACTCGTTGACGGTGGGGTAGCCGTAGCCCGCGATATCCACCATGGACTGGCGGTCCATCGCCATGGAGAAGGCGCGACGGAAGTTGATGTCGTTGAAGGCTTCGTGGTTGCCCGGGTTCTTGGTCTGGAAGTTGACGTTGAACGCCACGGTACCGGAGGCCGGGAACCAGTATTTGTTGTTCTTCGGATCGTTGCCGACGTAGAGGCGCTCGATATCCGGCACGAAGGAGCCGAACCAGTCGATGTCACCTTTCATGACAGCAGCCAGCACCTGGTCGTTGGTGGCCATCTGCGGCATGCGGATACAGTCGATAGCGAGGTTGGCGTTATCCCAGTAGTGCGGGTTGCGGCACTGGGTATAGAGCTGGGCGGAGAAGTTGTCCACTTCGGTGAAGGGGCCAGTACCAACCGGCTTGTCGTTGGTGAAGGCAACCGGATCTTTCACCGATTTCCACTGGTGCTCCGGCACGATAGGTACCAGCACCAGATCGTTCACCACGTTGGTGTTGACCTCGGTCAGGTCGAATTTGACCTTGTTCGGGGCCAGCTTCTCGACGCTCTTGATCTGGGTCCAGATTGAGCGCTCATCCAGCGCCTTGTTGGCCTTGACCAGATTGAAGGAGAAGATGATGTCATCGGCATCAAAGGCTTCGCCGTCAGACCACTTCACGCCGTCACGCAGATCGAAGGTGACGGATTTCAGGTCATCGCTGAACGCATAGTTGGTGGCCAGACGATAGACGGGTTTGCCCCCTTGCATATCGTTGAAGATCACCAGCGGTTCATAGATGAAGTGACGGGTGGTGTGCAGCAAGCCCGCTTGCAGGAAGGGGTTGAAGTTCTTGACCCAAGCGGTTTCCTGCTGTGCGACCATGGTCAGCACGGTTTTGTTTTCTGCGGCCATGGCGTTACCGGCGGCACCGGCAAGCATCATGGTTCCCAGCATTACAGCGGTAGAGATTTTGGATACTTTGGCAAGCATATGTTTTCCTTTCTTATTTTTTGGCATTCCCGAGGGTTCGCCTTGTTTTGTGTGAGCACCGGTTTCGCATGCTGATGAAATCGGCCCTCTGTGTTGGTCAGGTGTCTAACCTTTGTCGTTCTGTTTTCCAACGCCCTAAGCAAACCAGAATTAACAGGAAAACAACAACTATTGATTTCGTTGTTTTCGTAAAAATTGACGGTGTTACGTCAATCTCGTCAAAATGCTTTTTTATCTGTTTAGAATCATTGGTTTGCGTTATTTGCTCTCGCGTAAAAAGTGGCTGTGAAAATGGCGTATATGACAAATTTGTGAATTGGATCTGCTCTCGGTTTCGGAGTTGTGCGGGGCTTTGTTTTGCGCAAAAAGAAACCAGATTGCCAATTGTGATCCGGCGCCCGTTTAGGGCGCCGTGTCACGGCTTGCGGTTGGCGAGTTGACGCAGGGTCTGGGCGCTGTGCTGCAACTGCTGGCGCTGGTGGTCATTGAGCGGGCAGTGGCCCAGCACATACTCGGTGGTGGCCACGACCGTCTTCCAGCGTGGCGACTTGGGCAGGGTGTCCAGACTCAGGTATTTGTCGAGGGTGCGGGTCTGCGGGCTGGATCTGTCCATATAGACCCGCCACAGCTTGCTCTTCTCTGCCAGCACAATTTTGCCCTTGCCGGTCCCCTGCTGCCAGGCATCCAGGGTGAGCTGCATGGTCTCTACCAGCGCCCGGCGCAGCGGCTCGTCATCCTGCTGGCGAATGAGGTCGTCGGCCAGCGAACGGAACTCGCCACCCAGGCGGCTCAGCTCGCCCAGCAGCTGTTCATCTTCGATGATGGCTTGCCGCGAGAGGTTCTTGAGGGCGTTCTCCAGCGCCATTACCCGGTTCTCATCCTGACGCAGCTCGGTACTCAGAGTGAGGGCGAAAGCAGCCTGTCCTCCGAGCGCGATGGGCAAGGCACGGGCGTTGAGCACGTCCTTCTGCCCGGCCACCAGAAACTCCAGATTGTGTTCCCGTTCGCTGGCAAGGTCGGGCCACTGATGTTGCAGCGGGGTGGCGAGCCACTCATTGAGGGGCTGCCCCTCCATGGCTTCCGGCTCCTGTCCCAGCAGGCGCGCCAGCACCCGCGAGGCAAACAGCACTGTGCCCTGCTCGTCGATAAAGATCATGGGGTCGGCCCCTTCGCCGAGCAGGGCCAGCAGCCGCTGCTGATCCTGATGCAGCCGCTCCTGCAGGGTGAGGCGATGTTCGATCTCCTGCTTCAATAGCCGGTTCTCTACCAGCGAGGCGCGTCCGGCCTTGGCTTCCAGCAGTGCCTTGACCCGGGCAAACAGCTCCTCCTTGCAGAAGGGTTTGACCAGATAGTCGTTGGCACCGGCCCCGAAGCCCTCCTCGATATCCTTGGGTTGGTTAAGGGCGGTGAGCAGCAGCACCGGCAGCATATCTTTCGGGTGCTGCTGGCGCAGGCGGCGGCAGACGTCAAAACCGGAAAGGGTCGGCATCATCACATCGAGCAGGATGAGGTCCACCGGCTCTTCGGCCAGCTTGGCCAGCGCATCGTGGCCGTCACTGCTGGGCAGGATGCGGTAGCCGCAGGGCTGCAGCAGATGGCGCAGGATGTGCAGGTTGATGGGCTCGTCATCCACCACCAGAATGAGCGGCGCATCCTCGGGGGGAGGGGGCAGATCGTCGCTCTCCCAGTCCGGCAGGATCAGCGGTTGCTGGCGCACCAGCTGATGCTCGATCTGGCGGCTGTCGAGGGTCAGATTGGCCGCTTTGCCGGTGGCAAGGGGCAGGGTAAAGGCGAAGGTAGAGCCAACGCTCGGCTCGCTCTCGACAAACAGCTCGCCCCCCATCAGGTGCACCAGCTGGCGGGTGATGGAGAGGCCAAGGCCGGCCCCCTGCTTGCTCACCTCCGGGCTCATCTGCACCAGCGGCTCGAAGATGTGCTCCAGATGATCGGGGGCGATGCCGATGCCGGTGTCGGTGACCTTGATGCGCAGGAAGTTGTTCTCGACGATGGCACTGAGCACCACCTTGCCCTGCGGCGTGTACTTGATGGCGTTACCCACCAGGTTGTAGAGCACCTGTTCGAGCCGCTGCTCGTCGGCCAGCACCGGCGGCAGTTCGGCCGGGCTGATATCCACCAGAGTGAGGGGTTTGGCCTGCACCAGATGCTGGCAAAGATCCAGCACCAGCCGGATAACCCCCTTGGATGAGACGGGCTGGGAGTGGATCTCCAGCTGGCCGTAGCGCATCTGGTGGTAGTCCAGCAGATCGTCCACCAGACGGGCCAGGCCGTCGGCGCTCTTGATGATGAGCCCGAGCTGCTTTTGCTGCCCTTCGGTCAAATCCTGCTGGCTGGCGAGCATGGACTCGGCCATTCCCTTGATACCGTGAATGGGGGTGCGCAGCTCGTGGGAGGTGTTGGCCAGCAGTTCATCCTTGAGCTTGTCCGCCTGCTGCAGGCTGAGGTTCTGCCTGTGGGTCAGCTTGACCTGCTGTTGCAGCTCCTGGGTCTGCTGTTCGATCAGTTCGATCTTGTCCTTCACCGAGCGCTGCATATGGCGAAACGCCTCGGCCAGCCGGTCGATATCATCGCCGGTGCGCTCGATGGCGATGGGGTGATCCAGCGCGCCGTCGGCCACCTGCTCGGCGGCTTCGGTCAGCGATCGCAGCGGCGCCGTGATGGAGTGGGAGAGCCAGCGGGAGAAGAGGATCAGCAGCAGTACCGAGCCCGCTCCCAGCACAATCACCAGGGTTTCCAGCTGGCGGATCGGGGCATAGGCTTCCCGGGTAGAGATCTCGGCGATAAAGGCCCACTCGGTATCGAACACCTTCACCTGGGTGTAGGCGGCCAGCACCTCGTCATCCTGATAGGAGTGGAACAGCCCGACCCCCTGCTCGCCGGAGAGCGTCTTGGTGATGAGGGGCGTTTGCAGTGGACGGAAGTTGGGGCTGAAGCTGTTCTCTACGCTGAACTCCGGTGCCAGCCAGGCATCGGCGCGCATCCGCTTGTCAGGGCCGATCAGGATGGTCTCGCCGGTCTCGCCCAGCCCCTCCCGCTCCGCCATGATCTGGTTGAGCTTGTCCGGCAGCAGCTCGAAAATCACCACACCGCGCACATAGTCGTACTGCATCACGGGGGCGGCCATGTAGGCGACCACCTGCCCGGTCAGCTCGTTGCGGCCAAAATCGGTGAATTCGAAGATCTGCTGCGGCTTCTGGCCGCCATCGAGGCGCCGCTTGATCTTGGCAAAGGTCTGGCCCAGACCGCTTGACTGATAGGGGCCGGAGAGCAGATTGGTGGCAAAGTTAGGGTGCTTGGTGACCGAATAGACCACATCGCCGTTGAGGTCCACCAGAAAGATGTCGCTGTAGTTGGACTTGCGCACCATGTCGGCATAGCCGCGATGAAAGCGCTGGTGCACCCGGCCATACATCTCGTCGGCGAGGATAAGCGCCGTGATGGAGGGTTCGATCTCTACTTGGCTGTCCGGTTTGCGCAGTTGATCCCAGGAGCCGGGCAGATAGCGGGCCTGGGCGCGGCTGCGGGCCTCCTGCGGCGTGGTACCCAGCTTCTCGAAGGCGCCGGTAAAGCCATAGAAACGGCCGATACTGTTGCCGGCAAAATCCTGCTGGGAGAAGTTGATGATCTGCTCTTTGAGGTTGTTGAAGTAATCCTCGAGCTGACTCTTTTTGATATTACGAACGGAGACCAGATGGTTGGAGGTCTGGGTGGTGAGATCCTTGCCGTGGCTGTATAGGAAGAAGAGGGTGACGACCAAAAAGGGCACCATGCCCAACATGAAAAAAGCCAGCATTAACTGCGGCCTGAGCCCACGAAGCGTGAAGATCCATTTCATCTTGTGATTTTCAATTGAGAATCCGGTTATTAAGCCGCTCAAGTCTCGAACGAAAGCGTAATCATTTCAACGACTTTATCCCAAATTCGCTTGGTGGGTCACAGCTGGCTGGAGAAAAATGCAGCAAGGCGTTTAAACCCTGAGCAAACAGTTTGCATCAGGGCTTAAATTGCGAAAAAGGGGTTGTGCTGGCGCTCGTGGTACGTATAATGCGCCTCGTTGTCAGGCAACTGGCACGAAAGCAGTAACGCGGGAATAGCTCAGTTGGTAGAGCACGACCTTGCCAAGGTCGGGGTCGCGAGTTCGAGTCTCGTTTCCCGCTCCAATTTTCCATCACACCAACGATGGAACTCACTTTCAAGACTATCAGTCTTGTCAGCATGGCGCGTTAGCAAAGCGGTTATGCAGCGGATTGCAAATCCGTTTAGTCCGGTTCGACTCCGGAACGTGCCTCCATCTTTTCTCTGTTTATCTCAATCATCACTCTTCGAGTCTGAGCCTTGGTCAGTATCCTTGCTGTACCAGTAACTGTTCGCAGCCAGCCTGTTTCCACTCGCGCTCGAGATAGTGGCTCACATCCGCCATGTTTTGCCCCCGATATTGAAACTGCACCTCGGCACTGTGCTGGTTGAGATCCGCAATCCGTTGCTTCAGTGTGCCGCATTGCCACAGGCTGACGGTGGGCACGCCCCGTTCGGCCAGCACAATGGCATCTTCCCGATTCAGTTGCCACTCCTCCAGTTGTGCCCGTGTCAGGGCAACCATCAGCACCAGCAGTGCCACTTCCGGCAGTTTCATGCGTGTCTCCCTACTGCATGTTTTTCCCCTGATAACTGTGGCAAAGCGCACGATTTTCGCAAGTTTGTTAACTGTTGGTTAATGACGTAACCCGTTTTCAGTATTTCCCGTTTTTCACCATTTTTTTATAAAAAAATGCGTTGGTGATGTAGTAATCCTACATGGAGTGGGGTAATCTTTGCTCAGTGGTCTTACCAGTAAGGAGTTACATCATGTTTCATCCCTTTTCCCTGACTCAGATTATTCTTCGTCGCATTTATGTATTGCTGGTGGGCATTCTGGCTTTCCCCGTGATGCTGTTTCGCAGCGATCGCGCCCGCTTCTACAGCTATCTGCACCGGATCTGGAACAAAACCAGTACCAAACCTGTCTGGCTCAAAATGAGCGAGCGTGGCGAGCGGATCTTCTACTAATCCGCAATGTGATTTCGATGAAAAAGACAGCTTCGGCTGTCTTTTTTTATATGTTTAAAAACACATAGTTAATTATGTGCTCTGCTATTATCCGCATTCCGGTTACATGGTCGGCATCGATAGTTCCTGTGTCGTGCAGATTTGCCGAGCAGGTCCACTTCCCTTTGCCCCCCCTCTCTCGACGTGCTCTGTGATGCAAGGAGATGCGATGATCATTCGTCAGGCAAGGACCGCGGATATTCCCGCGCTGGTGGCTCTGCGCATGCAGCTGTTTTGCGAGGTGGGTGAGCTGGCGACGCCGCAGGCTGACCCGGCCTTGTGGCAGGCAACGGTTGACTACTTTACCCGGGCGATGAGTGAAGAGGGGGCTTTATCCTGGCTGGCCGAGGCCGATAAGCAGGAGGGCGGCAAGCAGATCGTGGCTGCGGGAACGCTGGCGCTGTTTGTGCGGCCACCCTATCCCGGCAATCTGGCTGGAGTGGAGGGGTATCTGCTCAATATGTATACGCAGCCGCAATGGCGTCGGCAGGGGATCGCCACGGCGCTGCTCGACACCATTGCAGCCTTCGCCATAGCGCGTCAGCTGGGCAAGGTGTGGCTCCATGCCAGCGAGCAGGGGCGCCCTATGTATGAGCGGATCGGCTTTGTTGCCAATCCGGCATATCTGGAGTGGGATCTGGCACCTTAATCGATGGGACCCCGTTATCCCTCTGCTTTCTCGTCTAAAGTTCATGCAGATGTGATGTAGTTGTAAACAGGTAACAGAGGGGCAGGGCAAGATGTTCAACTTCAAACTCAAAGCGGAATTACAAGCGTGTCAAATGCAGTTGGCCCAGGCCCAGGCATTTATTGATGCAGTAAAAGTCGGTGTCGCTACCATCAGTTTCACACCAGGTGGCGAGATCCTCGAGGCGAACCCGCTGTTTCTGAGTGTGGTGGGCTATAGCGAGCAGGAGGTGATTGGTAAACACCACCGGCTCTTTTGTGATGCCCACTACGCCCAGTCATCCTCCTACGCCCAGTTTTGGGAACAGTTGCGTCAGGGGCATTCCCACAGTGGCATCTACCAGCGCATTGACAAACATGGCAGGGAGTTGTGGCTGGAGGCTACCTACTTCCCGGTCAAGGTTGAGGGCAAGGTGGTCAGGGTCGTCAAGATAGCCTCCGATATCACCGAGAGTTATCAGCAGTTGAGTCGTCAGAAAGCGATCATCTCGGCACTCGATCGGGCGCTCGCCATTATCGAGTTCACCCCCAAGGGGGAGATTGTGACGGCCAATCAGAATTTCCTCTCCTGCGTCGGTTACTCCCTTTCTCAGCTCAAGGGGCAGCATCACAGGCTGTTTTGCGATGAGAGCTTCTATCGCGAGCAACCCCACTTCTGGGACGATCTGGCCCACGGCCAGCTCAAGTCGGGGTTGTTCAGTCGCCGTGACAGCCACGGCAACGAGATCTGGCTGGAGGCTACCTACAACCCCATCAAGGATGAGAGCGGCAAGGTGGTCAAGGTGATCAAGTTTGCCAGTGAGGTGACAGAGCGGATCAAGCGCGCCCAGGCAGTGAGCGAGGCGGCCAACATAGCCCAGACCATTTCGCAGGAGACCACCCGCTTTGCTGCGACAGGTTCTGAACTGTTGACCGCATCGGTCACTATTTCCAGCGCCATTTCCGAACAGGTGAGTCGCACTTCCGGCCTGATTGGCCAGCTCAATGAGCAGTCGAAAAGCATTGAAGCCATCGTCTCGACCATCAGTAGTATTGCCGAGCAGACCAATCTGCTGGCCCTTAACGCAGCCATCGAGGCCGCCCGGGCTGGCGATCAGGGGCGCGGCTTTGCGGTGGTGGCCGACGAGGTACGTCAGCTGGCTGCGCGCACCTCCCTCTCGACCGGCGAGATCGCCAGCGTGGTTCAGAAAAACCGCGAACTGACGGCCCAGATCACCGGCAACATCAATGAGGTGGCCACCAGTGCCCAGCGTGGCAAGGAGCAGATCGGCGAGGTGAGTGGCGTGATGTCACAGATCGAGCAGGGCGCCATCAATGTGACCGAGACAGTCTCCAATCTGGCCATCGGCTCCTGACGGTTATTGGTTGTTGAACGAGGCGCCGAATGGATGATTATTCCATCGGCGCTTATTTATTGCTCACTTGGTACGCCAATCTGAACTCTTCCTGTATCACCCCGCCATTGTGAATTGTCCTCTTCTGGCCCCTTGATTTAGGCTTGCCGCCTCATTTACTTCAGAGCAGGAACAGAACACGATGGCATTACAACAGAAGGGGCGGGCAATGGCCCTGCTGGTTATGGTCGCGAGCATGGGTCTGGGCGGCTGTATGGGGCAGATGGGGCTTTCCGGCATGGTCACCAAGGGCAACCTGAGCGTGGTGGATAACCGCTACGGTCGTGCCGGGGTTTTTATGCTACTCTCCCCTGTCTACGGTCTGGCCGCGACCGCTGACCTGTTTGTGTTCAATACCATCGAGTTCTGGTCTGGCAAGAACCCCATCACCGGCAAATCTCCGGCTGTGGTGGACATGAAAGCCAATCCGGTGATCAAGGTGAACCAGCATCTGGATCCGGCCCTCAAGAAGGTGCCGCTGGCCATGCTGCCACAAGGGGTGCGCGAGGTGGAGATCAGCTACCCGGACGAGCATACCGCCCAGATGGAGGTGCACTATCTGGATGGTCGCCGCAGCATGATGCGTGGCGAGAAGCGCGGCGAGCTGATGGATATCTACTTCGACGGTCGCTTCGTCTCTACCCTGAGCCGTGCTGAGCTGGAAGAGCGGGTGAATCAGGGCAAGGCTGCTGCCTAAATTCAACTGAATCCAGATCTATCCGGCACCAGATAGGGTATACATAAGCAGCTGGCAAAATCGCCATGATGTCTAAGGGAGTAGACTATGACGGTGAATGGATTGCGATTGGCGGAGTTGATTGGTTCCCTCAGTCATGCACTCGACATGACCGAGGGGCAACCAAGAGGGCATTGCATTCGCTGCTGCTGGATAGGTTCCCGTCTGGGGGAGCGGCTGGGACTGGATGCCCGGCTGCGACATGATCTCTACTACACGCTCCTGCTCAAGGATCTTGGGTGCAGCAGCAATGCTGCCCGCATCTGCGAGCTCTATCTCACCGACGATCTTCACTTCAAACGCGATTTCAAACTGGTAGATGGCTCCCTCTCCGAGGTAGTCAACTTCGTGCTGGGCCATACCGGCCTGCAGGCGGATCTGCTAGGACGTTTTCGCAGCCTGTTTCATATCTTTCGCAACGGCGACCAGATTGCCAACGAACTGATCCAGACTCGTTGTCATCGGGGGGCGGATATCGCTCGCCAGCTCCGTTTCAGTGACGAGGTGGCTGATGGCATCCTCTCCCTTGATGAACACTGGAATGGCAAAGGTCGGCCCCTGCAACTGGCTGGCGAGGCAATCCCGCTCTTCTCGCGCATTGCCCTGCTCTGTCAGGTGGTGGATGTGTTTCACGCAGCCGCAGGCCCGAATGCGGCGCTCAAGGAGCTGCGCGAGCGCAGCGGCAGCTGGTTTGATCCGGCACTGGTTCGCGAATTTGAAGCGCTGGCCGACGAGGAGTTCTGGCAAGGGCTGGCCGATCCCCGGTTGACCGAGTGGGTGCTGGTCCAACCGGCCGGACAGGGGGAGGTAGCGCTGGATGAAGATTATCTGGACGAAATCGCGGCTGCCTTCGGGCAGGTGGTGGACTCCAAAAGTCCCTACACCGCGGGTCACAGCGGCAGGGTTGCGCTCTATACCGACATTCTTGCCACCCAGATGGGCTTGTCCGAGCCGCGTCGTCGCTGGCTCAAGCGGGGTGCCCTGCTCCATGATGTAGGCAAGCTCGGGGTGAGCAACACCATTCTCGACAAGCCGGGCAAACTCGATGCGCAGGAGTGGGCGGCGGTGCAGATGCATGCCGCCTATACCGAGGAGATCCTGAGCCGCATCGGCGCCTTCGAGGAGCTGGCACAAGTGGCGGGCGCCCACCATGAGCGGCTCGATGGCAAGGGCTACCCCAAGGGGCTGAAAGGGGACGAGATTACCCTTGAGACGCGCATCATCACCACAGCCGACATCTTCGATGCCATCACCGCCAAGCGCCCTTATCGCGGCGCCATCCCTGTGCCGCAGGCGCTGGAGATGATGGCGGAGAATCTGGGCACCGCAATAGACCCTGACTGTTTTGCCGCCCTGCAGGCGGGTATTCAGGATTTCTCCCTCTACCTCACCACCGAGCAGCCGCTGGCCAATGCCAGTTAAGAGTTACTGATCAACGGCCCAAGCGGCCAGTCAGATAGCAAAACGCCCCGCCACTGCGGGGCGTTTTGCATTGGGCCTAGTCGGGCTGCTTGCGATGGGGCGGGGTGAGGATCAGACCCAGCAGGCGGCGCAGGTGGGTGAGCTGCTCGGTCAGCTGGACGTTGAGCCAGAGGTAGCCATTGATGGCTGCCTCTGCGTTGGGCGGGAGCGATACCTGGGTCGCCACCTCGTGCAGGCGGGCGATGGCGGCATCCGCGCCACGCCCGTCACCGGTTTGCATCATCAGGGCAAGCTGGTTGATCGCCTCCTCGGTGGCCAGATGGCAGGCTTGCAGCGCAGCCGTGCTCTGCATCAGGAAGTGGCTCTCCCGATCGTTCCAGTAGGTGTTGGCCAGCATCTCAAGAGTGCAGAGGGTGTTGCGCATGGTGACCTGCACCGCATCAAACAGGGCGACGCTGTGGCGCGTCTCCTTGGCCGCCGGGGCCAGCAGGGCCCGCAGTTTGCCGGTCTGTGCCAGCAACTGGGAGAGATTGTGCTTGAGGCGAGGGCGCTCCAGCACATTGGGGGAGAGGTGGGTGTGATAGAGCCGCCCCGACTGCTGCAGGATCTGGTGCAGTTGCAGCCGCCAGTGGCTGTAGGCCCGCTGGGGGTAGATGCTGCAAAAGAGCAGCGCCAGCAGGGAGCCCAGGATCACGTCGGCACTGCGCCACAGCGCCGTCTCTATATCCCCCGGCATGGCCCCCATGGTGACTCCCAGGGTGATGCCGATCAGCAGCCCCACATAGGGGCGCTTGCCGAGGGCCAGATAGCCGCAGAGGAACATGATGCACCCGCACCAGATCAGGGTGAGTGGCAGGGAGTAGATCTCGAGATAGAGCGCCACCACCCCGCAACTGGCGCCGAAGATGGTGCCCACCACCCGCTGCAGGGCGCGGGAGAGCACATTGCCCCAAAACGAGATGGGGCCCATCACCACCACCAAGGTTATCAGCGGCCAGGTGCTCTCCGGCAGTTTCAGCTCGCGGGTCAGCAGAAAGGTGAGCATAAAGGCGAGCGCAATGCGCAGGCCATGGACGATCCGGTAGCGGCCATAGACCAGCAGATCGAGTCGGGAGAGGGGGGCATCAAGACGCACAGTCTGCCTCCTGTCAGGTGGGTGACGGGGCGCCGTGCATCCGGCCGACGCCCCGTCGGGATTTAGGCCAGTCGTCCCTGCAGGGGGTGGATCCAGACCCGCTCGCCAACGGCGATCCCGGGTTGATCCGGTACGATTTCAATCAGACAGTTGGCATCGGCCATGGAGCTGAGAATGCCGGAGCCCTGTGGCCCTGTGGTGCGCACCCGCAGCTGTCCGTTACGATCCTGATGGAAGATGCCGCGCAGAAACTCGGTGCGCCCCGGGCGGCTCTTCATCTTCTCGTCCGCCAGTGCCGAGAGGCGCAGCGGCTGCCACCGCTTGCCTTGCAAGCGGGCGATGGCGGGCTCGACAAACTGCAGCACGCAGATCATCGCCGCCACCGGATTACCCGGCAGGCCGAAGAAGGGGGTCTGCCCCAGCTTGCCAAAGGCGAGCGGGCGACCCGGCCGCATCTGGATGCGCCAGAAATCGATCTGGCCGAGCTCCGCCAGTACCAGCTTGATAAAGTCGGCATTGCCCACCGAGACTCCGCCCGAGCTCAACACCAGATCGGCGCTGGCGGCGGCCTGCTCCAGCTGCTGGCGCAGAATGGTCTTGTCATCGGGAATGATGCCAAGGTCCATCACCTCGCAACCGGCGGCGCGGATAAGGGCCATCAGGGTGAAGCGGTTGCTGTCGAAGATATGGCCGGGGGCGAGCTGCTCGCCCGGGGCCTGCACCTCGTCACCGGTACTGAACAGCGCCACTTTCAACGGGGTTCGCACAGTGAGACTGGCTTGACCGAGTGATGCCGCCAGCCCCAGCTGGGGGGCGCCAAGCCAGGTACCGGCCGGGATGGCGACCGCACCTTTGGTGAGATCTTCCCCGGCGAGGCGCACATTCTGCCCTGCGCGAATGGGGGCGGTGACCGTGACCCACTCACCTTCAATCAGCGTCTCTTCCCGCATCACCACAGTATCTACCCCGGGGGGCAGCGGAGCGCCGGTCATGATCTGCACCGCCTGACCGGCCAGCACAGGCTCGTAGCGCTGCTGGCCTGCCAGCACTTCCCCCACCAGCTGCCAGCGACCGGCGGCGAGATCGTCGCTGCGAAGGCCAATACCATCCATCGCCGAGTTGGCGTGGGGGGGCACATTGATGGGGCTTATCAGATCGGCGGCCAGCACGGCGCCGTGGCACTGGGCCAGCGGTTTATCGATGCAGGCGTTGCTCGGGGTGAGGGCCGCCAGAATGGCGTTGCGGGCCGCCTCGACCGAGAGAAAGCCCTTGCCCGCCTCCGGCTCCTTGCTCTGGCAGCCGTCAAGCCAGCGGTAGACGAAGTCGGCAATGGCCGCCAGATCGTTGATATCGAGGCGGGGCAGGCTTGTCTGCTGTTGTTCGCCACTCTGTTGGGGCTGATCGCTGGCCAGCGCGATGATGTCGCTGTCTTCGGGGAAGAGTAGCGGCTTGCCAATCTCGGCGCGGTGCAGCTCGATTTTCGGGAAGTGTTCGTGCTTGAACCCCTCGACCAAGAGCAGATCGAGCTCTGTCTGATCGAAGCTGGCCAGCAGCTGGCGAAAGTCCGCTTCGGCCAGTTCCGTCTCAATGATACGGGCATGACGACGACGGGAGGCGACCATCATCTGCTTGGCACCCGCCTTGCGCAGGCGATAGCTGTCTTTGCCCGGTTGGTCGATATCAAAGTCGTGGTGGGCGTGCTTGAGCACCCCGATGCGCAGGCCGCGATCCACCAGCAGGGGGATCAACTGCTCCAGCAAGGTGGTCTTGCCGGTGCCGCTCCAGGCGGCGAAGCCGAGCAGGGGAAGAGTAGGGGCCGGGGTCATGAGGTGACTCCTTGTTGGGGGTCGATAGCCGGGGCGAGCAGACGAGTCTCGTAGGCGGCCAGCTCGGCAGGGCTATTGAGATTGATAAAGGCATCCGGCTGATCGGCAAAGCTCACCACCGCCATATGGTGGCGGGCAAACCAGATATCGATTTTGCGCTCTCCCTCCGCCAGTGCGGCGGTGAGGGAGGGGAGCAGGGATTTGTGCAGCAGGGCCACCACGGGTTGCAGCCAGTCGCCATCGTGGGCAACTACCAGCTCGGTATCCGGGGTCAGGGCGGCGCGAAAGCGGCTCATCAGATCCAGCGGCAGGGCGGGGCCATCGCAGGGGACAAACAGCACCCAGTCGTGACGGGCGGCAGCAAGACCAGCTTGCATGCCCGCCAGCGGGCCGAGATAGTCGTTGTTGTCATCGCTGATGACCTGGGCCAGCGCCTGATAGCGGGCCTGACTGCGGTTGGCGTTGATCAGCACCTCATCCACCTGGGGGCGCAGGCGCGCCAAAACGTGGTCGATAAGAGGGCGTCCCGCCAGTGCTACCCATCCCTTGTCTTCGCCCCCCATCCGGGTGGCGCGGCCTCCTGCCAGGATCACTGCTGATACGGCAAGGGGATCAGAGTGGCTGTCGCTTTTTGAAGTCATGTCGCTCGATGATTTTTAAAGGGGTCGTCTCTTGCAGCTGGCCACGGGCGAGGGTCCATTGCCGCTCGCACAGGTCGGTCAGGGCGTTGCTCTGGTGGCTGATGACGACCAGGCCGCTGCCATGTTCCCGCAGATCTTGCGCCAATGCGGCCATCAGGGCAACCGAATGTGTGTCGAGATTGGCTGTGGGTTCATCCATCAGCAGAAAGGCCGGTTGCAGCGCCCAGGCGCGGGCCATCGCCAGCCGTTGCCGTTCGCCACCGGACAAAATGCTGATGTGCTCCCGCGCCAGCCCCTCCAGCTCGACCCGGCGCAGCGCCTCGAACACCCGGATCTCGCTGCCGAGCTGTTTATCGAGCGCCCAGGCCACGTTGTCGTGCACCGTGCGATCGAACAGATAGGGAGTCTGGTGCAGATAGGTAACCCGGCCCGGCCCCAGATCCCGCTTGAGCAACCGGTTGAGCCGCTGTTGCCAGCGCCCCGGCAGATTGGTGTGGCCACGGGTCGGGGCCAGCAGCCCCGCCAGGATCTTGAGCAAGGTGGTCTTGCCCACCCCGTTGGCCCCGTGCAGCCAGATGGCATCCCCCGGTGCGATGGCGAGCCGGTCAATCTCGAACAGCTGGCGCTCGCCAAAGCGCATCGTTAGCTGGTGGGCGGTCAGGGCCATGGGGTACTCCTGTTGGTACACAGTGGGGGCATGGTCAGTTCTTCAGATAGCTGTGGCCGCGACACGCGGTCAGCAGCAGGTTGAGCAAGAGGGCGAGGGTGAGCAGCACTATGCCGAGGGCCACCCCTTGGGTGAAGGCCCCTTTCTGGGTCTCCAGCGCGATGGCGGTGGGAATATTGCGGGTAAAGTGCAGGATATTGCCCCCCACCATCATGGAGCAGCCCACCTCGGTGACGATGCGGCTGAAGGCGCCGATGATGGCGGCCAGCAGGCCAAAGCGGCACTCGTGCATCAGGCCGATCAGCGCCTTGGGCCAGGAGACCCCCAGGGTCAGGGCGGTCTCCCAGGCGCGCCGGTCACTCTGGACAAACGCCGCGTGAGCCATGGTGGCGATCACCGGAAAGGCGATCAGCATCTGCCCCACCACCATCGCCTGCTGGGTAAAGAGCAGCTTCCAGTCGCCAAAGGGGCCGGCCCGCGACAGCAGCATGTAAAGCAAGAGGCCAATCACCACGGTCGGCACCGATTGCAGGGTATTGATGCAGGAGAGCCAGAGCCAGCGGCCGGGCAGCGGCAGGTAGGCCAGGGCAAAGCCCAGCAGCAAGGCGGGCAGCAGCACCAGCAGCAGGGCGATGCAGGAGACGGAGAAGGAGACCCCCACCACCTGCCACAGTTCAGTGTCACCACTGAACAGCAGGGCGAGGGCAGCCAGCGTGGTATCGATCAAGGTAGGCATGACGCCTCTCTCTCATCGTGCAGGGCGAGGGCCGTCAATACGGTCGTGTCGATCAGAGTCTGCATCAGGCGACTCCCTCAGCGAACCGGGGGAGGGCCATCAACCTCATCGCAGGGGTCAGGGTTGCCATTATTTCCCGTTGGCATCCGCTACAAACAGCGCTTGACCCGCCACCTTGAAGTCACCGATCAACTTCTGGCCATGCTCGGAGATCAGCCAGTTCTTCAGGGTGCGGGCCCCTTCGGTGTTGAGATCCGGGTAGCGCTTGGGGTTGACCAGGATCACCTGATAGGGGTTGAACAGGCGCTTGTCACCCTCCAGCAGTACGGCGAGATCCAGCTTGCTCTGGTAAGCGAGCCAGGTGCCGCGGTCGGTCAGGGTGTAGGCACCGAGCTCGGAGGCCATGGTCAGGGTCGGGCCCATCCCCTGGCCGATGGATTTGTAACCGGCAAACTCGGGTTTGACGTCAGCGGCCTGCCACAGGGTCTTCTCCTTGATGTGGGTACCGGACTCGTCACCGCGGGAGATAAAGGCCTGGCCCTGCTCCTTGATGGCTTGCAGCCCCTTGGCCGCGTCGTACAGTTTGCCGAGACCCGCCGGGTCTTTCGCCGGGCCGACGATAACGAAGTCGTTATACATCAGGTGTACCGGCTCGATGCCAAAGCCCGCATCGACAAACTTCTTCTCGGCAGAGGGGGCGTGGGTCATCACCAGATCCGCGTCGCCGTTCTCGCCCATCTTCAGGCTCTGGCCGGTACCAGCCGCCATCACCTGCACCGGATAACCGGTCTCCTTGGTGAACTGGGGCAGCAGCCAGCCCAGCAGACCGGACTGCTCGGTGCTGGTGGTGGTGGCGAGGCGGATCGGCGCTTTTGTGGCATTAGTATCCGCTTCGGCGTGGGCCGCACCGGCGATCAGCAGGCTGGCGGCGAGGGAGAGGGCAAAACGTTTGAGGCTAGTTTTTATCGTCATCGTGATGCAACTTTTTTCAGGGTGGCTGAGGAGAGGGCAAGAGTAAGCAAGCAGGGTGCCAAACTGTTCCTTTGCCGCTGCATTCACGGTTTGCCGTTTAAAAACAGAAGCTTATTAGAATCAATTAGGTGAGCTTGTTATCGCTTTTAATAATTGGTGTTGGTGCTTTTGATACGGTAAGGACAAAATGTCCCACTAAGGTTCCGGTTATCGGGACATTCACCGACCGTACGTGCATCCGAGGTACTTTTTTCCATGACACTCCCTCCCAGCCGCTGGTCTGCCCTCTCCCTGCTTATCGTTGACGATGAGCCCGGCATGCGCAGCTTTCTGGCCAAGGCGCTTGCCAAGCGTTTTGCCCAGATTGAGACTGCCGCCAGCGTGGAGGAGGCGGAAGCCCTGCGCTGCCGCCTTCACTTCGACCTTATCATTGCCGACATCCGGCTGCCGGGGCGCTCCGGCATCGAGTGGCACGAGGCCATCGACCCGGCCACCCGCCGCAGCGACATCATCTTCATGACCGGTTTTGGCGATATGGAGACCGCCCTCAAGGCGCTGCGCCTCGGCGCCAGCGACTTTATCCTCAAGCCCTTCAACCTCGATCAGATGGTGCAGGCGGTGGACAGAGTCATCGAGCGCCGCCAGATGGAGCGGGAGAACCTGCTGCTGCGCCGGGAGGTGAGCAAGCTGTTCCCGCCCACCCTGATTGGCGACAGTGCCAAGACCCGCGAGCTCAAGACGCTCATCGCCAGAGTAGCGCCCTCCAATGCCGCCGTATTGGTGGAGGGGGAGTCCGGTACCGGCAAGGAGCTGGTGGCCCGTGCCCTGCATCAACTTTCCGGCCGGATGGGGGCCTTTGTGCCTCTCAACTGCGCCTCCATTGCCCCCGAACTGCTGGAAAGCGAGCTATTTGGCCATGTGCAGGGGGCCTTTACCGGCGCCCGCAAGGGGCGCGACGGCCTGTTCCGGGTCGCCCATCAGGGCACCCTGTTTCTCGACGAGATCGGCGAGATGCCGCTCGCCATGCAGGCCTCATTGCTACGGGCGCTGGAGCAGAAGGCCATCCGCCCGGTCGGTGCCGAGCGCGAATTGGCGGTGGATGTGCGCATCGTCGCCGCCACCAACCGCAACCTCAAGGCCGAGGTGGAGGCGGGCCGCTTTCGCGAAGATCTCTTCTATCGCCTCAACGTAGTAGCACTGCCGGTCGCCCCCTTGCGGGAGCGGATCGACGATATCCCCGCGCTGGTACATCACTTCACCCGCCAGCTTACCGCCGAGATGGGGATGGGCTCCTTGAGCTGGACCCACGAGGATGTGGTAGCGATGCAGGCCTATCCCTGGCCCGGCAACGTGCGGGAGCTGCGCAACCTCATCGAGCGCTGCCTGCTGCTGGGCAAGCCCCCGGCGGATTACTGGCAGAGCAGCAAGCCCACCGAGCAGGGGGCGAGCGAGGAGGGCTACCCGCTGGCATGGCCGCTGGCGGAGGTGGAAAAAGCCCACATTCTGCAGGTGGTGGCGAGCCATGATGGCAACAAGTCGGCCGCCTCCCGGGTGCTCGGGGTGGCGCGCAAGACGCTGGATCGCAAGTTCAAGGAGTGGGCCATCGAATGAGGAAGGCTGACTGGATGGGGTGGCGATGAAACTGACCCTGATCTCCCGCTGCATGCGCGCCCTGTTGCCCCGTTGCGTGCGCACCAAAGTGCGCTGGCGCCTGCTGCTGCTCACCTCGGTACCCATCATGCTCACTCTGGTGGGCATGATCGCGCTCACCCTCTACTGGACCCTCACCTACAGCTGGCAGAACCTGCTCACCACGGTGCGCAGCGATCTCGGGGTGGCCCACCACGCCATCACGGTGCAGCAACAGCGCCAGACCGAGCATCTGGAGCATCTGCGCGATGCCTGGGCCTTTCAGCTGCGGCTGCGGGAATCGCCGGATCAGCTGCATGACTGGGTGATGCCGCTGGCGGCCAACTATGGTCTCGATTTTCTGCGCTTGCGCCGCGGCCCCGAGCTGGATCAGCTGACGGCGCAGGAGCGCGCCGCCCTCACGGCCGGGCGCAGCGTCAGTCACTTCGTGGTCTGGTCGCAGCAGGAGATGCTCGCCCTCTCCCCGCAACTGGCCAAGCGGGCTGTGTTGTGGCAGCGGGATGGCACCAGGGTGGTGGAGGACAGGGGGCTGATCAGCCTGTCACTGACCCCTGTGATGGGCCGCGACGGCTCCCTTTGGGCCGTGCTGGAGGGGGGCGAGCTTGTCAACGGCAGCACCCGGCTGGTGGATGAGCTCAAGGGTCAGGTGTTTGCCAAAAATACCCTGCCGGATGGCAGCGTTGGCACCGTCACCCTGTTTCTCGATGATCTGCGGGTGAGCACCAACGTGCCGGTCAGCAGCAGCCGTCAGGTGGGCCGGGCGGTGGGCACCCGGGTCTCGCCGCCAGTGCGCGAACAGGTGCTGGGGCGAGGGGAGATGTGGGTTGACCGCGCCTTCGTTCACGACGCCTGGTATGTCTCGGGTTACGAGCCGCTGCTGGGAGCCAGGGGCGAGCGGCTCGGCATGCTCTACGTGGGCTTTCTCGAGTGGCCCATTATCCGCACCTACCTCACCAATCTGGTGGAGCTGGGCTCCGGCGTAGTGCTGCTGTTGCTGCTCTCTGGCCTGCTGGTCTATCGCGGCGCGCGGGATCTCTTCTCCCCTATCGAGCGGATGCACAAGGTGGTGCGGCAGGTACAGGCCGGGGAGTCGGCCCGCATCGGTCCGCTGGCCCTAGACCCCGACCACGAGCTGGCCCAGCTCGGTCGCCAGTTTGACGCCATGCTGGACAGGCAAGAAGCGCATCAGCAGCAGATGGCCCGCAGCGCCGACGAGCTGGAGCAGAAGGTGGCCGAGCGTACCCAAAGCCTCGAGCTCAAGACTGCCGAGCTGGAAGATCATATCCATATGCTGACCGAGGCGCGCCAGCAGCTGCTGATCAGCGAGAAGCTGGCGGCCCTTGGCGAGCTCTCCGCCGGGGTGGCCCACGAGATCAATAACCCCCTGGCGGTGATCCTCGGCAATGTGGAGCTGATGAAGCTGGAGCTGGGGGAGGCGGCCGAGCCGGTCAGCGAGGAGCTGGCGCTGGTGCTGGCCCAGATCGAGCGCATTCGTGCCATCACCCGCAGCTTGCTGCAATACTCTCGCCCCGGCGATTACGAGACAGAGCCTGTGTGGCAGCACCTCAACCCCATCATCGAGGAGAGCCTGACCCTGGTGCGCTCCGCCCTGCGCCAGCAGCAGGTGGAGCTGGTGGCCGATCTCAGGGCCCAGCAGCCCATCGAGGCGGATCGCCAGCAGCTGTTGCAGGTGCTGATCAACCTCCTGGTCAATGCCAGCCACGCGCTGGGAGAGCAGGGGGAGATCCGGGTCGAGAGTCGCGACTGGGTCGATGAACTGGGTCAGCTGCGCGGGGCCGAGGTGCGGGTGATCGACAACGGTAGCGGCATAGACGCCGCCATCATGGACAAGATCTTCGACCCCTTCTTCACCACCCGCGCCACAGGCACCGGTCTGGGGCTGGCCCTGAGCCACCGCATCATCAGTCGCTGGGGTGGGGAGCTCTTGGTGGACTCCACCCCGGGGCAGGGGAGCTGCTTTACCGTGCGGCTGCGCAGCCACGCCCTGCTGCCCAGCGGCAGCGAGCCCGCGAAACTGGAAGGGTGGCGTATTGCGCTCAATGCCGAGGGGCGTGAGACAAGCGATTGATGCTGCTTAAAAAAGGCCCGTTATAAAAACAGCCCGTCAACATGGTTGACGGGCTGTTTTGTCGGTGGATGAGTGGTTATTTACTGCGGGCTCCACACCAGCTTGCCGCTCTGGGTCAGGTCATAGCCGCCGAGGCGAGCCGCCAGCTCGCGCCCCTCGGGGGATTGCAGCCAGCCGATCAGCTGTTGTAGCAGGGTGCGAAAGAAGACCCCCTGCGGCATCACCAGATCGAAACACTCCTGCGACAGCGGCATAAAGCCGAGGCCAAACTCGGTGGCGGTGCTCTGGGCGCCGGGCCCGACGTCCGCATCGCCACGGCTGATGGCGGCGGCCAGCTCCCGCTCGCTGTTGACCTCGAGAGTGCGCTCCAGTCGGGTCAGCGACTCCCCCTGGGTTTGCAGCCACTCCTGCAGGGCGCGCTGGCTGCCAGCGCCTTCCTGACGCATGGCCCAGCGCCAGTCGAGCGCCTCTTTCGCCTCCTTGGGTTGCAGCCCTTGCCGCAGCACCAGCCCCTGCACCCGCCTGAATCCATGAACGATCACCCATTGCCGGTGGCCCTGATACTGCTGCACCAGCGCCGGGTGGCGCAGGTGCGCCTCCTCGGCCTGCCCCCAGTGGATGGCGCAGAGATCCACATGGCCGCGCGCCAGCATCGCCAGCCCCTGACGGGTGCCGCACGGGGTGTAGCCCACCAGTGCCTGGGTGCCGAGCTGCTGTGCCAAGCGGCTGCTTGCGTAGTGCAGCAGCACATCGTCCGAGCCAGCCAGCAGCAGCCGGTCGTTCATTACCCCCTCGTGGCAACTGCCGAGCAGCCAGCGATCGAGCAGGGAGCGGGGAAACAGCCACTTGCCGGTCGCCTTGGTGGCGGGGATGCGCGCCTCGTTGGCGAGCTGGTAGACCTTCTTCTCGTTGAGATCGAGGTATTCCGCCACCTGCTTGACGTTCATAAACTCATTCATGGCTTAGTCCCGCATCCCGCGACCAGCCGGACTGGGCGCCAGCACCGGCGGCTTCTCGTCCAGCACGATATGGTCGTGGCCGCTGAATACCTCGAAATGGCGCCCCTTGGCGCGGGCAATCATGGTGATGCCGAGCTGGCGGGCCAGATCCAGCCCCATCTGGGTGACGCCGGAGCGCGAAAGCAGCACCGGAATGCCCATCTGCGCCACCTTGATCACCATCTCCGAGGTGAGCCGCCCCGTGGTGTAGAAGATCTTGTCGTGGCCAGCCTCGCCGCGCATCCAGAGCTCGCCCGCCAGGGTATCCACCGCATTGTGGCGCCCCACATCCTCGACAAAGGAGAGGATTTCGCTACCGCGACAGATGGCGCAGCCATGCACGGCCCCCGCCATCTTGTAGGTTTCGTTATGGGCCGACAGCGCCTTGAGCAGGGAGTAAAGAGTGCTCTGTTTAAGCTCAGGCGCCGCTAGCACGACCCCTTCGAGCTTCTTCATCACGCTGCCATACATGGTGCCCTGACCGCAGCCGGAGGTGACCGTCTTCTTCTCCAAGGATTTGTCGAGATCGGCTGCCTGCTGGCTGCTCACCACGGCGGCGGCCTCGCTCTCCCAGTCGACGATCACCGACTCGATGGCCGAAATATCCTCGATAAAGCCCTGATTTTTCAGATAACCCAGCACCAGCGCCTCGGGGCGGGCTCCCAGCGTCATCAGGGTGACGATTTCCTTCCAGTTGAGGTAAACCGTCAGTGGCCGCTCACAGGCGATTTGGCGGGTGTTCATTGTGCCCTGTTCATCCATCACCTCGACGGCCATGGTGAGCTGGGCGGCAGCATTGCTTTTGATAAAGGTCGGTGTCATGGGCCCCTCGCGACCGGTTGCTGGGATCTAAGGGGAGGGATACAGCAAGTTTTGTTCCAGATTAATGAGACGGACAAAATGTCAGAGTGATGGTACGCAAAGCATAATTATGTTGTCTTAATAAAAGCGAGCAGGCTCCCATTCTGACAAAGAAATAAGTAGCCATGCTTTTCTTTGAAAACACAGATGGTTAGACTTATGAAAAACTAATTTTTAGGTGTGAAAATTAGCATTTAAATGGATATGTTGTTGTAGTTTTTTTGCCTCTCGACGCTAATAATCTGGATTAAGTATGAACGAAGAAATTGAGAACTTATGTAATGCGTTGGATAGCCTCGGTGAGGCTGTGCAGAATGGATGGCGCGATAATCGAACACTCAATGAGGCTTTTGGGTGGCATCATCCGGTCTTAGATAGAAAGGAATTAGCTTATTTACCCATATCTCTTGCCGATAAAATTAGACGTGTAAAGTTAGAAACTGATGATGAGAAATTCCTCCAAATAATCGATGGCATTCCTGAGAAACTTGAGAGATTAAAATCTTATACATTGCCATATTTTTATAATGGCAATGGACATCAAGCAATTCCTGCCTATATCGACACTTTAAATTGGATATCCAGTGTTGTTGAACCTTATATATCATGGGTTGTATCCAACGATCCAAATTCAATGCCACCAGCCATATCGCGTCGTTTAAAAGGGTTGCAAGCCAAAATTCAGCAAATTGATGTCGACCAAGATAGGCTATATAAACAAATTAAATTAATTAACGAAGCAACGGAAGCACCAGAGTCATTACCATCAGACCTGGAAGACTTGAAAGCTGCGAGAAAAAAGGTTGAGTCCATAGGACAAGATGTTTTGAAGACATCTTCAAAAGTTTCTATGGCCAAAGAAGAGGTTGAAGGACTTTTAAATTTAATCACAGAAAATAAATTAACATCTGACCAGCTAGTAAGTAATTGTGAGGATGCATATCGCATTACAACCAGCAAAGGACTGGCTGGGGCGTTTGACCAGCGAGCTAAACAACTAGCCAAGTCAATGTGGGTATGGGTTTTTGGTCTGCTATGTTCATTAGGTGCAGCATGGTATGTAGGTGCTCAGCGTATTGAAATTCTCACAAGTTCATTATCTACTCCAGACCCCAAATGGGGTATGGTATCGATGCATTTTATGCTGGCTGTGGTTAGCCTTGGGGCACCACTCTGGTTTGCTTGGTTGTCAACAAAACAAATAGGTCAGAGATTTAAGCTTGCAGAGGATTATGGCTTTAAAGCTTCTGTCGCAAAAGCTTATGAGGGTTATCGAAAAGAAGCTTCAAGAATTGATCAAAAACTAGAGGCTCGCTTATTTGAGTCTGCCTTAACAAGGGTTGAAGAGGCTCCATTACGACTTGTTGAAGGTACATCACATGGCACTCCATGGCATGAGCTTGCTGAATCAAGTGGCTTTAGAGAAGCATTAAAAAATATACCTGAGTTTCGAGATAAGGTTTTTTCGTTAGCGCAATCAATGGTTGATAAACCCGGACGAAGTCAGCCCAAGGATGAGAGTAACGCTGCATAAATATTGGCCATCCGATATAACGTATGTTGGATAAAATTGTAGGTTGGTGCTGAACGAAGTGAAGCCCAACGTTTACCGTGAACATTCTTATCAAGGCAATAATCGGATAATTCAGCGTTATTCGATTATTGCCATTCCCACGATCAGATACACAGGCTGATTGGTTTTACTCCGCATGTTGGGCTTCGCTGCGCTCTGCACCAACCTACGCCCGCGCCAACCCATATTCCGCATGACAGGCCAACCCGCATTAAAGCCTCCATCCACCACCAAACCGGCCTTGGCCCCACTCTTGCTATGTCCTATCCCATTGATGGCCGTGGCCGCCCTGAATCTCCTGCTCTGATCTGCCTCGAACTGGGTGGATCACGGGGGAGGGCGGCTCGGCAGAGACCTTCTGATGGGAGCCGTGACAGTGCAAGAGACAACCAAACCCCTCTCCCCGCAGCGCTGGCTGCAACTGGAGTTAAAGGCCATCGACAGCCAGGTTGGCCGCTGGCAGAGCCGCCGTTTCGAGATTGCGGCGCTTCATCCCGCCGAGCCCGAGGCTGCCGGTGCCTTGCCCCTTACCCTGTTTCGTGATGAGCGGGGGGATTATCGCTTCAATTTGAGCTCCGGCTCGCCCCGCCTGTTTGTCACCGGAAGCCGTGTGGACACTGGCTTTGTGGCTGATGGTCTGACCCTGAGCCAGACTGTGGCCGCTGCCTATATGGATGGCGAGCGGCAGGTGCTCTCCTGCCCGCTGCCCGAGGCGCTGCAAGCCTGGGTGGAGGCCTTTATCGGCCGCCACGGCGAGCTGCTGGAGGCCCGTCGCAAGGGCAAGAAGGGCAAGGGGCGGGCGCAGGATCAGTTGGGTGTCGATAGCCAGGATCAAGCCAGCTGCGGTGCCGTTAAAGCCACAGGCCCCGATGGCCGCGAGCGTGGCTGTGACAGCGGAAATCGCGCCCATGAGTGAGTTCCTTAAGCGCTGGTCGTCTCGCAAGAGTGAGGCGCGCAAGCATCAGGTATTGCAGCCACGGGAAGAGGTTATCCCCGAGGCAGTTGCCGCCCCTATCGAAGGCAGTGGCGAAGGTGAAACACCAGATACATCGCTGGATAGCCCCGTAGTCAGCACTGACAAGGGGAGCTGTGAACCTCTTGCCGTTGAGGGGGCAGAGAGTGGCGAACCGCCGCTAACAACAGCCCAGCCGGGCAAGGCCAAACTCCCCGACAAGGAGACGCTGCGGGCCATGTTTCGCAGCCACAAACCGGATGGGCTCGACGACTACACCCAGGATTTCAGCCAGCCCGAATTGCTGCCCGCGGCCCTGACTGCCGGGCTGCGCAACTGGCTGGTGGATCAGGTAACCGCCCCGGAGAGCGAATCGGCCAATCCGGCCAGCGGATCCGCCGAACCGGGGGCGGTTGCCAGCGAACCTGCCGCCGACGAGCTGGCTGATAACCATTCTCAAACCCACACCGACGATCGGGACATTTTGGTTTCCTCTGGTGGACAAAATGTCCCAACCAAAGGTGGGGGAATGGAACCCTCAGGATCCTGACTCCCTGTCAGTCACTTTTTTTCCGGGGGAGTTGGCTCGCCTCTTGCTCTCTCGGCTTACCAACAAGCGCCCATCCCATGAGGTGGCGCGCACAGGAGCGTATGTGAGCACTGAACAAACATTGCCAAATCTGACCCCAAATCTGGCCCCAAATCTAGCCCGCGAGGCGGGGGCGGCCGAGCATAACGCGCGCGCTCGCGCCTATGCCCTGCAGCATACGGTCAAGACCGACAACCTGATCCCGGCCACTGTCTCTTACCGGAGTCAGGGGCGCCTGCTGCTGGTCGGCCCGGAAGATCGCATTCGCCGCGCTGCCAGCCTGCTGCCCGCCGGGGTGAAGCCCACCCTGCTGGTGACCGAATCGGTGCATGACGCCGAGGCGGCCGATCTCGAAACCATTTTCGATGCCACCGCATCCCTCGCGGCCCTGACCCTGCGCGAACCGAGCCTGACAGGGTATCTGGGGCAGTTCCAGCTCACCGGCCTCAATGGTCAGGGTGAGCGGGTTAATCTGGCGGCGCTTTGCTTTCCACAACAAACGGTTGTTGGTAGCGAACCGCGCTTCGATCTGGTGGCCGATCTGGGCCGCGCCCCGCTCTTTGCGCTGGAGCGCCCGCCGGTCGGTTATCTGCATCTTGCCGATGACCAAGGGCTGGCCGAACGGCTCACCGAGCTCTGTGCGCTGACCGGTATCTTCGACAAGCCGCGCTATTTTCGTCTCGACTCCGAGGCCTGCGCCTTTACCGCCCGCGGCGTGCCCGGTTGCAGCCGCTGCCTCGATGTCTGTCCGACCGATGCCCTCAAGCCCATCAATGGTCGCATCCAGATCGATCCCCATCTCTGTCAGGGCTTTGGCAGCTGCGCCTCAGCCTGTCCGACCGGCGCCATTGCCTATCACCAGCCCGATGCCAACACCAGCGGCGACTACCTGCTGCGCTTGCTCAAGCACTACCGCGAGGCGGGCGGCGAAGCGCCCCAGTTGCTGATCGCTGGTGAAAGCGATCGCGAATGGGTTGAGGCCGAGCTCACCCGCTTGCCCGCCAACTGGCTGCCGGTCTGGGTGGAGGAGAGCGCGAGTTTAGGCATCGAGAGCTGGTTCGCCGCCCTTGCCTATGGCGCCAGCGCAGTGCGCATTGCGCTCGGTGACGATGCCCCCGCAAGCGTCCGTGCGCTGGTTGAGCGGGAGCTGGCCAGCGCCGCCGTGCTGTTGGCGGGCGCTGGGCTTGCTGCCGATCGCATCGCCCTGTTTAACCCGGATGCCGAACAAGATAAGCCGATCTCCGGTGAACCAGCTCTTGCCCTGCTGGTGAAGCCGCTGAAAGGGGACAAACGGGAAAACCTGTTTGCCGCCTTCGATGCCCTCTGGCAGGCCAACGAAGGGAGCCGCGAGCAGCTGGCGGTGCCCCACGGCGCCCCTTACGGCAGCGTGGAGCTGAAAGACGCAGACTGCACCCTCTGCATGGGCTGCGTGGCGGTCTGCCCGAGCCGCGCCCTGCATGCGGTTGGGCACACGCCGGGTCTCAACTTTATCGAGCAGGATTGCATCCAGTGCGGCATGTGCGAAAAGGCGTGCCCTGAGCAGGCCATTGTACTGGTGCCCCGCCTGCAGCCGGTGCCCGAAGCGCGCCGCGCCGTGCAGAGCCTGAAAGCCGAAGAGGCTGCCTGCTGCATTCGCTGCTCCAAGCCGTTCGCGCCCGCCTCGATGATCCGCCGCATCCAGCAAAAACTGGCCGGTCACTCCCACTTCCAGAACGAGGCCGCTCAGCGGCTGCTGATGTGCGAGGAGTGTCGGGTCAAGGATGTGTTTGCAGCGCTGGCGGCGGATCCCGTCTCCCAGCTCAAGGTATGAGGGGCCAGTGATGAGTGAACAACATAACGAAGAGGCTGGCGAACTGACCATGACCGAACTGGAACAGAGCAGCGCCGATCTCTACGCCCTGCTGGCGAGTCTCTGGCGCGCCGCCCCCCGTGGCGAACAGCTCGCCTGGCTGCAAGGGTTGCAGCCGATGCCGGGCCCCTTTGCCAGAGGGCTCGGACTGGTGCAGCTGGCGGCGAGTAGCCACCACGAAAACGAGCTTGCCGAGGAGTATCAGGATCTCTTTATCGGGCTGGGGCGCGGGGAGATTGTGCCGTTTGCCTCCTGGTATCTCACCGGCTCATTGATGGAGCTGCCGCTGGCGGTATTGCGCGCAGATCTGCAGTCCCTCGGTTTCGAGCGCCAGAGCGGAGTGTGTGAGCCGGAAGATCATCTCGCCGCCCTCTGTGAGGTGATGGCGGTACTGATTGGCGAGCAACACCCGGAGCGCAACCGCTTCTATGAGCGCCACCTTGCCCCCTGGGTACTCGCCTGTTGCCGCGATCAGCAACAGGCGAAAGGGGGCAGCTTCTACCGGGCGGTCGGGGCCCTTGCCGAAGATTTCTTCAAGCTGGAAAACGAATTGCGTCTGCCGTTTGGCGCCTGCGTGGTGCCGGGCTGAATGCCTCTATCCACCCACAACAAAACGAACAGACGAGATATCCCATTGGACGCGAAGCTGGCGCGCAGGCGCTGGCAAGAACAACAACAGAGGTCACAAGAATGAGCGATGAACAGCTGAAAGACCCGTCCCGCCGCAATCTGATCAAGGGAGTTGGCGTGGTCGCCACCATAGGCGTATTGGCCGGTGCCACCGGTCGGGTGGTGGGCAAAGAGGTGCTGACCCACGACACCGAGCCTGACAAGGGCTATCGGGAGACCCCCCATGTCCACGACTTTTATCGCACCCTGCGCGGCACTGACTGAGCCGGATCAGTGAAGGAGAATTCATGAAACTGACAAAACGTGCCGAGCAGCCCCAAGTGGGCGAGCAGGGCAATCAGGCCATTCGCGGTCAGGGGCTGACCCGTCGCGCCTTTATGGTCAACTCAGGTCTGGTGGCCGGTGGCGCAGTGGCCGCCGGTTGGCTGGCGCCAGCCATGATGCAGCGGGCCGAAGCCAAAACTGTGGCGGCCGGGGTGCCGGTCGAGGTGAAGCGCACCATCTGCTCCCACTGCTCGGTGGGCTGCGGCGTCTATGCCGAGGTGCAGAACGGCGTCTGGACCGGTCAGGAGCCGGCCTTTGATCACCCCTTCAACCTTGGCGGTCACTGCGCCAAGGGGGCGGCCCTGCGCGAGCATGGGCACGGTGAGCGTCGCCTCAAGTACCCGATGAAGCTGGTGGGCGGCAAGTGGCAGCGCATCAGCTGGGATCAGGCCATCGAAGAGGTGGGCAACGAAGTGCTGCGCCTTCGCAAGGAGTCCGGCCCCGACAGCGTCTACTGGCTCGGCTCCGCCAAGCACTCCAACGAGCAGGCCTACCTGTTTCGCAAGATGGCGTCGCTTTGGGGCACCAACAACGTGGATCACCAGGCGCGGATCTGCCACTCCACCACGGTCGCTGGCGTAGCCAATACCTGGGGCTACGGCGCCATGACCAACAGCCTGAACGACATGCACAACAGCAAGTCGATCATGTTTATCGGCTCCAACCCGGCGGAGGCCCACCCGGTCGCCATGCAGCACATCCTGCTGGCCAAAGAGCGCAACGGCTGCAAGATTTTGGTGGTCGACCCGCGCCGCACCCGCACTGCCGCCAAGGCGGACATGTACCTCTCATTGCGCCCGGGCACCGACGTCGCCTTTATCTGGGGCATGCTCTGGCACATCTTCAAGAATGGCTGGGAAGACAAGGAGTTCATCCGCACCCGCGTCTACGGCATGGACGAGGTGCAAAAAGAGGTGGCGCGCTGGACCCCGGCGGAAGTGGAGCGGGTGACCGGCCTCAACGAGCAGCAGGTCTATGGCGCCGCCAAGCTGCTGGCCGACAACCGCCCCGGCTGCGTGGTCTGGTGTATGGGCGGTACCCAGCACACCACAGGCAACAACAATACCCGCGCCTACTGCATCCTCGAACTGGCCCTCGGCAACGTGGGCAAGAGCGGGGCGGGCACCAACATCTTCCGCGGTCACGACAACGTGCAGGGCGCCACCGACTTTGGCGTCACCTCCGACTCCCTGCCCGGCTACTACGGGCTGGAAGAGGGCTCCTGGAAGCACTGGGCCCGGGTGTGGGACGTCGATTACGAGTGGATCAAGGCCCGCTTTGACAACAAGGCCTACAACGGCAAGCTGCCGATGAACAACAACGGTATTCCGGTCTCCCGCTGGGTAGATGGTGTGCTGGAGAACGCCGATCTCATCGAGCAGGGCTCCAATATCCGCGCCATGTTCTACTGGGGCCATGCGGTCAACTCCCAGACTCGCGGCCCCGAGATGAAGAAGGCGATGCAAAAGCTCGACATGATGGTGATTGTCGACCCGTATCCCACAGTCGCTGCCGTCATGAACGATCGTACCGACGGCGTCTACCTGCTGCCGGCCACCACCCAGTTCGAAACCTATGGTTCCGTCACCGCCACCAACCGCTCCATGCAGTGGCGCGACAAGGTGATCGAGCCCCTGTTCGAATCCAAGGTCGACCACGAGATCATGTATCTCCTGAGCAAGAAGCTCGGCTTTGCCGATCAGCTGTTCAAGCACATCAAGGTAGAGAACAACCAGCCGCTCTTGGAAGACATCACCCGCGAATACAACCGCGGCATGTGGAGCGTGGGTTACACCGGCCAGAGCCCGGAGCGGCTCAAGGCACACCAGCAGAACTGGCACACCTTCCACAAGACCAACCTCAAGGCCGAGGGCGGCCCGGTCAGTGGCGAAGTGTACGGTCTGCCGTGGCCCTGCTGGGGCACCCCGGAGATGAAGCACCCCGGCAGCCACATCCTCTACGACACCAGCATTCCGGTGTCGGAAGGGGGCGGCGGTTTCCGCGCCCGCTTCGGCATCGAGTATCAGGGCGTCTCGCTGCTCGCCGAAGACTCCTGGCCGAAGGGAAGTGAAGTAGAAGACGGCTATCCCGAGATCACTGCCGACCTGCTGAAGCAGCTTGGCTGGTGGGATGAGCTGACCGAGGCCGAGAAGAAGGAGGCCGAGGGCAAGAACTGGAAGACCGACCTCTCTGGCGGCATTCAGCGGGTTGCCATCAAGCACGGCTTTGTGCCGTATGGCAACGCCAAAGCGCGCTGTGTGGTGTGGACCTTCCCGGATCAGGTGCCCAAGCACCGCGAACCGCTCTACACCCCGCGCCGGGATCTGCTGGCCGACTACGCCACCTGGCCCGATGCCAAGAGCCTGTGGCGCCTGCCGACCCAGTACGCCTCGGTGCAGGAGAAGGACGTCAGCAAGGAGTTCCCCATCATCCTCACCTCCGGCCGTCTGGTGGAGTACGAGGGGGGCGGCGACGAGACTCGCTCCAACCCCTGGCTGGCTGAATTGCAGCAGGAGATGTTCGTCGAGATGAATCCGGCGGATGCCAACGATGTCGGCGTGCGCGACGGTCAGGACGTGTGGGTCGAGGGGCCGGAAGGGGGCCGGGTCAAGGTGAAGGCGCTGGTGACCCCGCGGGTCAAACCGGGGCTCGCTTTTATGCCGTTCCACTTCGGCGGCCACTTCGAGGGCAAGGATCTGCGATCCAAATATCCGGAAGGGTCTGATCCCTATGTGCTGGGGGAGTCGGTCAACATAGTCACCACCTATGGCTATGACCCGGTCACCCAGATGCAGGAGACCAAGGTCACCCTGTGCCGTTTTCGCAAAGTAGGAGCCTGATCCCATGGCCAGAATGAAATTCATGTGTGACACCAAGCGCTGCATCGAGTGCAACGGCTGTGTGACGGCGTGCAAGAACGAGAACGACGATGCTCTGGAGTGGGGCATCCAGCGCCGCCGGGTGGTGACCCTCAACGACGGCCTGCCGGGTGAGACCTCCATCTCGGTCGCCTGCATGCACTGCACAGATGCCCCCTGCATGGCGGTCTGTCCGGCCGACTGCTTCTATCACACCGATGACGGCATAGTGCTGCACAACAAGGATCTCTGTATCGGTTGCGGCTACTGCCTGTTTGCCTGCCCGTTCGGGGCTCCCCAGTTCCCGAAGACTGCCGCTTTTGGCGATCGAGGCAAGATGGACAAGTGCACCTTCTGCGCCGGTGGCCCGGAAGAGGATCACAGCGAGGCGGAGCGCCAGAAGTACGGTGCCAACCGTATCGCCGAGGGCAAGCTGCCCATGTGTGCCGAGCTCTGCTCCACCAAGGCGCTGCTGGCGGGGGATGCGCAGGTGATCTCCGATATCTTCCGCGAGCGGGTCGCCTATCGCGGCGCCAAGGACGCGGGCTGGGGCAGCGGTGAGGAGCTGTTCCATGACGCCAGCAAGGCGGGCAAGGGAGGGGCGGCATGAAAACCTGGCTAATGGCCCTGTTTGCCGCCCTGCTGCTGGTGAGTACCGCAAGTTTCGCCGACGCCGAGAAAGAGGCGGTCGGTTTTGCCGGCGCCGACTACTGGCGGGCGGTGAAGGATGGGCAGGAGGGGGTGACCACCTCCCGCTCGCCGGAGCACGGGGTGCTTATCTCGGTGCCGGGTCAGCTCTGGTTCGAGGTGAAGACCAAGTGGGTGTCGCCGCTCGGCGCCATCGCCATCTTCGGCTCCTTGGCCATGTGCGGCCTGATGTACTGGGTGGTGGGGCCGACCAAGCTCTCCAAACCGCGTACCGGGCGCAAGCTCAAGCGCTGGAGCCGGCTGGATCGGGCGCTGCACTGGACCACGGCGGCCATGTTCCTGACCCTCTCCGGGTCAGGGCTGGCCATCATCTATGGCAAGTACTTCATCAAGCCGGTGGTGAGCATGGGGGTGTGGGAGAACTGGATCTGGTTCGCCAAGGTGTTCCACAACTACGTGGGGCCGCTCTTCTTCCTCTGCTTGCTCGGTGTACTCATCAAGTGGTTCCGCCACAACATCGTCAACATGGTGGATGTGCAGTGGTTTATGAAGGCTGGCGGCATGCTGGGGCCCCACAAGGGGAGTCACCCCTCGGCGGGCTTCTCCAACGGCGGCGAGAAGGCGATCTTCTGGCTGCTCATCTGGTTTGGCGGCATAGTCGTGGCGACCGGGCTGTTTCTGGACTTTCCCATCTTCGGCCAGCTGCGCCGTCAGATGGAGTGGGCCAGCTTTATCCATATCGTCGGCGCCTTGATCCTTATCTGCGGTTTTATCTTCCATATCTACATGGGCCTGTTCCAGCTGGAAGGGGCGCTGGAGGGGATGGTGACCGGTGAGGTGGACGAGACCTGGGCCAAGGAGCACCACGACCTCTGGTATGAAGAGGTGAAGCACACCCTCGATGAGCCCAAGGTGGGTAAATCAAGCTGACGGTCGGACAAAGAGTAAAGGGAAGGGGCGCTGCGGCGCCCCTTTTGATGGCAGGTCGATCGTGATGGTAAATTGATTGAGCGATGCCGCAAACGGCGATGGTTTTTTGGGTCACCTTGAGCAACAGTAACAGGGAGTTCCATTCACATAAGGGATGACAAATGATGAGAAAAGCATGGTTGGCCGCGGTATGTGCATCTGCGATCTTCGGTGGTATTGCGGGCGTGGCGCAGGCGGCTGACGGGATCAAGACCCAGCAGGTGCAGTTCAAGAAGGGGGAGTCAGGGGCAACCATCAACGGCACCATTCAGGGTAGCCAGACCCTCGATTACAAGCTGACGGCCAACAAGGGCCAGAGCATGGTGGTGATCCTGACCGGCAAGCCCTACTTCAATATTCTGCCGCCGGGCAGCAAGGGGGAGGCGATGTTTATCGGCTCTACGGAAGGGAACAACTTTGAGGCAACCCTGCCTGCCAAGGGCACCTACACCATTCGGGTCTACCAGATGGGGGCGGCCGAGAGCAGCAAGGCCAAGACGCCGTTCAAGCTGGAGGTGGGTATCAGCGGCTAATGCCAGCAGCTGACAAGCATCACAGAGGTGGCGGCCACAAAGGGCCGCCACCTCTGTTTTATCCTCTCTGTTTTTGCCTCGCCACGGTCAATATTCACCCCGGGCCAGCCGGTCGAAATAGGTTTGATAACGTCCGCTGGCGATGGCCTGCTGCAACTGCTGATTGAACTGATCACGCAGTTTGGCTGAATCCTGCATTTTGCGCGGGAACATCACGAAGCTGTCGTTGCGCAGAAAAGGGGTCTGACTGTGGGTGATGAGTGCCGCGCTGGCGGGATCGAGCTGACTCTGCAACTCGGCCAGACCGACCCGCAGCTCTTGCGGATAGAGGTCGATCCGCCCGCGCAGCAGCTTGCCGAAATTCTGCTTCACGTCGGTGACACGCTGCTGGCTCACTTTGCCGTCGGCCACCATCTTGTCCAGCTCTGGTCCGTAGCTGTAGGCGATATCGCCCCCCAACCGCATGCCAACGATCTGCTCGAGGCGCTCGGCTTGCAGATGTCGTGCTTTGAGGGAGAAGAAGACAAACTGCTCCTGCAGCACCGCTTTGCTGAACAGAAAATCCCGCTCACGTTCCGGCTTGTGCATCCAGACGGCGGTGGCATCGTAGAGCTGGCTGTTGGCTGCCAGCGAATAGACCCGACCCCAGGGGGCGAAGTGGAACTTCACCTCGTAGCCCGCCTCCTTGAACAGATCGCGGATGAGGTGGGCCACTGGCCCGTGCTGTTTTGACTGCTCGGAGACGAAAGGGGGCCATTCACCCACGATGATGTTGAGTTCTCTCCCCTGTGCGGCGAGAGCCGACTGGCAGGCAAGCAGTTGTGACAGGGCAAGGAGCAGTATCAGACGCATGGCGAGAGGAGGCAAAAGCTGGCTGAAAAAGTCGAGGGCATCAGGTCACTCCCGGCTGCGGCATGGTGAAACGTTGCGGAATTGATCGCAATGCTAGCATGAGTCTCATTCCTTGCCGTGGATATTTGTCTCGCTGGGGCCGCCAGGCGCCTATTTTGGCCGCAGGGTATGCCCAAGCTCACAAAACCGATCGAGTAAACGTCATATGATTGATTTCATTATGAGTCTTGCTCTCCTGCCGAACGGCAATTTCACGTAAATCAAAGAGAATGACTATGGCTACCGGACAATATCTGCTGTGGAAAGATGCACAGGGACAGGATTTTCGCCCCGTTGCACTGACCGGCACTGATCTGCTTAACAATCGATACCTCAACAAGGGCACGGCCTTCACCGAACAGGAGCGGGCCGATTTTGATCTCGATGGTTTGCTGCCGCCTCAGGTACAAACCTTTGAAGCCCAGCTCGAGCGAGTGTATGAGGGGTTCAAGAGCGCTTGCAGCGATATCGAGAAGTACCAGAACCTGCGTGCCCTGCAGGATCGCAACGAGACTCTCTTCTATGCCCTGTTGTCACGCCATGTAGAGGAGATGACTCCCTACATCTATACCCCGACTGTGGGCAAGGCGTGTCAGGAGTTCAGCCACCGCTTCCAGAAGCCGCGCGGCCTCTACATCACTCCGGACAACGTGGATGACATGGGCAGTCAGGCCCGCCACTTCGATGCCAAATCGATCCGCATCATAGTCGTCACCGACAGCCAGGGCATTCTGGGGATCGGCGACCAGGGTGTTGGCGGCATGGGGATCCCCATCGGCAAGCTGGCGCTCTATACCCTGGGTGCCGGTATTCACCCCGCCTGCTGCATGCCTATCGCGCTGGATGTGGGCACCGACAACCAGAAACTGCTCGATGATCCCATGTATCTGGGCCGCCCCCACAAGCGTATTCGCGGCAAGGAGTATGAGGAGTTCATCGACAAGTTCGTGCAGGGGGTCAAGCGCCACTTCCCCAATGCCGTGCTCCAGTGGGAAGACTTCAGCAAATCCAATGCCTTCAACAATCTGGCCCGCTACCAGCAGTCACTGCCGTCATTCAACGATGATATTCAGGGCACCGGTGCCGTGGTGCTGGCCGGTATCATAGGCGCGGTCAAGGTCAAGGGGGAGACCCTGGGCCAGCAGAACTATCTGGTCTATGGCGCTGGCGCCGGTGGGGTTGGTGTCGCGGATCAGATCTGCGCGGGGATGATCCGCGAGGGGATGGATCCGCAGGCGGCCCGCGATCGCATCTACATCCTGGATACCCAGGGGCTGGTGTGCGACAACCGGGATGGGCTCGACGAGTACAAGCGCCGCTATGCCAAGCCGGGGCTGCTGCTGGCGGGCTGGGATACCGAGGTGCCCGGCAAGGCCAATCTGGCCGATGTGCTGCGTCATGTGCCCATTACCGTGTTGCTGGGTACCAGTGGCTCGGGCGGCGCCTTCCAGGAAGAACACATCCAGCTGATGCTGCAGCATTGCGAGCGCCCCATGGTGTTCCCGCTCTCCAACCCGACCGCCAACTGTGAAGCGCTGCCGGAGGATATCTACCGCTGGAGCAAGGGCAAGGCGATCGTGGCGACCGGTAGTCCCTTCAAGGATGTGAGCTACGAGGGGCAGGAGTTCAGGGTCGGGCAGGGCAATAATGTCTTTATCTTCCCCGGTGTAGGTCTGGCGGCCATCGTCAGCCAGATCCGCGAGATCACACCCGATGTCTTCACGACCGCCGCCTTTGCGCTGGCCGAGTGCGTGAGTGAGGTGGACCTGGCTAAAGGGGCTGTTTATCCGCGCATTCGCGAGCTGCGCAGCATCTCGGTGCATGTGGCGACCGCCGTGCTCAAGGATATCGTGCGCCGGGATCCCTCCCACCCGCTGATCGGTCAGGATCTGCAGCAGCATATCCTCAACCACATGTGGGAGCCGGTTTACCTGCCCTATCGTCGGGTATAACCGCGTATTCACCGCCCGGATAACGGGTCGGAAAAGATGACAAGGGGGTAGCGCTGCTACCCCCTTTCGTTTATCCCGTGGCATTCACTAAGTTCGCAATGGCCGCCAGCGCCCTTGCTGATTGCGACAGGCGGTATCCTGCCACTGCTGGCTCGCCTTGCCGATATAGAGTTGCTCGCGATAGTCGCGACACCACTCCCCGCTGGTATGGCGGAAGGTGCGCAGCGGGGTGACGCTACCCGAGTGACGGTTAGCTGGATTGAACCAGGTGAGGCTTTGGCCTTTGGTACGGGTTTCCAGCGCCTTGGCGAGGGCCTGATTGGCCAGTTGAACATCTGCCTTATCCATCTGATGGTAAAGCGGCGGGGTGTCGATCGTGGCGCAGCCAGTGAGGCCGAGCAGGAGGAGTGGTAACAGATATCGCATCATGGTTGCCCCTGTTGGCGAAAGCCGTTGTTGAGCAGCACCCGCTCCTGCTCATCGGTAAGCACTTGCTGGCGATCATCGATCGAGCCATCGCCCCTGAGTTTGTTGCCATTGGCATCGACGGCATCCACACCGTTATCATCGACCGTACCATCGCCCCTGAGCTTGTTGCCGTTGGCATCGACGGCATCCACACCGTTATCATCGACCGTACCATCGCCCCTGAGTTTGTTGCCGTTGGCATCGACGGCATCCACGCCGTTGTCATCGACTGTGCCGTCACCTCTGAGCTTGTTGCCATTGGCATCGACTGCATCCACGCCGTTGTCATCGATGGTGCCGTCACCTCTGAGCTTGTTCTCGTTGGCATCGACGGCATCCACACCGTTGTCATCAACGCCATTGCCAAATCCGCGGCCACCCCCATGGCGTTCTCCCCCTGCATGTTTTTCTCCACCAGCATGCCGTTCACCTCCACCATGCTGCTCTCCGCCGGCATGCTCGCCTTGGCCGCCACTGTCATCGCTGCCCCCATCGCTGCCACCGCCGCTGTTGCTGCCCCCACCGCTGTCGCTGCCACCGCCGCTGTTGCTGCCCCCATCGCTGTCGCTGCCACCGCCGCTGTTGCTGCCTCCGCCGCTGTTGCTGCCTCCGCCGCTGTTGCTGCCTCCTCCGCTGTTGCTGCCTCCTCCGCTGTTGCTGCCTCCGCCGCTGTTGCTGCCTCCGCCGCTGTTGCTGCCTCCACCACTGCTGCCCCCACTGCCACCATCGCCATCTTTGTTGTGAACGATCAGCTCATTGGCGATGTAGCTGTGGCTGCCATCGAGCAGCAGATTGAAGAGTGCGGTAGTGGGAGATGCCTCGATCCAGCAGAGTGACTCAACCAGCAGTAATTCCGGCTGGGGTTGCAGGGCCAGATTGCCCGTCACCATGACAGGTGCCGAGCGACACATTATCTGCATGCCGGTAAATAGCGGCACTACCGCCAGTTGCGGGTTTTCGGTTCGGGTCATGGCCGGTGAGATAGCTGCCCAGCCCCGAGTGGTCAGCAGAGGGTGCTCAGCGGTAAAGAACGGGGGCAGATCATTGATCCCGTAGAGTCTGCGCTTGCCCAGTATGACCCGTTCGACCGCCAGGATCCGGTTACTGCCGCCGTGCTGATCCAGCACCTGTTCACCGACCCGGAGCGTCTCTATGGGGCGGGTGGAACCATCGGCCATCGTGATGCGAGTGCCGGCGATAAAGCAGGACTTGGCATAGGCCTGATTCATTTGCCACTCATTTTGGGCGAAATCATAACTGAACGGGTTCGCAAACAGGGCGAGTGCGATGGCCGAGCCAATAAGCAATCTGCGCTGGCTGGCCTTGAATGGGGGCTGTGACATGGGGACTCCTTGTCCATCTTGATTCACAGGATCCATTATAGAGCGCGCCCCTGGCGGCGGCATTTTTGACCATGAACACAATAAACATGATGGAAAAACGATTGGCGTTCGTCACAATAATGCGTAAAATCACATACTCGATGCTTGTAGCAACGAATCCCGCCTAAAAAGCCAGTTTCATGCCCTTCCCAAGCAGTAAAAGGCAACAAGTGACGTATTTGTGTTCATTTCGTGCCTTGGAAAAGTCTTGTGATAACTGAAAAGTGATAAATATCCCCGTCAGTTATCAAAAAATTAAGGACATCCATGTTTTCCTTAGTCAAGCAAAGTGTCGCCGGGCTGCAAATCCTGTTTGTCGCCTTCGGTGCCATGGTTCTGGTGCCCCTGCTCACCGGACTGAACCCCTCCATGGCCCTGCTTGGCGCCGGTGTGGGCACCCTGTTGTTCCAGCTCTGCACCCGCCGCCAGGTCCCGATTTTCCTCGGTTCCAGCTTTGCCTTCATCGCCCCTATCATCTACGCCACCCAGACCTGGGGATTGCCATCCACCATGTTTGGCCTGTTTGCCGCCGGTTTCATGTATTTCATTCTGGCTGCGCTGATCCGGGCAAAAGGGATGGGCTTTGTGCACAAATTGCTGCCGCCCGTGGTGATTGGCCCGGTGATCATGGTCATCGGTCTTTCTGTGGCGCAGGTTGCCTGCAACATGGCGATGGGCCGCGCCGGTGGTGAGCAGGTGGTTCCTGCGGGGATTGCGCTGACGCTGGCCGGTATCTCGCTGGCGGTCACCCTGATTGCAGCTGTGTTCTGCAAGGGGTGGATCAAGCTGATCCCCATCCTGTGCGGTGTGATTGCCGGTTATGTCTCGGCGGTGTTCATGGACCAGGTGAGTTTCGATGGCATGGTGAACGCCCCCTGGCTGGCGCTGCCCCACTTCGAAACCCCGGAGATCAACTGGGCTGCTGCGTTGTTCATGTTGCCGGTAGCCATCGCCCCCTGTATCGAGCATATCGGTGGCGTGTTGGCGATTGGTGGCGTGACTGGCAAGGATTACACCAAGGATCCGGGTTTGCATCGTACGCTGGCCGGTGACGGTATCGGAGTCTGCTTCGCCGGTTTCATCGGTGGCCCACCCGTGACCACCTACGCCGAAGTGACCGGTGCCGTGATGATCACTCGCAACTTCAATCCGGTCACCATGACTTGGGCTGCGGTGTTTGCCATCATTCTGGCCTTCTTTGGCAAGTTCAATGCGCTGCTCACCTCCATCCCGATGCCGGTGATGGGCGGTATCATGCTGCTGCTGTTCGGATCCATCGCCGCCATCGGCCTCAAGACGCTGGTGGAATCCAAGGTGGATCTGGGGCTGTCACGCAATATCGCCATTGTCGCCGTGACTCTGACCGTCGGTGTCGGTGCGCTGGAGATGAAGATTGGCGACTTCGCGCTGGCCGGTGTTGGCCTGGCCTCTGTTGCCGCCATCCTGCTCAACCTGATCCTGCCTGCGCACTCCGAAGAGGGTGTGATGGACGCGGCCAAGGACTGAGTTCCCCCAGACGTTCATTGTTGATTTGGAGAAGGCCACCTCGCGGTGGCCTTCTCATTTTCGGGTATCTAGCGCCACTTTTTGGCTCGACGGAGCTCATCTGGAATCTAATTTGGAAGCAGATGAGGGGGTTAGCATTCTCATTTGACGTATCTCTTTTCGTGACCTTAGCTAAAGGACAGGTTTGGCTCTGAGGTCTCCTCGAGCAGTATGGGAAAATGGATGTTGGCGTTTTCTATCATTTCTCTCCCAGACCCCTGTCATAAAACGATGCGCTTTTTCTTTGCCACGGCGCTGTTGTATGGCAGAGGCTTATCCGCCCCACTCCGCACTCCCCTCATGCTGCCCTGGCATGTTTCCACCTCGATTTGTTGTGAGCCTCCCTCGCTGGTTGCGTTTCGTTGCGCACAGGCAAAATCCGGATCTGTTTGCTGCTGCACGTTGGTGGGCGGCGAGCCGTGAAAGCCGGCATGACCCCAGCGGGTCAGACGTGCACCGCCATCGGTAACGGCGGATGTTCAGGGATGAATGGCAAGCAAAGCGAGGTTGCAATGAACTATCAACTGCTGTGGAAAAGTGCAATTTTTTCAGTCTCTTCCATGATGGCGATAAGCGCTGTTCAGGCTGCGCCACTGAACGTGATGACCGAGGATTACCCGCCATTCAACATGCAGGGGGAGGGGGGCAAGATTGTCGGGCTATCGACCGAGGTGGTCGAAGAGCTGCTCAAGCGTGCCGGCATCGAATACAAGCTGACCCTGATGCCCTGGAAGCGGGCGTATGAAGATACCCTCAGCACTCCCAACACCGCCCTCTACTCCACGACTCGTACCCCGGAGCGTGAGGCGCTGTTCAAATGGGTGGGGCCGCTGGTCAATAACAACTGGGTGTTCTTCTCCAGCTCGACGGCCAATATCACGGTCAAGTCGCTGGAAGATGCCAAGCAGTATTCGGTGGGTGGCTATAACGGCGATGCGGCCGCCGAATATCTCAAGGCCCAGGGATTTGCCAAGTTGCAGCTGGCGGCCAACGATACCGCCAACGTGAAGAAACTGGAGGCGGGCCGCATCGATCTTTGGGCAACCGGCCAGTATCTGGCGCCCTATCTGGCCAGCAAGGAGAAGGTGGCCTCACCCAAGCCGGTCTTCGTGTTCAAGGAAACCCAGATGAGCTTGGCGTTTAACAAGGACACGCCCGATGAGCTCATCACCAAGCTCAACGAGATCCTCGCTGCCATGAAGGCGGATGGCACCATTGACAAGATCAATGCCAAGTACCAGTAACAGTACCAATAGCAAGTGCCGCTCAATGGCACTGCGTCGGCTGCCGTAAAACCGGGAGGAAACCATGGATTGGAAAAGTCTGACGTTCAGGATTGCCGTGTTGACCTCCCTGTCGGTGAGTCTGCTACTGGTGTTGTTTGGCGGTTATAACTACCACGCCGTCAAGGCGGAGAGCTACAGCAAACAGAGTGTGCTGGTCGAACAGGCCATCGGCCGGCTGCAGCTCTCCCTGCCCGGCCCGCTGTGGAATTATGAATCGGCCTTTATCGAGGCATCGCTCAAGTCCGAGCTGGCGGCCGATATCCTGAGTGCGCTGCTGGTGGTCAACAAGGACAAGCTGGTGGCCGGGTTTGCCCGTGACACGGCGGGGAGCATAGCCCCCGTGACAGCCATGCCTGCCGATACCGCTGCCTATGGGGGATATGACTTGGTCTATGACGACAGTGGCCAGAAAAATACCGTGGCCAGATTGCTGGTCGAAACCAGTGATGCGGCCATTCAGGCCAACTTGCGCCAGCAGTTGATTACAACTGTCTGGCAGATCCTGGTACTTGATATCTGTATCATTGCGTTGTTGATGGTACTCATTCATCGCAATGTGCTGAGACCACTTCATCAGATGAATCTGGCGGTGTTCGATTTGGCCAGAGGAGAGGGGGATTTGACCCGGCGTCTCAAGATCCTCCGTCAGGATGAAATGGGCGCGCTGGCCACCAACATAAATCACTTTATTGCCAAGTTGCAGGAGATGGTGGCGGAGATCAACGAGCTCTCTGCCGGCGTGCTGCAGACCGCCGAACGTTGTGACACCCTTGCGGCGGATACTCGGGGCGCCAGTGATGCCCAGCAACAGGAGCTGGATCAGGTCGCGACTGCCATTACCGAGATGAGTCAGGCGGTACAGGAGGTGGCAGGTAATGCAGTGAAGACTGCTACGGCGACCGATGAGGCCAACCTTTATGTCGAGCAGGGCTACAATCTGGCCGGTCATGCCAATCAGGCGATTCGCCAGCTGGTGGGAGAGGTGGAACGGGTGGCGGGGCTGATGCGTTCCCTTTCTACCGAGAGTAGCAGCATTGGCAATATTATCGAAGTGATCAATGGTATTGCCGAGCAGACCAATCTGCTGGCGCTCAATGCCGCCATCGAGGCTGCGAGGGCTGGGGATCAGGGGCGCGGTTTTGCGGTGGTGGCCGATGAAGTGCGAACCTTGTCAGGTCGTACCCGTCAGTCGACCGAAGAGATCAGTGCCAGCATCAAACGGCTGCAACAAGCGACCCAGAATGTTGGTGCCGGGATGCTGCTGAGCCAGGAGCAGGCCTCTCGTGCGGGAGCCGAAGCAGCTGATGTACAGATATCGGTGGAGAAGATAAAAAACCAGGTCAGTTTGATCCGCGAGATGAACATGTATATTGCCCAAGCCTCGGAAGAGCAACATTCTGTAGCTGAGGCGGTGAGCCATAGCGTGAACCGGATTGCCACCCTTAATAGCGAGAGCGCGGCCAGGGTGGTGCAAGTGGCTGAAGCCAGCAGCGATTTGCGCCAGCTCTCCGGTCAGCTCGATACCCTGCTCAAGCTGTTTCGGGTCTAGAGAGCACATACGCCCTGCGGGGGATCCTCGGTGCGAGCGGTGGTCGCGATCACGCGCGCAACGGGTGGTCGTGGAGTTCTCATTTTCTGCCATGCAATCCCGGATCGATATTTTCCCTTTCCGAGACCATGTATGACAGTCTGGAGTGCGGTTGTCTACTCACGACACAGCTTGCACCAGGGGCCTGTGATCTCGCAATACCCGGTCTCGTTGCCATGCTGCCAGCCAAGCCGATGATAGAAGGCCACGGCCGCCGTATTGCGGGTTGCCACCTTGAGTGATGCCTTGCAGGGACTATCAGCCAGACCATGTTCGAGCAGCGCTCGCCCAATCCCCTGACCATGCCAGTCGCTCGCAACGTACAAATGATGCACAAAGTGCTCGGGTTGCCATACGGCGATAAATCCACAGACAGTCCCCCCTCGCTCTGCCACCCATATCTCTTCTCCCCGGGTCTGCTCGATAAAGTCATCCAGGTGAAACAGGGAGGGGTCTACCCAGTGAAAGGTTTGTCTGCGGCCTTGTAAAAACAGCTTGGCCAGCGGGGTGATATCACGTTCTTCCATGCGCCTGATCATCATGTTCTCCCAAGGGCGGTCACTGTTCCTTGTTGCGTGCTGGCAAGGTTATCTGGGGCAAATGACAAGGGTGTGATTAAGGGCTGTCCATTACATTTGTCATGGGGCTATACTGCCGAAGTCCCCTGTATGGATGGCGTGAGGATTGTTGATTTATGGACAATAAACAGATTGAAGGCAACATTTTTGTTCCGGCTCATATCGATGACGTGTGGCACGCCTGGACGACAGAGAGTGGTCTGCGCAGTTTTCTGGCTCCCGAGTGTTTGATGGTAGCCGAACCGAATGGCCCCTTCGAAATCTACTTCAGGCCTGATGCTCCACTGGGTGAACGGGGGAGTGAAGGGTGCAGGGTCATGGCCGTCATGCCCTATGATCTGCTCAGCTTTAGCTGGAATTTTCCGCCCAGTCTGCCCCATATTCGTCAGCAGAAGACTCAGGTTTGTCTGCGCTTTGTGCCGGAAGGGCAGGGCACTCGCCTCTACTTCCTGCAAACCGGTTGGGCCAATGATCCTGACTGGAATCAGGGGTATGCCTACTTTAGGGAAGAGTGGCTGGAGACCAGCTTGCCACGGTTGCAGTACCGCTTTACCCATGGCCCCATCGACTGGAACAACCCGCCCGACAAGACACAGTTGAAGGCGCTGGCCCAGTAGTGTCCGATCTCAGAGATAAAAAAAACCGGCCAGAAGGCCGGTTGAAACAGTTCAGGCTTGTCAGGTGACAAACGTATCCAGCGGATGAGAGTCGCTTTCCACTCCTTGTGAAGTGCGACCCTCTTGGTTACGTGCTGCTACTATATGCCATCCACACTGAATCGATGCTGAACCACGGATGTTTCAGTTTCACTCCACCTTACAATCAGATGGTAATCCCCATCGACTGGCGCAGGTAAGCGCCAGCGCCGAGCAGGCCAGGCCCTTCATGGGTGATCAGGAATACCGGAATATCCTTGAGGTAGGATTTGAAACGGCCCTTGTCTTCAAAGGCAACCCGGAAACCGGAACTGGTGAAGAACTCCTGGAAGCGCGGCACTATGCCCCCTGCGATATAGACGCCGCCAAAGGTACCCATATTGAGCGCCAGGTTGCCGGCAAAGCGGCCCATCAGCACGCAGAACAGGCTCAGGGTGCGGCGGCAATCCAGACACTCGCCCGCCAGCGCACGTTCGGTAATGTCTTTGGGAGCGAACGGCTCCGGCTCACGCCCATCGGATTTCACCAGCCCGCGATAGAGATTGACCAGGCCTGGGCCGGATAAGAAACGCTCGGCCGAGACATGGCCCAGTTCGCCACGCATCACCTGCAGCACCGCATCTTCCTCTTCGGTGTTGGCGGCAAAATCCACATGACCCCCTTCGCCCGGCAGGCTCAACCACTGATCGCCCGCCTTGACCAGATGCGCAACCCCAAGGCCGGTGCCCGCTCCATAGATGGCGATGGGTTTGCCAGCTACCGGTGCGGCGCCGCCCAGCTGGATGCGATCCGATTCGGCCAATACCGGTACCGCCATCGAGACCGCGGTAAAGTCGTTGATTACTTGCAGGCGCGCCAGCCCGAGATTGCTCTGCATCTCGCTGATGGAGAACTCCCAGCTGTGGTTGGTCATGGCGACCCAGTCACCATTGATGGGGCAGGCGATGGCGATGCAGGCTTCAGCCACCTCGACCTTGTGTTCCTCCAGATAGAGGCGAACCACGGCTTCAAGGCTGGGATGGGCCAGACCTGAGTAGGTCTTTGCCTGAGAGATAGTACCGGTGGCCAGCTCACACAGGGCCAGACGCGCATTGGTACCGCCGACATCGCCGACCAGCGCATGGGTATGCTGCATAACAACTCCTTCGTTACAGGATGGGGACGACTGTGGTGTCCCGACATTATTGTTGGATTATGACGGCCCATTCTATCCGAGCTCAGGCTCACTCACCCGCCGGATCGATACAAACGTGCGCCTGCTCACAGTGTTGTTGCTTTGCAACATTTGTAAGCGGTTTCACAGTGAGGTGACGTTTTGTAACGAAAAGTACGAAATAATTAGAGATGAGTCATACTTTGTACGGCAGGCGTTAGTTGCGATAACCGCTTGTCTTGTATAGTCATCAGCTTGATTGGAAACCTGCTTAGCCGTAGATTTAGTGCAAAGACACTGAAGCTAAATTACAAAAACGTCTGGTGGTGATGATGAATACCCTTGATAAAATTACGAACAACCTGGAAAGTTTCAGTAAATCAGAACGCAAGGTTGCCGAGGTGATCCTGGCGTCTCCCCAGACCGCCATCCACTCCAGCATCGCCGCCCTGGCCAAAATGGCCGACGTCAGTGAACCGACCGTCAACCGTTTTTGCCGTCGCCTCGATACCAAAGGCTTCCCCGATTTCAAACTCCATCTGGCCCAGAGCCTGGCCAATGGCACTCCTTACGTCAATCGTCATGTGGAAGCAGAAGACGGCCCCGATACCTACACGGCCAAAATCTTCGAATCCACCATGGCTTGTCTGGATGCCGCCAAGAACAGCCTGGATATCTCGGCCATCAACCGCTGTGTCGATATCCTGACCCAGTCCAAGAAGATCAGCTTCTTTGGTCTTGGCGCCTCCTCAGCCGTTGCCCGCGATGCCCAGAACAAGTTCTTCCGCTTCAATATCCCGGTGGTGAGCTTTGACGATATCGTCATGATGCGCATGAGCTGCATCAACAGCAGCGAAGGGGACGTGGTGGTGCTGATCTCCCATACCGGCCGCACCAAGGCGCTGGTCGAGATCGCCGCGCTGGCGCGCGAGAACGACGCCACCGTCATCGGCATGACCGCCAAGGATTCCCCACTGGCGCGCGAGTGCAACCTGGTGCTCTCCATGGATGTGCCGGAGGATACCGATGTCTACATGCCGATGGCTTCCCGCATCGCGCAACTGGCGCTGGTGGATGTGCTGGCAACAGGATTTACCCTGCGCCGGGGGATGAAATTTCGTGAAAACCTGAAGAAGGTAAAAGAAGGATTGCGTGAATCCCGCTTTGAAACACCACACTCTTCCTGAATCGTCGGGGGCTTTGGCCCCCGACTGTCTATGCCACCCTCCTTGGTGTAGTCTTGATGTGGTATTGTAACTTAATAACAAAAACCACCCGGATGGTTTGCAAGCGGGTGCATCGAGCCATCGGCTTGATGGGGCAGAATCTCAAATTATCTCAACTTCATATTGGAGTCTTTCATGCCTAGACGTACAAAGATTGTAACCACACTTGGTCCGGCCACCGACCGCGAAGGGATCCTCGAAGGGATTATCCGCGCCGGCGCCGACATGGTGCGGATGAACTTCTCTCACGGCACTCCTGAAGATCATATCCAGCGCGCCAATCAGGTGCGTGACATTGCTGCCAAGCTCGGCCGCCACGTTGCCATCATGGGTGACCTGCAAGGCCCGAAAATCCGTGTATCCACCTTCAAGGACGGCAAGATCTATCTGGCCATTGGTGACAAGTTCGTGCTGGATGCAGCCCTGGGCAAGGGTGAAGGTTGTCAGGAGCAGGTCGGCATCGACTACAAGAGCCTGCCAAACGATGTGGTGCCGGGTGACATCCTGTTGCTGGACGATGGCCGTGTACAACTGAAAGTCGAGAGCGTGGAAGGCACCCGCATCCACACCACTGTGACTGTGGCGGGCCCGCTCTCCAACAACAAGGGCATCAACAAGAAAGGGGGCGGTCTCTCCGCGCCAGCCCTGACCGAGAAAGACAAGGAAGATATCAAGACAGCCGCGCTGATGAACGTAGATTATCTGGCCGTCTCCTTCCCGCGCTGCGGTGATGACCTGCGTTACGCCCGCGAACTGGCTCGCGAAGCTGGCTCCAATGCCAAGATCGTGGCCAAGGTTGAGCGCGCCGAGACTGTCGCCACTGACGAAGCGATGGAAGATATCATCCTCGGCTCTGATGCCGTGATGGTCGCCCGTGGCGATCTGGGCGTCGAGATCGGTGACCCCGAGCTGGTTGGCGTGCAGAAGAAGCTGATCCGTCACTCCCGTCGTCTCAACCGCGTCGTCATCACCGCTACCCAGATGATGGAATCGATGATCAACGCGCCGCTGCCGACTCGTGCAGAGGTCATGGACGTCGCCAACGCCGTGCTGGATGGTACCGATGCGGTGATGCTCTCTGCCGAAACCGCCGCCGGTCAGTTCCCCATCGAGACTGTGACCTCCATGGCGAGCGTCTGTGTCGGTGCCGAGAAGCACCCGAGCCTGAACGTCTCCAATCACCGCATGAGCTACACCTTCACCTCGGTGGAAGAGGCGGTTGCCATGTCCACCATGTACGCAGCCAACCACCTGGAAGGGGTCAAGGCGATCGTGGCGCTGACCGAATCGGGCACCACTCCGCTGCTGATGTCCCGTATCAGCTCCGGTCTGCCGATCTTCGCCATGTCTCCCCACAACAAGACCCTGGCCTGGACCAACCTCTACCGTGGCGTGACCCCGGTGATGTTTGACGGTGACGAGACCAAGCCGGTCTACGAAGTGTGTCGCGACGCGCTGGCCGTGCTCAAGGAGAAGGGGCTGCTGCAAAGCGGTGACATGGTACTGCTGACCCACGGTGACAAGATGGAAACCGTCGGCAGTACCAACACCTGCAAGGTGATGATGGTCGAATAAGCCCGTCCGGTTTTACAGTGTTCAACAAGGCTGCTCCTCTCTGATGAGCAGCCTTTTTATTTCGGGCTGTGGCGGGATAAACAGGACTCAATGATTGCTTAACCGGATTCCCCTTCCGATAATGCGGGAGTGGTTTTCACCGGGTAGCCTGTTGTAGGGGATCGCAGGATAACCCAGACACTCGACAATACGGGAGTGAAAAAATGAACAAGCGTAACTGGTTGCTGGCCCTGTCACTGACGTTGGTGGTGTCACCCAGCCATGCCGACTGGGAGAAACTGAAGGCTGCCGCCGCCGATCTCGGCACCGCCGTGAGTGAGACTGGCAAGGAGGTATGGCAGGACGTCAGCGACTTCTCCAAAAAGAGCTGGGCCTCCATCTCTGCCTGGGGTGAAGAGGCGTTCAACACCGCCGGGGTCTGGACCGACAAGAGCATCGCCACCGGCAAGGAGTGGCTGAAGGTAGCCGACAAGAAGCTCGACGAGATGTTGGAGCCCAAAACCCCGCAAGAGGCGCGGGTGGCGCTCAACACCATGGCCGACACGGCACTGGTGCGCCTGTTCAATGAACAGCCTTCAGCCAAGTTGCTGTTTGACAAGGCGTATGGCTACGCAGTATTCGATTCGCGCAAGTTCTCCCTGATGCTGCATACCAATCAGGGCGCCGGGGTGGCCATCAATCGCAAGAGTGGCAAACACACCTATATGAAGATGTTTGGCGCGGGGCTGGCGGCCGGTATCGGTGGCAAGTTCTATCAGCAGGTGATCCTGTTTGAAGACAAGGCCAGATTCGATGCCTTCGTGACCCAGGGGTGGGAGGCCACCTCAGAAGTGGGTGTGGTAGCTGGCAAGGAGAGCGCCGAGCTGACCGCCAAATACAACGGTGGCATGGCCATCTACCAAATCGGCGAGAAGGGATTGCTGTTCGATGCCAACATCTCCGGCTCCAAATACTGGATCGACAAGGATCTGAGTCAGTAACCATTCAGGCGGTGAGCCCCCCGCATTGGCCCGGCTCACCGTGCGGCAGTTGCAGTCAAAGATCGCCCGCACTCATCCTGCGGGCGTGCTTGTTTGTGGTGGCGTGATGCGGATGTTGGATGGCAAAGCGCCTTTTCCCGCGCGAATGCTGGGGACAAAAAGCCATCGCTCCCCTTGGCCGCAATCGGTATAATGCGCGACCCGAATTTTTCCAGGTGTTCAAAATGCAGCCGGTACCCAACCTTTTCTCCTATCCCCGCTATTGGGCCGAGTGCTACGGCACGGCGCCCTTCCTGCCCATGTCCCGCAAAGAGATGGACAAGCTCGGTTGGGACAGCTGCGACGTCATTCTGGTGACGGGGGATGCCTACGTGGATCACCCGAGTTTCGGCATGGCGGTCATCGGCCGCATGCTGGAGGCGCAGGGCTTTCGGGTCGGCATCATCGCCCAGCCGGACTGGTCATCGAAGGATGACTTTATGCGTCTGGGCAAACCGAACCTCTTCTTCGGGGTCACCGCGGGCAACATGGACTCCATGATCAACCGCTACACCTCCGATAAAAAGCTGCGCCACGACGACGCCTACACCCCGGGGGATGTGGGCGGCAAGCGGCCGGATCGCGCCACCCTGGTCTATACCCAGCGCTGCAAGGAGGCCTTCAAGGAGGTGCCGGTCGTTATCGGCGGCATCGAGGCTTCCTTACGCCGTATCGCCCACTACGACTACTGGTCCGAGACCATCCGCCGCTCCATCCTGCTTGATGCCAAGGCCGATATCCTCATCTACGGCAACGCCGAGCGGCCGCTGGTGGAGGTGGCTCACCGCATCGCAGCGGGGGAGAGCATCGACACCATGCAGGATATTCGCGGCACCGCCGTTATCCGCAAGGAGCCGCTGCCGGGCTGGAAAGGGGTGGATTCGAGCAAGCTCGACCAGATTGGCCGCATCGATCCCATCATGAACCCCTATATGGAAGGGGCCCCATGCTCGGATGACGCCACCGACGCGGCACCTGCCGCGCAGGAAGCCCAGCCTGTGCTGGTGCAGCCGGCCAAGCCCAAGCCGTGGGAAAAAACCTATGTGAAGCTGCCGGCGTTCGAGCGGGTGAAAGAGGACAAGGTGCTCTACGCCCACGCCTCGCGCATTCTGCACCACGAGACCAACCCCGGCTGTGCCCGTGCCCTGTCACAGGCTCACGGCGATCGCATCGTCTGGGTCAACCCGCCCGCTTTCCCGCTGGAAACCGAGGAGATGGACGGCGTATTCGGCCTGCCCTACCAGCGGGTGCCGCACCCCGCCTATGGCAACGAGAAGATCCCGGCCTTCGAGATGATCAAGACCTCGGTCAACATCATGCGCGGCTGCTTTGGCGGCTGCTCCTTCTGCTCCATCACCGAGCACGAAGGGCGCATCATCCAGAGCCGCTCGGAAGAGTCGATCTTGAAAGAAATCGAAGATATCCGCGACAAGGTGCCGGGCTTTACCGGCGTCATCTCGGATCTCGGCGGCCCCACCGCCAACATGTACAAGCTGCGCTGCAAGAGCCCCAAAGCCGAGCAGACCTGCCGTCGCGCCTCCTGTGTCTGGCCCACCATCTGTCCGCACATGGACACCGACCACAGCCCGACCATCAACCTCTATCGCAAGGCGCGCGACCTCAAGGGGATCAAGAAGATCCTCATCGCCTCCGGCGTGCGTTACGACATCGCGGTGGAAGATCCCCGCTATATCAAGGAGCTGGCCAAGTACCACGTCGGCGGCTACCTCAAGATCGCGCCGGAACACACCGAGGAGGGGCCCCTCTCCAAGATGATGAAGCCGGGCATGGGCAGCTACTACCAGTTCAAGGAGTTGTTCGACAAATACTCCAAAGAGGCGGGCAAGCAGCAGTACCTGATCCCCTACTTTATCTCCGCCCACCCGGGCACCACAGACGAAGACATGGTCAATCTGGCGCTCTGGGTCAAAGAGAACCGCTTCAAGCTCGATCAGGTGCAGAACTTCTACCCGTCGCCGCTCGCCAACGCCACCACCATGTATTACACGGAGAAAAACCCGTTAAACAAGGTGAGCCGCACCGGTGGCGATGTGTTTGTTGCCAAGGGCGAGCGCCGTCGCCGCTTGCACAAGGCGCTGCTGCGCTACCACGATCCTGCTGGCTGGCCGATGATCCGCGAAGCCCTGCTCGCCATGGGCAAGGGCCACCTGATTGGCAATGGCCCCGGCTGTCTGGTGCCTGCGGAAGGGCGCAACGAGCGCGCCGCCAGCGGCAAGGGGCTAAAACCGGCCCTGACTCGCCATAGCCCAATGTCTCAACAAAGAGGCCAACAACAGCGCGGCAATGGCGCTGGCAACAAGCCGACGGGCGGCAAGCCGGTGGGTTCCCAGCTGCAGAAAGGGGCTGCTAACGGCAAACCGGCCGCACAGGGTGAAGGCAAGAGTGCTGGCCAGAATGCGGGTAAGAGCAAACCTGCCGGAAAACCTGCCCATAAGGGCAAGGCGCCAACCCGCGCTGGCTCTGCCAAGCCGGGGGCAAAACCCGTAGCTCAAGGCGGCAAGCCTGCGGCTAAAGGCAATGGTGGCAAGCGACCGGCACGGTAATATTTCCTGATTGGAAAGCGATAGAAATAAAAAGGCGACCGGATGGTCGCCTATTTATTTTTAGTCTTGTTCAGAGTACATTCTAGGTCGAGCTAAAACATATGAATGAAACAAAGAGTCTTTAAATCGATAGTAACGTTCTCTTAGCTTCTCAAGTTCTGCACCATATTCTTCAGCTACAAGCTGGCCAACATACTGACTTGAATTATCGACTCCAGCATCTAAAGCAATTTTGTATGCATTAGAAGTCCATATTTCATTATGTTTATCCTGTGCAGCTGCCATAGCCCTAAGTACAGTCTCTCGTTGAGATGATGACGCGACCGCTTTTCGATATTTGCCTTCTAAGACAGGATCTGCTTTTTGTTCTGCAATGCTAGATAGAGTTTTATTAATATGACTATCCGTAATGATGTACACATTTTCTTCGAATGCAGCCCTAAGTGAAAATTTTCCGATTAAATGGACCATATAAGGATGGCCGTTTGCTAGTTGTACAATTCTATCCCTAGCGTTATTATCAAAAGTTATGTATCTATCAATATATTTTTCTGCGTTATCAATAATGTTCTCTAGCTCATTTGAATTCATGGGGTCCATAGATATTATGCTGCCTGCGAACAATCGATCAGTTGACTCATGCTCCTTCATAAGCATCTGGATATCTTTTGCTACGCCTACAACGCAAAATTTAACCTTAGGTACATTGGTTGCAAGTGCTTTTAGAAAAGAAGCAAATCCTGAAGGATCCGCTATTTGATCAAACTCATCTATAACTAATAGAATTCCATTTTTAGCAACATCTGCTTTAATAATAGCATCAACGACATTAGTGAATACAATATCAACTTGATGTTCCGACATAACTGGAGATGTTGTGACCTCTGATGTCTTACTTCCCGCCAACTCAACGCCTACACCTAATACTTTTGCACTGAACTTTGGATTATAATTAACCATTACCTTCTTTGCATTTGGAATCTCATATATCCACTTAGCTAAGCAGTTGGTAGACGTTAAGAGTCTTTCAAGAAGTTCATCCGTTGAACGTACTTGTTTTCCACATGCCATGTATACAGTTAAAAAGTCAAATTGTTCATCATTCGGAATGTCTAGCTTTTCTAGTATAGAGCTATCACCGGCACCAATATTTGTTATCTGTCTAGCCAAGGAGGTTTTACCAATACCTCTATTACCTACAATGGCTATATTTGAACCCTCAGCAATGAGAGCATAAAAAGAATTTACCACTGCTACTTTTCGGCCAGCAAATCGTTCTGAATCAGTTATTTCCTTTGCAGGTAAAAAAGCATTCTCTATTTGACTTAGCTTTGGTTTTTTCATTTTTTAGTAGTGCCATGATGTATTTTTCATTAGATATTAAAAAATGGTTTATTACATGGGAGCTAATATATTTGGCTAAAAATAGTAGATGGTACCAAATGAAGTGATGCCCAACGTATAGCACGATAATTTTTTAATGGAAATCTAGGACACCCACCTTTCTGTATGAGGCGTATCTTTACCCAATCCCACGCTACCGCCCGTGGATTACAGCTTCCAATATGCTCCCTGGACCTGCGCTGGCAGCAACCCATCGCAACTCAACAGGTTCTGGATGGCTATGGTAAGCCAAACGAAACTGCCGAGGCGAGCCTTAAAGTGACTCAACTATCAGAAATTAATCGTTTTTTGAACTGGATCAGCAAATGGAACCGGAAGGCGGCTTTGTAGCCATATCCCGCTTTGGCAAGCAGGGAAGGGGAGTGAATTGGGGCGACCTGCTGGTCGCCCCTTTCGATAGCCATATCCGGCGCGCTAGGGGTTAGCCGTTATAGCCGTAGCAGCGCTTGAGCTCTTCGAAGTCGTAGTAGTGGCTGCCGCTCTGGTAGGGCTGGCAGCCCGCTTTAAAGGCGATCTCCTTTTCGTTATAGAGCATCTTGACCAGCACCTGCCGCTGCCCGTTCTGATAGATATCCCATTGAATATTGGCGGTATAGGGGGAGACCCAGCCGCCACGCCACTCGTTGTTCTGCTGGCTGAACAGCTGATCCGGGCTGGCCCCCTGACGGCTCCCTTCCAGCTTCATCAGGGCGGCGAGGGGGATAATGGCTTCGGCGTGGGCAAAGCGCAGGGTGGCCCGTCGGCTCTGCTCGCCCTCCACCACCTGATGCTGTACCTCGCCAAACAGGCCGTCGAGCAGCGGCTGGGCAATGGCGTAGGGGGCGCTCTGGTTGGCAAAGCTCGGCCCCTTCTCGTAGAAATCTTCCGCATCGGAGAGGTAGGAGAACCAGGCAGACTCTTGTGGGGTCAGGAACTGCTCCAGCGCCCAGGGTTCGCTGCCCTGTGCCTGCGCTTCGCGGATCATGCCGGGGCCGATGATAAAGAGGTTGTAGAGCATCAGGGCGGCATCCACTTCGTCGCGCACATAGGTCATACCGCCATCTTCCGGGTTGACGGCGACAAACTCGACGCCGCCCGCCAGATAGTCGACAAAGCCCTTGCTGTAGATACGCTCCAGCATGCTGCGGGCCATCTCTTTGGTCTTGCTCAGGTTTTTAAGCTGATCCAGCGCTCTGGCCAGTTCGGGGGCCGGGGCGATTCCGGCATCTTCGTCACCGATAAAGCGCTGGTAGCTCTCATAGGCGGGCAGGTAGCGGGCGTAATCCCCCTCGGGGGTGGTCTTGTGGAAGTAGAGCTCGAACTTGTTGACCAGCTTTTTGTCGATCTTCGAGGGGTCATCCTGCGTGAGGTAGCACTGCGCCGAGTCGCTGACATAGTTCACGTCGCGCTTGAGGCTCTCCATAAAGTAGAAGGCGCTTTCGTTGGCCCTGTCTTTGCCCGAGGTAACCACCTTGATGCAGTGGGGCTCGCTGCTGTTGAGCAGGGTCGGCAGCCGCGCCGCCAGCCGGGTGGCGAGATTGGCGTGCTCCTCCTTGCCCAGCGCCGAGAGCAGGCCGTAGCCCAGTTTCTGGTTGGCGGTCGTCACCAGATCGACCTTGCCTCCCAGCCCCTGCCCGAGAGTGGTGAGCGCCCCCTGACGCTGCGCCTCTTCCCAGACCAGCTTGGTCAGCACGTCATATTTCGGGCTGGAGAGGGAGCGCGAGCCGTGGCGCGCCACCATCTCGGTAAAGACCGGGCTGAACCCCTGAGGCGCTGGCTCGTAGCTCTCCGCCTGCTGCTGCGGGCTGTAGACCGCTTTGGTGCTGTATTGATAGGCGGTTTTGCCCTGGCTGTCGGTAGACGATTCGTTCTCTGACTGGCAACCGCCAAGCAAGACCAGCGAGACGGCCAAAGCCACATAAGAAGAGCGCGGGAAAGTCATGATGTTCCTTATCTATCCATATGAAAAATAAGTGAAAAACTCTATGGCTTGAAAATGACCGCGGGATGTCAGCCAGATGACAGGCTGATGACTTCTGATAAAGCAGTAAGCAAGGGGGAGGGGAGAGAGGATGGCTATAGGGAGGGCAATAGAATCCCTTTTTTCGGGACACCCACCTTTTTGACAGTGGCGTAGGGCTGTTCTTGACTTAAGAGGTCACCGTTGAGGGATGTGCCATGACCATTGCCCGTTCACGTCAAATCAGCTTGCAGGATACGCCTTACTACCATGTGGTCAGCCGCTGTGTGCGGCGAGCCTTTCTGTGTGGTGACGATGCCCATTCTGGCCAGAGTTATGAGCATCGGCGTCAGTGGGTGGTCGACAAGTTGGGGCAACTATCGCGGCTGTTTGCAATTGGCATTTGTGCTTATGCGGTGATGAGCAATCATTATCATCTGGTGCTCAAGGTGGAGCCCGATACCGCAGCCAACTGGAGTGAGCGGGAGGTGGCTGAGCGCTGGGCGGGGCTATTCCAGTGGCCGCATTTGGTCAGGCGCTGGTATCAGGGGGAGACGTTGATCGAGCCTGAACTGGCTGTCGTGCAGCAATTGCTGGCCCAATGGCGGGAGCGGCTTCACTCCATAAGTTGGTTTATTCGGCTACTCAATGAAAATCTGGCCCGTCAGGCCAATCAGGAAGATGGTTGCAAGGGCCATTTCTGGGAGGGGCGCTTCAAGAGTCAGGCTTTGCTCACCGAATCCGCCTTGTTGGCCTGTATGGCGTATGTTGACCTCAATCCGATACGAGCTGCGTTGACCGATCGGCCAGAGCAGAGTGAATACACCAGTATCAAACAGCGCCTTGACGCGCCTGCTACTACTGAGGTTTTGCCACCACTTTTGCTGCCGTTTGCCCGCCAGGGTAAGCCTGAAGAGCTGCCTTATACCTTCAGCGACTACCTGATGCTGGTTGATTGGACTGGTCGTGCTATTCGGCCCGACAAGCGGGGTCATATTCCGGCCCAATTTGGACCCATTCTGGAACGATTGGGACTCGATGCTGTTCGCTGGTTGAAGCAGGTGACGCTGTTCAGGCGACAAGGGATCAGAGTGGTGGGAGACAGATATCAATGTCAGCAGTTTGCCCGCCACTGTGGCCAGCGACGATGCCATCAACCAAGGCTGTGATAGCTTTGCATCCACCCTGCTGATAGCTCCGGGTATTGCACATAGTCCAATAAATGGCTGTGCAGGGGCTGTTGCTTTCTAAACCTGACAATCTCTCCCACCAGCCTACTTTTGCAGGCATCAGCTCGGATACACACCCCTTATTGGGCCTGCAAGTAGCCTAATAGTGGCTTGCTCCAAAAGGTGGGCAAAAGGTGGGTGTCCCAATTTGTTCCCCTTATTGGGCCTGCAAGTAGCCTGATAGTGGCTTGCTCAAAAAGGTGGGTGTCCCAATTTGATTCGGCGACGCTCCCCTGTTACACCTCGCTGCAAGCCTTTATGTCGGTCAATGACGTGGCGGCCTGCATTCCGTCGGCCATCGCCACCCTCGGCGATTTTCGCATGCTGGAGCTGGCCGGGGCGCCGCAGCAGTTCGAGGTGGTGGTTGGCAGACACCGCAAAAGTCAGGGCAATCTCGCCATCGAGTGGCTGGCCGAGGTGATCAAGTCGGTCTGCGATCTTGCCATGCCTAAATAACGTCGCCGTTTGCACAGAGCTGCGCACGCCAGCCAGTTTGCTAACGGCAGGCTGGATCTGCGGGACAAATCCTGCGATGGTGCGGGCAGTTATCCGCTTGTCCCGTTATCGAGTGAAAAGGAGTTGAGATGCGCATTGCCATGATTGGTCTGGGGGATATCGCCCAAAAAGCCTATCTGCCGCTGCTGGCGAGCGACGAGCGGGTCACCCCGCTGCTCTGCACCCGGAGTCCATCGGTGCTGGAGACGCTCGCCCGCCAGTATCGGGTCGCCGAGTGCTTTACCGATGTGGCGGCCATGCTGGCCAGCCGCCCCGACGCAGTGATGATCCACGCCGCCACCGCCGTTCACCGCGAGCTGGCCGAGCAGTGCCTGCGCGCAGGGATCCCCACCTTTGTTGACAAGCCCCTGTGCGACAATCTGGCCGAGGCAGAGGCGCTGGCCAACCTCGCCATCGCGCAAGATTGCACCCTCTTTACCGGCTTTAACCGCCGCTATCTGCCCGCCATGGCCGAGGCGCGCGCCCAGCCGCTCACTGAGCTGAACTGGCAGAAACACCGCTTCGCCCTGCCGGGCAAGGCGCGGGATTTTATGTTCGACGACTTTATCCATGTGCTCGACAGCCTCTGCTTCTATGGCGGCGTGCCGGACGGCGACTTTCATGCGGTATTGCGACCGGATGCGAAGGACAACAGCCTGTTGGCCGGGGTGAGCGTCAGCTGGCAGAGCGGCGATCGCGCCATCAGCGGCAGCATGAACCGCAGCGCGGGGATCACCGAGGAGCGCATCGATGCCTATGGCGACAACCTCTCCCTGCACCTTGAGAACTGCACTCGCGGCAGCATCGCCCGCGACAAGCAGGCACAGATGCTTAGCCCCAGCGACTGGCAGCCGGTGCTGGCCCAGCGCGGCTTTGCCGCCATGCTGGAGCACTGGTATCAACAGATTGAGTTGGGCCGTGCCGATAGTGAGCTGATCGCCTCCTACCTGCATGGTCACCGGCTGGCGGAGCAGCTGGTCGTGCTGGCTGACAAGCGGGGATAAGGCTGGCTGGAAGTGCGCGTGGCATGAATGCGCGGTGCGTGAGAAAGACGCATGAAAAACAACGGGGGCCGCAGTTACGGCCCCCGTTGTTATGGGATGAGATGCATGGGATCAGATGCACTTTACCGGCTTGGGCAGGCCGCCAATCTTGGTCGCCTGCTTGGCGGGCCCTTCCGGGAACAGCTTGTAGAGGTAGCGGCTGTTGCCCTTCTCGGGGCCGTACTGCTTCTCCATCGCCTTGACCAGCGCGCGGATGGCGGGGGAGGTGTTGAACTCCAGATAGAAGGCGCGCACAAAGCGCACCACTTCCCAGTGCGGCTCCTCAAGCGTGATCCCCTCCTGCGCTGCCAGCACCAGCGCCAGCTCCTCGCTCCAGTCGTTGCTGTTGAGCAGGTAGCCCTTGGCATCGGTCTCGATGAGTTGGCCGTTGAATTCCAGCTGATGTTTTTCGGACGCAGACATGGGGGCTCCTCGCTAATGGGGCTATCAGGATTGGGCGGGCATGGTAGCGCCTTGATCCCCGGTGAGCAACCGACTCTCGTTGGCCAGATGCAGCAGCTGATCCGCCAGCTCGCTGATCAGGTTGAGCTGCTGGGTCAGCATCAGCTGCTCCTCGCTGCTGTCCGGACTTATCACCGGGCACTGACCACCGATGGAACTGGAGGGGTTGCCCGCCAGATGTCCGGCGGCCTGCTCCAGGGTGTGGCAGATGTGGTGGCGCACCTCATCCAGCCCGCTGATGGCCTCCAGCTTGTCGCGATGGGCCCCCAGCGCCGAAATGTAGGAGAGCAGGGCATGGTTGCGCCAGGTGAGGGTAAAGCAGAGATCGAGGAAGCGGCGGCGCTTTTGCGGCTCCACCAGCATGCTCTGCCAGGCGGTGGCCAGCTCGCTGTCTGCCAGATGGGCGCTCTTGCGCGCCACCCGATAGTCGATGGACTCGTCTCGCTGCTGCTTGAGGCTCGCCAGCACCGCTGAGAGGTAGCGGGCGTTGGCCGAGAGCGAATTGGCGATAAGCGTCGGCAGCCGCTTGTACTGCCAGTCCGGCCAGAGCCAGGCCACCAGCCCGTAAGAGATCAGGCAGCCGAGCAGGGTATCGAGCAGCCGTGGCCCGAGAATGGCAAAGCCGATGCCATCGAGCAGATTGAACGCCATCAGCACGTAGAGGGTGATAAAGCAGACCGCGGCGCTGTAGTTGTTGCGCACCTGGGTAAAGAAGAGGAAAGCGGCCAGCCCCATCACCACCAGCTGGACGTGCAGCTCGGGAAACAGCCAGAGCACCGGAATACCCACCAGAATACCTGCGAAGGTGCCGAGCATCCGCTGCACCAGTCGGCGGCGGGTGGCGCTGTAGCTGGGCTGGCAGACAAACAGCACGGTCAGCAAAATCCAGTAGCCCTTATCCATATCAAAGGTTTGCAGTATGCCGTAGCCGATCACCAGTCCGAGCGACAAACGCAGCGCGTGGCGAAACACCATGGAGTGCAAGGTGAGGTGCTGCTTGAGCTGGGCTAGCAGCGGCAGGCGGGGGGGGCGCGCCAGCGCTGGCAGATCCTGCTCCGGCTGCTCGGGGTTTTGCAGCACTTCGGCGCTGCCCAGCAACTGGTTGATGCTGGCCAGATTGCGGCGCAGGAATTTCATCGGCGTCAGCAGGGTTTTCGGGTAGTGCTGCTTGAGATTGGTGAACTCCAGCTGATCGCCGAGGGCCTCCAGCGTCCAGTGGATGCGCTTGTTATGGGCGTAGGGCTTGTGCACCAGAATGGCGTAACCCAGCCGCTGGCATGCCTCGGAGAGTTGCAGGAACACCTCCTGAAATCCTTCCAGTACGATGCCTTGCTTGAGCTCCGCTTCCAACCGGCTGTAGGGATAGTGGCTGGAGGTGGCTCGCTCGTGAATCTCCAGCGCCAGAAGATAGAGGCGCAGCAGGCTGGCCAGCTCGGGGCTCGCCGGATGGCGGCGACTCAGGCGGGCGTTGAGGGCCGATTTGGTGAGGGTCAGCGCGCTCACCAGATTGATGTTGAGCTGGGCCAGATTGTGGCGAATGGCCTGAGCGCCGTGCTCGTCCGCCGGGAAGAAGCGGGATTTTTCCAGCAGGTAGCGACCAAGGGCGAAGTAGCTCTGGGCCAGCTGCTCGTGCAGGGTCTTGTAGGGCAGCAGCCAGAGCCAGATAAACGAGACCAGTCCGTACCAGAGGGCGCCAGCGCCGAGGGCCAGCGGCTGGTAGAAGAGATCCGGCGCCTTGGCGGCACCCAGCATGGTGTAGATGGCGATGAGCAGCGAGCCGAAGCTGATGGTGGCGTAGCGGGCGCCGAGCGCCCCCACCATCACGAAGATAAAGGTGGAGCTGGCGAGCCCAATGGCAAACAGCCAGGGGGTGGGGTAGAGATACTGCACGCACAGGGACGCGAACATGAAGCAGATGAGCGTCATGGCGAGGTTTTTGAGCCGTCCCCACAGGCTGTCGTCGGTTTCGGCGATGGCGCCCGCCACGACCCCGAGGGAGAGCAGCACGGTGAGCTGGATATTGCCGGTGGCCAGGGTGAAGGCGAGCAGACCGAGAATGGCCAGCAGCACCTTGAGGGCGAAGTAGATGTGACTATCGGTCAGCAGTCGGCGTAACAAACCGGAGAATTCCATGGGCATGCTAGGCACCACCCTTGAGCGAAGCAAAATCGATGTGACTATCAATCAGCAGTCGGCGCAGCAGGCCAGAGAGATCCATCGGCATGAGACAGGTGAAACCCTTGATCGAAACGAGAGCGAGATAGTAACCCGCCAAGCGCGAAGTGGCCCTGATCCAAATCAGGGCCACTTCGCTTCATATCCTTGATTTACAACTTATCCTGACAAAAATCGGCGCCAATAAAAACCCCGCCGAAGCGGGGTTTCTGATTAGTTGCGGTTGCCGCCAAGCAGGCTCAGCAAGCTCAGGAAGATGTTGTAGATGGAGACATACAGGGTGACGGTGGCGGAGATGTAGTTGGTCTCGCCGCCGCGCACGATCTGCTGGGTAGTCAGCAGGATGGCACCGGAGGAGAAGAGCATGAACATGGCGGACAGAGCCAGGCTCAGGGCGCTCATCTGCAGGAAGATGTTGGCAATCATGGCCACCAGCAGTACCCAGAAACCGACGAACAGCATGCCGCCGATGAAAGAGAGGTCACGCTTGGTGGTCAGGGCATAGGCCGACAGACCGAAGAAGGTGAGCGCGGTACCGCCAAGGGCGGTCATCACGATTTCGCCACCACCATTGTTCATGTACATGTTGATGATGGGGCCCAGGCTATAGCCCAGCAGACCGGTCAGGGCGAAGGTGAAGACCAGCCCCATGCCGTTGTTGCGATTCTTCTCGGTCAGGAACATCAGACCGTATACGCCGATGAGGAAGATGGCCCAGTGCAGCGGCGGCATGTTCATTACGGTCGCGATGCCCGCCACCACGGCAGAGAAGCCCAGAGTGAGGGAGAGCAGCATATAGGTGTTACGCAGCACCTTGTTGGTATCGCGTACGGCACTTTGGGTGCCAGTGTAGATAGAACGGGTATCCATCTTGGGTGTCCTCTTTATGTCCGGGTGAGACGGCGAGCAGCCGCCTCGTGATCGCTGTTTGTTACTGCATGTTTACGCATTGTATGTAGAACAAATAGGGATGACGAGGAACAATTTCAAGCCACCTGCCATTTTGCTCCCGCACACTATCCCACAGGAAATATGTATTGCATATGAACAAGGGCTTAGCGTAGTATGCACGCCGTTCGGAGGGGTGGCAGAGCGGCTGAATGCACCGGTCTTGAAAACCGGCGATGGGCGACCATCCGTGGGTTCAAATCCCACCTCCTCCGCCATATTCAAAGAGAAAGCCCAAGCGGTCACCCGCTTGGGCTTTTTTGTATCTGTGCCGTGTAGTCTTGCTCGACAGTACTCCTGGTCGCAAATGGGATGCCGTCAAAGCGTCCCCGCATCTTGTGACTTGGAGCAGGATGACGGCTATCTCTCTCATCTCTAACTGCTCGATGCGCGTCTCTTCTCTGAGGCTGAGTTGTCTGCATCCATGTTTGAGCCCTGAGTCGTCATCCTGTCGCTGCGCTCATAGACTCTCGTCAGCTTCTCGCCTGCGGCGCGGATGTTGACTGTCTCCTGCCATTTGATGGAGAAAGAGGGTCATTGATTGACGTTCCCCCCCTGCCATGGTCAAATTTTCCCATTAATTAACAAAATGTCAGGTACTTCAGGGAGATATATGGAGACAGATGACAGATATACAGTGCCAGGCTTGGTAAGGGGACTGAGAGCGCTTCAGGCATTTAGCGAAGAGCGAAGAGAATTAAGCGTGTCAGAGCTTGCCGAAGTCATTGATGTCAATCGTTCCAGTGCTTTCCGTATTATCTATACCCTGGAAACCTGTGGCTTTTTGTATAAGGCAGATGGGTCCAGACGCTATAGCTTGACTTCCAGGGTGCTGGATTTGGGATTTACCTATCTCTCGGGGCTGGATTTACTGGAGCCATCGCGGCCTATCATGCAGCGCTTGCGGGACGATATTACCATTGCGTGCCATTTGGTGATCCGTCAGGGGACAGACATAGTCTTTGTCGATCGTTATCAGGCGAAAGGGCCGTTTACCAGCACGGTAGGAGTGGGCACCCGATGGCCAGCCCATGCAACCGTCACCGGTCAGTTGCTGCTTTCTGACTTGTCTGATGAGGCCATTATCGAGCTATATCGTGATTATCAATGGTCCACCTACACCGAGGGAACCCCGAACAGCATTGAGTCACTGCTGGCTTGCATGGCTGAGGTACGGGGACAACCGGCGCTGATCAGCTGGGGCTATTACAATCCCGTGATGGCTGCCTGTGCGGCACCGATAAATCGGTTAAGTGACGGCCGCATGATCGCATCGGTTTCTGTCAGCTGCCCCCTGCAAAGTTTTCCCCGAGAGGAGTTTGAAGGACGCATTCGGGATAAGGTGATCCATGCTGCGCACGATCTGTCGCGCACACTCAGTTTGAATAACGGTAATCCCTGAAAAATAGCGCTCTTTTTGTAACGCCATGCGCAAGCGCATGGCTTGTTGCATGATCTGCCACACTCGGTTTATCCCCCCCTCCTTTCTTTGCCACCCAGTGCACTACCGAGCCTTTGCTGCTCGAACATCAGGCCAGCAATAACGCAACTTGGTCAGATTGTTAAATCTTGTTCCCGCCACTGGATAGCTGCTGATGCCTTGGGGCCATGTTCATGGCTGACTGTCGCCAACCTGCGTCGATGGTGGCAGAGCGTAGCACCCTTCTCAAACATCAAAAATTAATCATCAAATTCAATCGGATAATCAAACCCAGTTGCCTGTTGCGCTCAGCTGCACTGACCCATTTCCGTTCTGGCGAACCCTCAACAGAGGGTCGATGAGCGTTATCGTGGCACCTCATGGAGGAGGCTTTGGTGGTGATGGTAACAAAAAGTACACAACTCATTGACATGGGTTGCTCTTGGCGATTAACGTGTTTGCATACGAAAAAATGTTTCTATAGTGAATTTTTCGGAGGCGAGATGAGTTGGATGCCGGTTTGTAAATTGAGTGCGATTTCGGATGGGGAGCATCTGGCGCTCAATGTCGAGGGGAAAGCGGTTGGGATATTCATGATCGAGGGGCAGCTTCATGCCATCGAGGATATCTGCCCTCATGCCTACGCCCTGCTGAGTGAGGGGTTCGTGGAAGGGCGCACGGTTGAGTGCCCGCTTCATGAGGCCATTTTCGATATACCCACCGGCAAGCTGCAAAGCGGCCCGGGTTGCCGCGATTTGAACACCTACGAGGTACGCGTCGAAGGCGACGACGTACTCCTTCACATGGCATGACGAGGAAGCAGTTAATGGAGAATTTCAATCCCAAACTGGCCGCTTGGCTCAATAAGGAGCCCAGTGCTGAGGCCGGACAAAACAACATTCAGATCCCGGGCAAGACGGTCAACCTGATATGGCAGAACCGCTACCGCGAGCCGACCGCTTATGAGCTGGCGCTGGTGAGTCAACTGGAGAAGGCCTTTGCCGAGGGCATTACCGAGCTGGAGTCCCTTGTAGAGACCCTCAATCGGTCTGGACTGCGCAATGAGGCGGGCGAGCCGTGGAGTTGTACCAATTTTCAGGATGAGATGGCCCGCCTCGGTTACTGAGCGGCCCACTGCAGATAGCGAGGAGAACACGATGAAGCAACAAAGTGCACTGGAACATCACCTGAATTTGGGTCTCAAGGATCTCTGGTATCCGGTGGTATCCAGTTGGGAAGTGAGCAGCAATCCGGTAGGTATCACGCGTCTTGGTGAACATATCGTGCTGTGGCGCGATACCAAGGGGAAGGTCAACGCGCTTGAAGATCGTTGCCCTCACCGGGGAGCCCGGCTCTCGCTGGGTTGGAATCTGGGGGATCGGGTGGCTTGCTGGTATCACGGCGTGGAGGTAAATGGCGCGGGCGTGGTGACCGATGTGCCTGCGGTCGATGCCTGTCCCATGACTGGCAGCAAGTGCCTGCGCTCTTATCCGGTCATCGAGAAGCACGGCGCTATCTTTCTGTGGTTTGGCCTGGAAGCGGAGAGCACACCCGCAGAACTGGTGCTGCCGGAACAGTTGGAAAGTGAGGAGTGGAGCCACTTCCTCTGTCAAGCCGATTGGGCGGTCAACTACCGCTATGCGGTGGATAACGTGATGGATCCCATGCATGGCAGCTACCTGCATTGCACTTCCCACTCCATGGCCGAAGGGGACAAGAGTGCTGATATGCGGGCTCGCAACACGGAACAGGGATTCATCTTCGAGAAAACTGGCCAAAGTGGTGTCAATTTCGACTGGGTGGAATTTGGCAGCAGCGGAACTTTCTGGTTGCGCCTGTCGATCCCCTATCGTCCGCAGTTTGGGCCGGGCGGCGAGTTCTGGATTGTCGGTTTCGCCACCCCGGTAGACGAGCACCACACCCGGGTATTCTTCTGGCGCGCACGCAAGGTCAGCGGTTGGCAGCGCAATGTGTGGCGCTTCCTCTATCGCAACCATCTGGAAAAGTTGCACTGGGATGTGCTGGAACAAGACCGGGTGATCCTTGAACAGATGGCCCCTGATGCCCGCGAACACGAGTTTCTTTATCAGCATGATGTGGGGTTGTCGCGGCTGCGCAGATTGATGAAGAAGATGGCAGAGCAGCAACTGGCCCGCTTGCAAGTCAGGGAAGAGGCTGTGAGCGATGTCTAGGTTGCTGTCGGGCAAACGATTGCTGATCACCGGAGCGGCCAGAGGGCTGGGGCTGGAGTTTGCAAGGGCCGCCTGTGCGGCGGGTGCCAGTGTGGTGATGGCGGACATTCTTGCCGAGCAGGTGTTAGCCGGTGCCAGGGCGCTGTCTGCCGAGGGATGTATGGCACATGGCCTGTCATTGGACTTGGCTGATCCGGACTCCATTGCCCGCTGCGCCCATGATGCAGCTCAGCTACTGGGCGGGCTCGACGGGCTGGTCAATTGCGGTGCCATCGCGACCGGTATTGGTGGCGTCGACATGCTGGCGCTGGATGTGGCGGTGTGGGATCGCGTCATGCAGGTCAATGTCCGTGGCAGTTGGCTGATGACCCGGGCGGTAGTGCCTTATCTCAAGGTGTCCGGTGCCGGCAAGGTGGTGAATATCGCGTCCGACACCGCATTGTGGGGGGCCCCCAGATTAATGGCATACGTGGCCAGTAAAGGGGCCTTGCTGGCAATGACCCGCTCCATGGCTCGCGAGCTGGGGGAGTACAACATCTGCGTCAACGCGATCAGTCCTGGCCTGACGCAGGTTGAGGCGACCACCTATGTCCCTGCATCGCGTCATCAGCACTATGTCGACGGGCGGGCCATCAACCGGCCGCAGGTGCCTGAGGATGTAAACGGCACCGTGCTCTATCTGTTGTCTGATCTCGCTTCCTTTGTCACGGGTCAGAACCTGCCGGTTAACGGCGGTTTTGTCTTCAACTGAGCGGATGACATCCCAATTAAGAGAGTGTGAGCATGAAGATTACTGGAATTGAAACCCTGAAGTTCGGGGTGATCGACAGAGCCAAGGCAGCCGCGTTTCTTGCTGATTTCGGGTTGCGCCGGGCCAGCAGTGATATCGCCGGGGCGGATCTCTTCCTGACGCTTAATCAGAGTCGGGTCTATCTGTTCGAGGTGGATGACCCCCGTTTGCCGGCGGCCTTCGATAGCGGCTCGACGCTGCGCGAGGTGGTTTGGGGCGTGGCCAGCCCGGAGTGTCTGGCGCAACTGGCCGAGCGGCTGGCGGGGCATCCGTCATTGCGAAGCGAGGAAGGGCGTCTGAGTTGCCAGGACCCCAATGGCATGACCCTGAGTTTTCAATTGAGTGCGCAGCGACCGGTCGAGTTACGGGTGACGCCGATTAATCAACATGGGGATATTCGCCGGATCAATGAGGCCAGCCCTGTCTATGAGCGTGGTGAACCCATCGGGATCGGACATGTGGTGTTTTTTACCCCTGACCTTGCCCGCACAGAAGCATTTTACCGTGATCGACTCGGTTTCCATCTCTCTGACTGCTATCAGGGCAAGGGCGCCTTCATGCGCTGCGCCGCGGAAGGGCACCATCATGACCTCTTCCTCTTGCATGTGCCGGGCAAATCGGCGGGGCTCAATCATGTGGCTTTCACGGTGCGAGATATTCACGAGGTGGTTGGCGCTGGCCTGGCGATGAATCGACATGGCTGGTCCACCTTTATGGGGCCGGGTCGTCACCCGATCTCGTCGGCCTACTTCTGGTATGTCAACAGCCCACTGGGCGGGGCGTTCGAGTACTACACCAACGATGATTATCTGACCCTGGAGTGGCAGCCCCGCACCATGGAACATCGTCTGGAGCTCTTTACCGAGTGGGCTATTGAGGGGGGGCTCGATAGCCGTACCCGGCGGCAGCTCAAGCAGGAGGTCTGAGCCATGCATCCAACCATCAGCCGGATTGTGATCATCGGTGCAGGGCAGGCTGGGGCCTGGGCTGCACACACCCTGAGGCAACAGGGCTATCAGGGGCGTTTGTCGGTGATCTCTGCCGAGGAGCAGGTGTTCTATGAGCGCCCCCCCCTCTCCAAACAGGTATTGGCGGGGACTATGGCCCCGGCGGCGTTGCAACTCTTTTCCGACGAGGCGATTACCGCCATGGATATCGATTGGCACAAACCTGTGCTGGCAACGGCCATCAACCCGCAGCAGCGGCAGGTAAGCCTGGCCAACGGGGTGACTCTGGCCTACGACAAACTGCTGATCGCCACCGGCAGCCGGGCCCGTGTTCCGGTGCGAGACTGGTTGGGGTTGCCCCACGTCTTTACCCTGCGCACCGTCGAAGATGCCATCCGTCTGCGTGAGCGACTGCTGCCCGGCAAGCGTCTGGCCATTTTGGGTGGCGGATGGATTGGCCTGGAGGTGGCTGCGACGGCGCGAACCAACGGGGTAGCTGTGAGCCTGTTCGAACAGGCAAGCCGGTTGTGTGCCCGCAGTGTGAGGCCCGAGCTGTCGGCGTTTCTTATGAAGCTGCACCAGGAGCAGGGGGTTGACGTTCAGCTGGCGTGTGGCGCCATTGATCTGGTGGTGACCGACGGTGGGGCAGTCCGACTGCTGCGAGAGGGTCAGTTGCTGCAGGAGGTGGACGCCGTAGTGGTGGGGGCCGGGGCGGAAATAGCCTCCGAGCTGGGCCGCGATGCGGGGTTGGCCGTCAATAATGGTCTGCTGGTCGATGAGTTCGGCAGGACATCCCACCCGGATATTTATGCCGCGGGGGATGTGGCCGTTCACCCCACGCTGGGTATGTGCGTGCAGTCTTGGGCCAATGCCCAGAATCAGGCCATCAGCGTGGCCAAGTCGATGCTGGGTGAGCCTTGCGAGTATCGGGAGGCACTCTGGATTTGGTCGGATCAATATGACTGCAATATCCAGATATTGGGCACTCCGGCCAATCACGCCAGCCGCCTGGTTGAGCGCTACTACGGGGAACATCAGCGTTCATTTATCTATCTGGATGCAGAAGGGCGACTGGAGTCCATGGTGACGGTCAATGACGCCAGGTTGATGAAACTTGGCAAACGATGGCTCAAGGGGGGGACTCTGCTGCCTGCCGGACAACTGGCTGACATCACAGTCAATCTGATGACGCTGAAACCGTAACAGGACGACAAGGTTAAACAAGTATGGAAACCATAAAAGAAACCCTGCTGATGACCGACAAGCCCGCTTCTGCGAGCCTGTTCCGGCGATGGTCTATCTCCGTCGTGCTCATGGTGTGTGTGGTGCTGGCCTTCTTTGACAAGATCAGTATTGCAGTGCTGTTCTCGGACCCGGTGTTTCAGAATGCAATGGGCATCGGGGCTGACAAGACCAGGCTGGGCTGGTTGATGAGCAGTTTCTTGCTGGCGTATGGCCTCTCATCTGTCTGCCTGAGCTTTATCGGCGACATCATCAACCCGCGAACCTGCCTGCTGACAGGCGTGGCCTCCTGGGGAATATTGATGGCCATGATGGGCATGGCGACCAGTTATGAACAACTGCTGGTGTTGCGTGTTCTGCTAGGGATTGCCGAAGGCCCGCTGTTTGCGCTGGCTTATAGCATCGTCAAACAGTGTTACAACTCGGGGCAGCAGGCCAGGGCCAGTACCATGTTTCTGCTGGGCACTCCGATAGGCGCTGCGCTCGGCTTCCCCATTACCGCCTTTATCCTCCATCGCTACGGTTGGCAGATGACCTTCTTCGTGATGGCCGGGTTGACGCTGGCGACCTTGATGGTGGTCTACTGGGGTCTGAAGGGGGTCTCACTGAACAGTGGCAGTGCTGATGGTTCGCCGAAGAAGCGGGTGACCTGGCTGCAGCACTTTCACAATAGTCAGCAATTGTGCAAGTCCCCCTCGTTTTGGGCCCTCTGTCTCTTTAATGCCGCCTTGTTGACCTATCTCTGGGGCGTGAACGGCTGGTTGCCCAGTTACCTTATCGAAGAGAAAGGGGTGGATCTTGCCTCCTTCGGCGCACTTTCGTCACTGCCCTTCATCGCCATGCTGTTTGGGGAGATAGCGGGCGCCTTCCTCTCTGATAAAACAGGCAAGCGGGCGGCACAGGTATTTGCCGGTCTGTTTCTCGCCGGATGTGCGCTCTATCTGGTATTGCAGCTTCATGACGCTGTGCTGGCGATCCTGGCTCTGTCGATGAGCACTATGAGCTGGGGTTTTGGTGTGTCAGCCGTGTTCGCCTTGCTGGCCCGGCTCACGCCGTCAGAAGTGAGTGCGACGGCGGGGGGGATTTTCAACGGCTTTGGCAACTTCGCCGGATCTGCCGCCCCGGTATTGATGGGCTACATAGTGACCCGGAGCGGAGACTTCAATCTGGGACTGATGTTCCTGGTGTGGGTGGCCGTGCTCGGTTCGCTGCTGCTGCTCCCCCTCGTTAAAAAGTACTGATCCTGACCTGACTGGCTGCTTATTCCGTTGCCGCGGAAGGGGCGCTCTTTATCTGAAACTGAGCAATAACCACTGAGAGGAAACGCACTATGAACGCGAAATTTGCCACCTGGAATAAACCCGCTGACAAGAGTCTGGGAGAGTGGCTGGATAGTCGCATCGCCCGCTTTAGCACCCGTCGCTATGACTTCGATGCCCTGAAATTCCAGGCTGATTATGACCCTAAATATCGCCGTGCCCAGATGCGTTATATGGGCACGGGGGCCACAGGGGTACAGAGCGACAGCAATACCGTCCCCTCCGAGCATTTCACTTTCTCTACCATGGTGCTGCCTGCCCAGTGTGAAGGGCCGCTGCATCTCCATGACGATGTCGAAGAGGTGTTTTTCATGCTGCGTGGCTCGATAACCCTGTTCGTCGAGTTCGAAGGGGAAAAATTTGAGACCCAACTTAATGAGCGGGATCTTATCTCCATTCCGCCGGGAATTTATCGTGGTCTGCTGAACCATGGTGAGGAGGATGCACTGATGTGCGTGATGCTGGGGGCCAGCAAGCCGACCACGCCCACCTACCCGGACACCCACCCGTTATCCAAGATCAAGCGGGTCTCATGATGGGCGATCTGGTCGCTCGTCTCACTGACTTCCCGTTGCAACGGACGATGCTGGCCGGGCGTCAGTTGGCCTATCGTCGGGTTGGGCAGGGGCCCGTGTTGCTGTTACTGCATGGGATCAGCTCCGGCTCCGGCTCCTGGGTGTGCCAATTGGAGCAGTTGGCTGCGCAGTTCACCCTGGTGGCGTGGGATATGCCCGGCTATGGCCAGAGTGACCCGCTGCCAGGTTCAACTCCGGACGCCCGGGCGTATGCCAGAGTGCTGCATCAGTTGATCATTGCCCTTGAGCTGGAGCAACCGCTGTTGCTGGGGCATTCGTTGGGGGCCATGGTGGCCGCAGCTTATGCCAGTGAACAACCCGATAGCGTCAGGGGGCTGCTGTTGGCCAATCCCGCACAGGGTTATGGCCGGGACGAACCTGAGATGCGGGAGCAGATCCATCGCAAGCGCCCCGAGATGTTGCGCACCCTGGGCCACGCTGGGCTTGCGGCCGCCCGTGGCCCTGTGCTGCTGGGCCCCAGCGCAAGCAAGGCCCAGTTGGCACTGGTTGCCAACAGCATGACCGGGTTGACCCAGGTGGGCTTCGAGGCTGCTTCCTATCTGCTGGCCTATGACGATATTCGTGATTATCTGGCGCGCTATCCCGCTCCGATCGGGGTGATCTATGGCGAAGAGGATGTCATTACGCCACCCGTAGGGGTGCTGACCCTGGTTGCCGGGCATGGCAAGGCTCATTGCGAGCCTCTGCCGGGGGCGGGTCACGCCAGTTATATCGATCAACCTGCGGCGTTTAGCCGGGCCGTGGTGCAACTGGTCGCTTTATTAACCAATCGAGGGGTATAACCGTGAGTTTTAACGTGAAAGGCAAGGTAGCCGTGGTAACGGGCGGCTCATCGGGGATCGGGCTGGAAACCGTGCGGTTGTTACTGGCCGAGGGGGCTCGAGTGGCCTGGTGTGGACGCAATACCGAGCGTTTGGCTGCCTCGCTGGCCGAGATGTTGGCCAGCTTTCCCGAGGACAACTGCATGGCTTACCCGTGCGATGTACTCGATAAAGAGGCGGTGACGGCCTTTGCTGCGGCGGTCGAGGCCCGTTTTGGCGGTACCGACATGTTGATCAACAACGCCGGTCAGGGACGCGTCTCCAACTTTGAGCAGACCGACGATGAGCAGTGGCTGGCAGAGAGCCGGCTGAAAACATTCAGTGTCATCTATCCCATCAAGGCTTTTTTGGATCAGCTGACGCGCTCGCCATGCCCCTCCATCACCAATGTCAATTCGTTGCTGGCATTACAGCCAGAGCCACACATGATTGCGACCTCGGCCGCTCGGGCCGCTCTGTTAAACCTGACCCACTCGTTGGCTCATGAGTTTGCCGCCAAGGGGATCCGGGTTAATTCCATCTTGCTCGGCATGGTGGAGTCGGAGCAGTGGCGTCGCCGCTTTGCCGAACGCAGCGAGCCACAGCTGAGTTGGGAGGAGTGGACACAGGGGATCGCTGCACGCAGGGGCATACCCATGGGACGGCTGGGCAAACCCGAAGAGCCTGCCCGTGCGCTGCTTTTTTTGGCCTCGCCACTGGCGGCCTATACCACCGGGGCAGCGCTCGATGTCTCGGGTGGCTTTAACAGGCACCTCTAGGAGAGATGATGAAACAACTGATGATGGTGGGCTTTGGTGCCATGGCCCGTGAGGTGATGACGCTGCTGCCTGAGGATCTGATGCTGAAATGGGTCGTGGTGCCCCCGGCCAGCGTGGCACTGGTGCAAGCCGAGTTGGGACCCGCCGTGACGGTGCTGAGCCGGATTGAAGAGTGTACGGCAAGCCCGGATCTGGTGGTGGAGTGTGCCGGGCAGGCGGCCGTGCGTGAGCACGGGGCGGCGATATTGACCCGGGGTTGGACGCTGGGGCTCATCTCGGTGGGCGCGCTGGCCGATGAGACCCTCACCCGGCAACTGCGGGAGGCCGCCCGTCAGGGGGGCGGCACCATGCTGGTGCTCGCCGGAGCCATCGCCGGGATCGATGGTCTGGCCGCCGCCCGCGAGGGGGGGCTGGAGTCGGTCACCTATCAGGGGCGCAAGAGTCCCCAGAGTTGGCGAGGGAGTTATGCCGAGCGATTGATCGATCTGGCCCGGATCTCTGAGCCGACAACTTTCTTTCGCGGGTCAGCCCGGGAGGCGGCCATGCTGTTTCCTGCTAATGCCAACGTGGCTGCCACCATCGCGCTGGCCGGGTTGGGCATGGATCGTACTCAGGTTGAACTGGTTGTCGACCCGACGATTGGGCGCAACCAGCACCAAATCAAAGCGTGTGGTCGGTTTGGTGAACTCGATATCGCCATGAGCGGTTTCCCGCTGGAGGCCAATCCGAAAACCTCCACGCTGGCTGCACTGAGCGTGGTACGTGCCTGTCGCCAATGTACCGACAGCCTGGTTATTTAAGGAGCAGCAACATGGTGAAACCTATCTATATCGCGGGTGAATGGCGCCAGGGGCGTGGCCCGGTGAGCACCAGCTATTTTCCTGCCGATGGCAGCATCAATGATCAGATCAGTACTGCCAGCGTGGAGGATGTGGCAGAGGCCGTCGAGGCGGCCGAGCGGGCCTGGCGTGATCCCTCCTGGCGCCATAGCCTGCCCCACCAACGGGCCGCAGTGCTCTATCGGGTCGCGGATCTTATCGAGCAGCGCAGTGAAGAGCTGGCGCGGTTGCAGACCAGAGACAACGGCAAGCCGCTGCAGGAGACCCGGGGGCTGGTCGCCAGTGCCGCCGGTACGGCCCGCTACTTTGCGGCTGCCTGCGAGACCCTCGATGAGCAGCTGCCTACCCAGAGATCCCCGGACTTCATGACCCTCAGCGTCCATGAACCGTTAGGCGTCGTGGCCGCGATCACCCCGTGGAACTCCCCCATCGCCAGCGAGATGCAAAAGATTGCCCCTGCTCTGGCGGGGGGCAATGCGGTGCTGCTCAAGCCGGCCGATGCCACTCCGCTGGCGGCACTGGCGCTGGCCCGTATCTTTGAAGAGGCGGGGTTGCCCAAGGGGTTATTGAGCGTGTTGCCGGGACGGGGTTCCATCGTTGGTGAGGCGCTGGCTCGCCATCCGCTGGTTAAAAAGATCTCGTTCACGGGCGGTACCAATACCGGGCGACGGCTGGCCCATATCGCTGCCGACAAGCTCATCCCCACCTCGCTGGAGCTTGGCGGCAAGTCACCAACCATAGTGCTGGCGGATGCGAACCTCGAGTTGGCTGCCAAAGGGGTGGTATATGGCATCTTCAGCTCGGCAGGGCAGGCCTGCATCGCAGGGGCGCGGCTGTTTGTGCATCAGTCGTTATATGAAGCGTTTCTCACCCGCTTGCTGGCGTTGACCCGGGAGCTGCGAATTGGCCACCCTGAGCAGCCGGGGATACACATAGGGCCGCTGATCAGTGAATCCCATCTGCAGTCAGTCGATGAGTATGTGGCGTTGGCCAAGGCGGAAGGGGGGCAGGTGTTGTGCGGCGGTGCTCGCCTGACCGGCGCTGAATATGCCAAGGGCAGTTTCTATCCACCCACCATTATTACCGGTCTCTCCAATCAAGCCCGGGTGTGTCAGGAGGAGATCTTCGGCCCTGTGCTGGTGGTGCTGCCTTTCGCGGACGACGCGCAGTTGTTGCAACAGGCCAACGACAGTGTGTTTGGTTTGGCCGCCGGGATCTGGAGTGAAGATTTTCGCCGGGCCTGGGCGTTGGCGCGCAGGCTCGAGGTGGGCACTGTCTGGATCAATACCTACAAAAAATTCTCCGTCTCGGCTCCCTTCGGCGGTTTCAAAGAGAGCGGGCTTGGCCGGGAAAAGGGGCGTCAGGGCGTGTTCGCATACATGCAGCAGAAGAGTGTCTATCTGGGCCTTGGCGATCAACCCAATCCCTGGTGCAACTAACCGGGCCAACCACTGAACAGAGTAAGGAAAGGTCATGAGCAATCAAGTCAATGTGGGCGAAGCCATCGCCAGAGTATTGGAAGCCCATGGGGTTGGCTCGGTTTATGGGGTCATCTCTATCCACAATTTGCCCATCGCCGATGCCATCGGGCGACGGGAGCGGATCCGGTTTGTGGCGGCAAGAGGAGAGGCGGGGGCGGTCACCATGGCCGATGCACACGGACGCTTTAGCGGCTTGGGGGTGGCCATCACCAGTACCGGTGCCGGGGCAGGTAACGGGGTGGGAGGCTTGCTGGAGGCGCTCAACGCCGGGAGCCCGCTACTGCATCTCACCGGTCAGGTCGAGCGGGAATACCTTGATCGGGATGCCAGTTTTATCCATGAGACCCGGGATCAGCTGACATTTCTCAAAGCCAGCAGTAAGGCGGCTTTTCGGATCAACAGCCCGGAGCAGGCGGTGGGAGTGCTGCTTGATGCCATCCGCATTGCGACAACAGTCCCCATGGGGCCGGTGAGTGTCGAGATCCCCATCGATGTGCAGGCCGCGCAGATCACCCTGCCCGCCGAGCTCGGCCCGATCGCCCCCCTGCAGCTTCCCGCACCGGCTGCGCCGGATCTGGCAAAGCTGGTCGCCGCCCTGAAAACGGCCAGGCAGCCGCTGCTGTGGGTCGGCGGTGGCGCGCTCGCGTGCCATGAGGAGGTCTTGGCCCTGGCCGATCTAGGGGTCGCGGTGATCTCCTCGACCCATGGCCGCGGCATCTTGTCAGATGAGCATCCGCGCAGCCTGGGGGCGTTTCATAACGCCGCGGCGGTGGAAGCCCTGATGGCGCAGTGCGATCTGGCTATTGTGGTCGGCTCACGGTTGCGCAGCAATGAAACCCGCACCTATAGCCTGGCGTTGCCCCGTCCCCTTTATCAGGTGGATGCTCACCCCGGCGCGGCGTCGCGCAACTACGCCAGTGATCACTTCGTGTGCGGCGATGCCAAGGTGGTACTGGCGGCGCTGCGCGACAGCTTGCAGGGGGAAACCAAGGTCAATCGAGCGTTTGATCAGGCGATCAGTGAGGCCAAAGGCAGTGCCATTGCCGCGCTCACCGAGCAACTTGGCCCCTATGCCACCCTCTGTGGCCAACTGCGCCAGGCCCTGCCTCAAGATGCGATTCTGGTGCGTGACATCACCATGTCTGGCAGTACCTGGGGTAGTCGTTTGTTTCCCATCTGGGCACCGAATACTAATATTCACTCCCTGGCGGGGGCGATCGGCATGGGGCTGAGTATGGCGATCGGCACTGCTATAGCGAACCCGACGCGCAAGGTGGTGGGCCTGGTAGGGGATGGCGGCTTGATGCTGGGGGTTGGCGAGCTGGCCACTATGGTGCAAGAGCAAACCAACCTGGTCCTGCTGGTGATGAACGACGGGGGCTATGGGGTGATGCGCGGCATCCAGAACCACTATTTTGGTGGCCGTCAGTACTTTAATCAGCTGCACACCCCGGATTTCAGGGCCCTGGGTCAATCTATCGGGCTGGCCAGTTGGCAAGTGTCCGATTTGGCGGGCTTTGAACAAGCCATTGCGCAGGCTTGTGCCCTGAAGGGGCCGGCGCTGATCGAAGTGAAGATGCAAGGCATTGGCCCCCTTAACTTCGCAGGCCCCCCACAGAAAAAGCTCTATTGAGCGGGTCACCTCAAGCGGGAAATAGCGGCATTTTCAGGATATTCAGGGCGGATATTGTTCGGAAAATGCAGCGACCAAAGACGAAGGCCCCGAGGGGCCTTCTGACTTGCTGGCGCACACGCTTGCCTGCTTCTTTCGTTTCCCCGGCAGCTAACGGTCTGTTTACTGAGCTTAAGATCGCCAATCCCGATAGCTGGCAAGGTGGTAACCGCGCTCGGTGATAAGAGCGGGCAGGGCCGGATCGGTCAGGATGGCCAGTTCGTTGAGGCGGGGTTGGCAGTAGGAGCTGCCCTGCATCTCCAGATCGATAAAGGAGGGGTGGCACATGACCTCGAGCGAATGGGCCCCCTGTTCACTGGCTTCATCGAGCAGTTGCAGCAGGTTGGCCTGGGTCAGCTGTGCGCCGTAGAAGCGGTCGTCGAACCGATCGCAGCTCTGCGGGTGGTTAACGGTCAGACCGTGGCGGGCGATTTCGCCCCGGTCGATGCGAAGGGGTAGGCCATGCGCTTTGGCGAAGGCCTCCACCAGCGGGTAGATAGTCGGCAACATATGAACATGGTGGTGGCTGTCGATATGGGTCGGCTGCTGGCCGAAGATCTCGACAAAGCGCTGATACTGACTCGCCAGCTCGCCGGATATCTCGGCCAGATCCAGCTCGCTCGCCTCGCTCTTGTGCCAGATCCCCTTGTTGAGTTCACCTTGCTCGTTCACCAGTGAAGTGAGCGGGGTGAGCGGTTTTCCCCAGCTGAGCATAAAGTGCAGCCCGACTGGCAGCTCGGGGAAGCGTTTGGCCAGCCAGGCGGCATGGTCGATGGCGGGGGAGGTGACAATCGCAGTGGTGGAGCTGACGACCCCGTGCTCGAACGCCTCTATGATGCCGTAGTTCTGGGCGCGACAGAGGCCGAAATCGTCGGCGTTGATGATCAATCTCTTGCTCATGAGGGTTCCCTTGCGGTTAAGCGCCCCGCCTGTGGTCAGGCGGGGCGTGCTGGCCTCAGGCGAGGGCGTCGATGGCGGCGGCGAAGTTGGGCAGGTGTTCGCGGTGGGCCAGCAGCAGCTCGCGGGCGACGATGCGGGCATCGTTGTCGGAGTGGATCAGCGGGTTGAGGTTCATCGCCAGCAGCAGGTCATCAAAGTTGCCACTGATGGCTGCCTTGGCGGCGGCGATCTCGAAGCTCTTGATGAGGTGCACCAGCCCGTTCACCTTGTCGTCAAAGCGGGTGAGACGCGGGTGGGGGATGGCACCGTCACGCCCGATCAGGCAGCTCATCTCCACCGTCCAGTCGGCCGGGATATTGGTGACATGGCCCTGATGGGGCACGATGACGTAGTGCTCGCTCTGCTTGTCGTTATGGATGGCGCTGATCACTTCGCAGGCTGCATCGGAGTAGTAGGCGCCGCCACGCAGCTCCAGCTCCTTGGGCTTTTCGCACAGCTCGGGGTTCTGGTAGAGCTCGAACAGCTTCTTCTCGACCTGCTGCACCACTTGAGCCCGGGCACCGCCCTTGTAGAACTCGCCCATCTCGATCCCCAGCATCTCTTTCTCCTTGAAGTAGTAACGCAGGTAGGAGCAGGGGAGCAGGCGCAAGCCGCGGATAAAACCGGGATCGAACGGCAGATCGAAGATGTTCTTGACCGAGCTGGCGCGGGTCAGGCTGCCATCGGCGACCCCTTCCAGCAGCTCGTCAAAGCGGGATTCGCCGTTGACCAGCACATCGCCGATAAAGACCAGATGGTTGAGGCCAAACAGATCCATCGAGAGGTGATCCCGCTCGGTGAGCTGGAGGGCATCGCGCACAAACATCTGCATGCCGACCGGAATGTTGCACACCCCGATAAAGCGGCGGAAGTTGGTATGACGGCGCACCGCTTCGGTCACCATGCCGGCCGGATTGGTGAAGTTGATCAGCCAGGCATCCGGGCAAAGCTCTTCGACGTCGCGGATGATGTCGAAGATGACCGGAATGGTGCGCAGCCCTTTAAACAGGCCGCCTGCACCGTTGGTCTCCTGCCCCAGCATGCCGTGGCTCAAGGGGATGCGCTCATCCTTCTCCCGCGCCTGCAACTGGCCGACCCGCAGCTGAGTAGTGACGAAGTGGGCGCCCACCAGTGCCTCGCGGCGATCCAGGGTCTTGTGCAGGGTCATGGGGATGCCCGCCTGGCGGATCATCCGCTGGCAGAGATCGAAGATGATGTTCAGTTTCTCTTCGCCAGCGGGGATATCCACCAGCCACAGCTCGCTGATGGGCAGCTCGGCGTAGCGCTTGATGAAACCATCGACCAGCTCGGGGGTGTAGCTGCTGCCGCCGCCTATGGTGACTACCTTGATCTTCTCGCTCATAAATCCCTCTTCATCGATCTTTATCGGTTTGATGGTGGCCGCTCTGTCATCAGGGTGAGAGGGGCCGCAGCCCTCTGTGGCAGGGGCTGGTGACAATGGGTTGGTTCTCTTGAACCGGGTTGTTTAGGTCAGCAACTCGCTGGTTTCAGGCTGAACTTTCGAATTTCGGATAGAGATATTTGCGGTAACTGCCCGGGGTAAACGAGGTCAGCTTCTTGAAGTTTTTGATAAAGAGGCTGACGTCGTTGTAGCCGGTCTCGAAGGCGATATCGGCCACCGAGTTGTTGGTCACCTCCAGCTGCATCTTGGCGTAGTTGATCCGGATCTCGTTGATGATCTGCATCGGCGTCTTGTTGTAGTAACGCCGGGTGGCCCTGGTCAGATACTCCTGGCTCTTGCCACAGAGGGAGACCATGTTGGCCAGCGCATCCTCGGCAAAGAGGGGGCGATCGTGCATCCGCTCCACGGTTTCGTGGAGCCAGAGCGGAAGATCATCGCTGGCGGAGGTGTCCTTGTAGTGACGCAGCCGGTTCATCACCGCGTAGGTCACCACTTCGAGAAATTCGGTCAGCGCCTCTTCCCGAAAGCCCGGGGAGACCAGTACCGACTCGATATAGCTGAGGAACTCGCTCTTGAGCGCATAGGCCTGTGAGGCGACGAAGTGTTCCGGCAGCAGGTATTTGAAGTGCTCGTCAAAATAGGTACGGGTGATCCCGACGTTGAAGATGCGGGTGGTGCCGAACTCGTAGAAGCTCTGATGGCGGGAGCCGAGCGGGATAAACACCACGTCCCCCCGCTCCAGCAGTACCCGCTTGCCGTTGACCTCCTGGTAATAGCGGCCGGTCAAAACCAGGGTGAACTCGTAATAGTCATGCTGGTGCAAACCGGTTCCGCTCACCTGTTTGTTGTAGATGAACATGTGGAACGGTTTGTTGTTAAACAGTTCGGATTCCCGGATTGTCTTGACGCTCATGAGTCGCTTCCTGATCTGCGGGCCGATGACGGGGCCTCTCGCCCCGTCCGGAGGTTACTGGTTCTGCAGCTTTTCGTGCAGCTCGATCAGCTCGCTGATCAGCTCACGGGCCAGCATGGAGGTCATCAGGTGATCCTGGGCATGGACCAGCACCAGGGTGACCGGGATCTTGCCTTCCCCCTGATCGCCCTCGATCAGCTGGGTCTGCACCAGATGGGCGGCATTGAGCGCCTCGCGGGATTGGGCCATCAGCTGGTGAGCGGCGGCCAGATCCCCCTCCTTGGCCTTTTTCAGCGCGGTGTAGGCGAGACTGCGGGCCTGCCCGGAGTTGATGATGAGCCCCATTACCACCTCTTCCAGATCGTTGCAGGTGGCGGCCTCTTCAGTGATGTTGTCCAGATCGAACATGTGTCGTTCCTTACGTAAATGCGTTAATTAAAACCATGGTTGCGCGCGACCTCGGCAAACCAGTAGCCGCTCTTCTTGATGGTGCGTTGCTGGCTCTCCAGATCGAGGCGGACGAAGCCGTAACGGTTCTTGTAGGCGTTGAGCCACGACCAGTTGTCGATAAAGGTCCACAGGTGATAGCCGCGACAGGCGCTGCCCTCTTCCAGTGCGCGATGCAGCCACTCGAGGTGCTCGCGAATGAACTGGATGCGGTAGTCATCCTCCACCCGTCCCTCGGGACCGATAAATCGCTCTTCCCCTTCGACCCCCATGCCGTTCTCCGAGATGTAGCAGGGGAGGTTGCCGTAGTTGACCCGCAGGTCGGTGAGGATGTCGTAGATCCCTTTTTCGTAAATCTCCCAGCCGCGGTGAGGGTTCATCTTGCGGCCCGGCATTTCGTAGTAGTCGAACAGATCTTCCGGCGTGCGCGGCACACCCTGCCAGGCCACCTCTTTGCCCTTGACCCGGCGCGGCTGGTAGTAGTTGATGCCGAGGATATCCACTTTGCCGGCGGCGAGCAGTGCCTTGTCACCCTCTTCGATCTGCGGCAGCAAGTCATACTGCGCCAGCAGGGCGACCAGCTCGGGGTCATAGCTCCCCTTCAGGGCCGGATCGAGGAAGCTCTTGTTGAGCAGCAGATCCGCGATGCGGGAGGCGGCGATATCTGCCGGATCCTGCGAGCGGGGATAGGTCGGGCTCAGATTGAGGATGATGCCTATCTCGCCATCATGCTGGCAGGCGCGATAGGCCTGCACGGCACCGGCATGGGCCAGCGCGGTGTGGTAGGCGACGGTGGCCGCCCGGCCAAAATCGACCACACAGGGGTAGTGGTAGTGGCCAAGGTAGCCACACTCGACCGGCACGATCGGTTCGTTGAAGGTGAACCAGTGCTTGATGCGACCGCCAAACAGGTCGAAGCAGCGGGTGGCGTAGCGCACATAGGCGGCCACCACTTCCCGGCTCTCCCAGCCGCCACGCTCCTGCATGCACATCGGCATGTCGAAGTGGTAGAGGTTGATAAGCGGGGTGATCCCCTCGGCCAGCAGTCGGTCAAAGAGGGCGTTGTAGAAGCTGACCGCCTCCTGGTTGATTTCGCCCACCCCGTCCGGGATCAGCCGTGACCAGGAGATGGAGGTACGAAAACTGTTGTGCCCCAGCTGTTTGAGCAGCTTGATGTCGCTCTCGAAGTTGTCATAGAAGGTGGAGGTATCGGTCGGGCCAACCCCGTTGTGGAAACGCTCGGGCTCGATGGAGAACCAGTAGTCAAAGATGTTGGCGGATTTGCCGCCGCGGTTGGCGGCGCCTTCCATCTGCGGGGCAGAGCTGGCGCTGCCCCACCAGAAGTTATCCGGAAAACGATACTGCATGGGTTACTTCTCCAGGCTGTTAGGGGAGGAGTTTTGCTCCTCCCTTGCTGTCATTGGAATGGCGGTTATCAGAACTTCAGAGCCAGAGCGATATCCTCTTCGCTCTCCTCTTCTTCATCGATGACGTTCTGCGCCTTGTTGGCAATCAACACGAAGGGGATATACATCATGGTCGCGACCCCCAGGTTGAATATCGCCAGACAGAAGGCGGCCACGCTGCCGTTGGTGTTGAAGAAGGCACCCAGGCCGGTTGGCATGGTCCAGGGCGCAATGTTGGTGATGGGCGGGATGATCCCGGCGTAGTAGGCCGCCATGGTGATCCCCATCAGTACCGGGTGCACCAGAATGAAGGGCACCAGCAGGATGGGGTTCATGATGACCGGCAAGCCGAACAGGATGGGCTCGTTGATCTGGAACAGGCCGGAGGGCAGGCCCAGCTTGGCCACCTGACGGTAGTCATCGCGACGGGAGACCATAAAGATGGCCAGGATAAGGCCAAGGGTGGCACCGGTGCCGCCGAGGAAGACGAAGGAGTCGGTGATCGGTTTGGCCCAGAAGTGGAACTGTTTGCCTGCCTCCAGCGCCGCTTCAACCGAGCCGTACTGGTTGTAGAGGGCGACGTTTTCCAGGGCGAAGGGGAACAGAATGCCGGATTCCAGCGCGGTGAGCGCCAGCATGCCGTGTACCCCGAAGAACCAGAGGAAGGAGGAGAACACCACATAGACCCAGCCGACCAGACCGCTCATATTGGACAGCGGCTTGGCGATGCTGTCCATGATCAGCTGGTGGAAGTTGGTGCCCGCATCGCTCAGCAGATAGGAGATGACCCCCATGATGGATAGGATGATAAAGCCCGGAATGAGCGCGGAGAACGAGCGGGAGACCGAGGCCGGCACGCTGTCAGGCAGGGTGATCACCCAGTTGCGACGGACGATAAAGGCGAACATCTCGGCCACGACGATACCGATCAGCATGCCGGAAATGATGTTGGCTCCGCCCAGCCAGTTGGCGCCCACCGCATAGGCGTCGCCCACGCTGAACGGCGTGACGGTCATAAAGGCCGCTACCGAGAGCAGGCCCGATGCCAGGGGATCGCTCTTGCGCTCTTCGGCCAGCGCCAGACCGATAAAGAAGGGGGCCATCAGGGACATGATCCCCAGAGTGCCGTTATAGACGTTGCCACCGATGCTTTTGAGGCCATCCAGGGTGGCGATGGTGGCAGGATCGAGCCGCACACCGATAGAGTAGAAGAAGGAGCCTTCGCCAAAGCTCAGGAACACGTTGTTGATCAGTACGAACATGGCCCCGACCAGTGTCAGGGGCATCATCTTGATAAAGCCGTTCTTGATGGCGTTGACATGAGGCTGTTTGCCCAGCTTGACGGCAATGGGCAGTATGACCTTCTCCAACGATGCGATGATGTTGCTCACAGGGATCTCCTTACCTATGCTAGGCTCTTCTTGATGGAGGCGACGGCGGCTTTCAGCACGCCCAGCCCGTCGACCTTGCCGTAGAGCAGGGTGTCAATCACCTCGACCGGTTTGCCCGGCAGCTGTTGCTGGATCTCCGGCAGCATGTATGCGATTTGTGGCCCCAGCAGCACCAGGTCGGCATCCTGTCCCTTCTCGCCAGCCAGAGTCTCCGGGTAGGCATCGATCAGCACCGGCACATCATATTTTTCCGCTTGGGCCCTCATCTTTGAGACCAGCAGTGATGTGGACATGCCCGCAGAGCAAAACAGGTAGATACGCTTCTTTTCCATAACCCTTCCCTCAACGCTTGAAAATCAAATGGACAGATCAGTCGAGATGCATGCCTGTCGCGCTAGCAAGACAAATAAATCATCTCCAGTTGACCTAATTGTATCGACCTCTGCTTTGCACCTGGTATTTCGATACTTATATCAATTGTCTTTGGTTGACCTATCGTTTTGCCGTTGCTCACACTTCTGATGGGTGGGCACAAAGGAAATGAGATGAAATGGGGCGTAAAGAGGATGTTTTTCTTTTTTAGTTGTTATTTTTCAGTTGGTTATTTTTATGCTCTGGTGGGCGGCTGTGATCTGGCTGGAAAAGATCAATAACGGGTGACAGCTCACATTTATCAATTAATGCAACCTGATTGATATTCAATTTTGCTGGGGCGAGTTGCCTCTTTTTCAGCTCGGTGTTCGCTCATTGACCATTGGCGGCAAATGGATTGACCGGTGAGGCTGGTTGTTGCTGCGCTGATCGGGTTGAAGGAGAGGGGGGCAGGGGACGTGACGGTACGTAAGAGCAGAATGAGTAAGGGCTGAGGGGGGCAGTTCAGTGAGCGGAGAGGTACAAAGAGGAAAAAACAACCCCGGCGTGGCTCCGGGGTTGGTGGGATGGTGAATTAGATCCGCCCCTGGTAGCGCAGGGGGAAGCGGCCCTGACTGTCGGGCTGACCGAGGAAGGGGAGCCCTTGCTGCATCTGCGGCGGCAATTCGGGGCCCGGCTTCAGGGTGCCCTGAAACAGGTATTGGCCATTGGGTTGCAGCTCGAGGCGACCCATGGTCTGCACCGCATCGGAGCCCTGCTTGAGTTCGGCTACCAGTCTGGAGTCGAGGCAGGTGAGTTTCAGCTCGGGGTCGGCCAGATCCAGCTTGCCGGCCGGGGTATCGGCGCTGGCGTTGTACCAGTCGAGGTTACCGTAGAGGTTGTCACACCAGGGGTTACCCTGGGCAAACTGCTCCACTTTGAGCTGCAGCTGACCGGTGACAGTGAGCGGGAGCGGCAGTCGCATCGGCACCCGGCTCAGCAACCAGGGGGCGGGGGCATTGAGGGTCAGGTCGCGGCCGAAGGTGGCGCCATTCCAGCCGACAACGCCCTGACCGTTGAGTCCGTTGCGATCGCCAAAGCGAATGGTCACTTCGGGAGCGAAGCGCAGCAGCGACCAGCCGTTGAGATCCCAACGCAACTGGTTCACCGATTCGCTGGCATATTGCAGTCGGGCAATCTGGCCACTCCAGAGGGTGCCGCTCACCCCTTCCAGTTTCAGCCGGTTGGCAATGTTGGCAGGCAGCGGCAGATAGCGCGCTACCAGTGCTGCGGGCAGGGTGGCGAGCAGGAAGACCAGATAGGTGGCCAGAAACAGGCTAGCAATCAGGATGCGTTTTTTCATTGTGGACGACTCAACTGCAAACGTCTGACCTTGACCAGACCCGGGGCCAGATCCTCGCGGGCGATCTCGATGATTTGAACCTGAATGCCGTGCTGCTCCACCAGGGTGGAGATCCAGAGCAGCAGGTCATCAAACTGGACCGTGTCGATCCACACCTGCAGCTCCTGCCCCTGGGGTTGCAGCCGGGCAATCTTGATCTTATGGTTGAAGGCAGTGCGGTTGACCACCCCCTCCAGGGTGCCGCTGGTGTCGATCTGACTCCCCGTACTCCCTTGCATGGCCAACACCACTTCACCTTTTTCCTTGAGCCAGGCGAGGGTCTGCTGCTGGTTTTGCACCTGGCGTTCGCGCTCGGCGATGCGGTTGTTGAGAGGATGCCAGACACTCCAGTAGAAGAGGCCGACCAGCAGCAGAACGCCGCCTGCGACCACCAGCCGCTGTTCCCGTGCTGTGATGCCGTGCCACCAGCTCTGCAATTTTTCCATCATGATGATTTACCCTTGAGCACCAGCGCCCCTTCAACCTTGCCCTCGGTGCTGCGCACCTCGCCTTGCTGTACCTCGAATTGCTTGCCCGCCAGCTCGCGGAACCGCTCGATCTCGGCAAAACCGGGGGCGGTCACCTGCAGCCGCAGTTCGCGACGGCTGGCGTCAAAACGCATCACCTGTGGCTTGACGCCGGGCACTTCGGCAAAGGTGGGGGCCAGTTCGGTGAGCATCAGCAGCACGCCGTTTTGCGGGGCCTGTCCTATCTGTTTCAGGTGCTGGGTCATCTGGCTGCGCACGTTAACGATGCGGCTCTCTCCCGGGAAGATGCGGGTATAGACGGCGCGGATCTCCGCTTTCAGCGCCTTGTCCTGCTCGGTGAGCTGATAGAGCTGTACCCCGCGCTGGCCCAGCGCCACCAGCAGCAACAGGGCGGCGGTAATGACTACCTTGCGCCACTGCAGCCAGTAGCGGGCATATTCGGTCTGGGGGCGGTAGGGGCCGGTCAGCAGGTTGGCGCGGCAGGTGAGGGCCCCTTTGGCTAGCAGCAGCATGGGCAGTTCGGGTTCGGCCGGCTGCCAGTTGGCCGCCGCAATGGCGGGCGCCGGCGTGTGGCTATAAATTGTGACGGGTTCAGCTTCTGCGGCCAGCAAGATGGCGAGCAGCGGTTCGTCGGCGACGATCCCCTGACAGGGGCCCTGGCGTAACAGCCACTCGTTGCCGAGTTGCAGCGCAGACCAGCCATCAGTGGTCTGCGGCAGTGCCAGCACGTCTGGCAACAGCTGCAGGCCCTTGAGTCCTGCCGTCTCTAGCCAGCCGAGCCACTGGGCCATCTTCTGCCGATCCACCGCCATCAGATCTACCTGCGGGCCGTCGTGAGCCAGTACCACCAGATGCAGCTCATCCACATCGGAGGCGATCTGCTCCTCCAGCAGATAGGGGAGGGCTGCCGCCGATTGACGGTTGTATCGTCCTGGCAGGGTGACCCGACGGAATATCAGATCGCTGCCCGGCACCAGGGTGACCACGGGGCGGCCGCCAGCACGCTCCTGCAGTTCGCTCAGCGCATCGGCCGAAGGGAGCTCGCCGGAGGCGATGATCTCCTGCTCCTGACTCGACCAGACCAGCCAGGCGACCGGTTGTTGTTTAGTGGTCCCCAGACGGATGACCAGACTCTCGCTCACGCCTCTCTCTCCTGCGATACCGGTTCGTGTGGGCCAGGCCCACGCAACCGGTGCGCAGCCCGCAGGCTGCATCCAATGTTTTCCCTGACGGGAGTCGCTCCCGCCAGCGTTGTTTATTCGGCGCCGCTATTGAGGCGGCGCAGCATGACCAGCTTGTTGTCCTTGCCCCGCTGGAAGGTGCTCTCCAGCCAGGCGCGGTTGTCACCGACCTCGGCGACCACGTGGGCCTCGAAAAAGTCGCTCTTGACCACCAGCGCCTCCTTGAGCCCCTTGACGGTTTCAAGAGGTACGGGCAGCTGATCCGTCATCAGCTTGCTCTCTTTCCACCCCTTCTTCGGCCGCTCGGTCAGTACCCGCTTGGCGTCATCGCTGCCAATCTTGCCCAGATAGAGGGCTGCCAGCAGCTCGGGGTGTTCGGGCAGCAGGGTGTTGATATTGATCTTCAGCTTGTCGTTTGGCAGGGCGCAGACGTAGGGGGCCAGTTTTGCGTAGACCCTGGCCGTCACCCCGCGCACCGCCCGCAGCTCATCCTTGCCCAGCATCCACTGGTTGGCGGTGAGGTAGGGAGGCTTGAGTCCCTCGTAGTAGGCATCCTCGGCCCCTAGGCTGGAGACCAGCACCGTATCCTTGTCCGTCCAGTCGCGGATGGCGTCAGTGAGCTGGGCTGCCTCGTAATCATCCATCGCCAGCTCCTTGAGCAGTGTGCGAAACACTTGCACCGGATAGGGCTGCTGCGCCAGATCCTCGTCGCTCCCCGCCTTCGATGCCACGCTCAGGCTGTTGAGGTTGAAGCAGGATTGCAGGTCGGTCACCTCGCCCTTGAGCTGGCCATCATCCACCGGAAAGATGGCATCCTTGCGGGCCCAGTTCTGACCCAGGTGCACCACCTCTGGGCTGTCTTTGAAATCCTGGGCCAGTACCTTGCTCACCAGCGCCTCAGCCGAGAGGGCATACCACCATGCCTGTTTACCTGTGGTGATGTTGGCGGTGCGGCGCAGCTCGAGCTGCAGGCGGCCGCTCATATTGCTGGCGATGATTACCATCACCGAGAGGATCAGCAGCACCACCAGCAGTGCCATGCCGCGCTGGCGGCCCGGGAGATTAGCCCCCATTGGCGCCCCCTCCATTCTGGCTGTCACCATTGCCGCCATGGGTATTGCCGTTGCCGCTCCCTTGAGCGGGGTTGCTGCTCTGGCTGTTCTCTTCGGCGCGCTGGCCACCGGCACCAATCAGAAACTGACGACGAATGGTGCCGTAATCTTCCAGATCCAGCTCCACTGCCAGCCCGTAGGGGAGCACGCTGCGTTGGGTCCACTCCTCCTTCCAGTTGCCCTTGTCGTAGAAGTAGAGGCGAAAGGCGGTGACCCCTGTCAGAATCGGCTGGATACGTGGCTCGGTGCCGATCACCGGATCCGGATAGAGGTAGCTGAGGCGCTCCAGCGTCTGCCCCTTGAGCCGCCAGCCGACCCGCTGCAGATGGGAGCGGGGCAGCATGCCATCGGGGTTGAGCCAGCCGCTGCGCATAAAGGCCATACCCCAGTCATCGCTCTGCTGGCCGAACCGGGAGGCCGCCAGCAGCACCTTGTTGTTCTCCCCCTCGATGCGGCCGCTGCGCGGCACCATCTGGGTGACATCCCGCTCCAGCAGGGTGAAGGCGAGCTGCAATTCGTTGAGGCGGGCCTCCTTGCGCTTGGCCACTTCGTCACTGGTGAGCACTCCCTGCAGCACCTGATAGGCGCCCATGCTGAGGGTGGCGAAGATGGCGATGGCCACCAGCATTTCGAGCAGGGTGAAACCGGCCTGGCGGATGGGGCGAGGTGTACGGGTGAAGAGCTGAGTCATCGGCTGATATAGGTCCGCATCATGGCGACCGGGTTCTCTGCCCTGGCTTCGGTGCGCACTTCCATGTCCAGTGCCTTGAAGTTGCTGTCGCTGGTCGCGACGCCACGATAGCGCCAGTACCAGGTACTGCCCGCCATCTGCTCCTCCCCCTCTACCCAGCTGTTGCCGGGCCACTTGTTCTCGAGCTTCTGTTGCACCAGCTGGTTCTCCACCACCCAGGTGGCCAGGGTTTTCTGCTCCAGATAGTTGAGGGCCGAGAGGTGCTCGCTGGCGGTCTTCATGACCGCGAGACCGGCAATGGCAAAGACCGCCAGCGCTACCATCACTTCGAGTAACGTCATGCCGCGCGCATTCATCGTGTCACCTGTAGAGGGCGTAGTTGGCACAGCGGTGGCGCCACCATCACAGATTTATCAAACAACATCATCCTGCAGGCGTTCATGATGGGTTGTTCCCTTTTTCATCCTCATCGCCGGTGAACAGGGTGAGACGTCCAAACTCGTCACCCCTGACAAGGCGGGTGTAACGCGCATCGTCACCCTGCTGGCTGAAGGTAAGGGTAAAGGGGGTCAGTTCACCACCGGGGAAGATAAGGAGCTGCGGGGTACGCTCCTTCGCATCCCGTTTCTTTTCTCGCTCTTCATCGGGATCCGGCTGCCAGCCAAATCCCTCCAGTTCGAGCGTCAGGGTCATCTCGTCGGGCAGTTGTACCGGGCCCAGCTGTTTGTCGCCGGCCAGGGCCAGCCACTTGCGATCCCTGGCCTGACGCTGCATAAACTGCCAGCCGTTATCCTCGATGCGAATGCCCACCAGTCGACCATCCATCACCGCATACTCCTGCGCCAGTTGCAGGGTCGCCATCAGGCGGCGCGCCTGCTTGTCGATTTCCCTGTCACCTTTTGCGCCCCCCATGCTGAGGGTGACGGCGGTGGCCACCAGCCCCATCAGCATGGCAACCAGCAACACTTCCAGCAGAGTAAAGCCAGCTTGGCGAGTATGTTTCATGGCACCAGCCTCAACTGCATAGCGGTAGCCTCAAGCCGACCCATCAACATGGCAACGAGCAGCACCTCCAGCAGGGTAAAGCCGGATTGACAACGGGCAGATGGTGCAGCCCTCATTCAGGCTGCTCCAGCAAGGCGGACTGCATGGGGTGGCGGCACATCACTTATTGGAAATCCTTCAGGTTCCAGTTGCCGATGTCGTCATCGGTACCGGCTTCGCCATCCAGACCCATGGAGAAGATATCGATCTTGCCGAACTGGCCCGGGCTCAGCAGCTGGTAGGGGTTGCCCCAGGGATCTTGCGGCAGGCGCTTGATGTAGCCGCCATCGCGGTAGCTACGCGGTGCCGGATCGATGGAGGGCTTGGTCACCAGTGCCTCCAGACCCTGTTCGGTGGTCGGGTAGCGGTTGTTGTCCAGCTTGTACATGTCGAGGGCGTTTTCCAGCGCCACGATATCGGAGACCGCTTTCTGCTGGTCAGCCTTCTCCTTGTTGCCCATCAGGTTGGGCACCACCAGGCTGGCCAGAATACCGAGGATCACGATGACCACCATGACTTCCAGCAGGGTAAAACCGGATTGACGACGTTTGTTCATGAGTTGCTCCGTAACGAATGAGATGGGATGACCCATCAGAGAGTGATCACTGGGTGGGTTCGACGGGCCGCCAGCGGCATCACCGAACACCGGAAACTTACATATTCACCATATTGTTGAGCTCGAGGATCGGCTGCAGGATCGACATCACGATAAACAGCACTACCCCGGCCATGGAGACCACCAGCATGGGTTCGAATACCCCGAGGGCGATATTGACCTGGGATTCAAACTCCCGATCCTGGTTGTCTGCCGCCCGCTCCAGCATGCTGTCGAGCTCGCCGCTCTGCTCGCCGGAGGCGATCATGTGCAGCATCATGGGCGGGAAAATTTTGGTCTCGGTCAGCGACTTGCGCAGACTGGTCCCTTCGCGCACCCGTTCGGCGGCCTCGAGAATGCGCATTCTGGCAAAGTCGTTGGAGAGCACTTCACCGGCGATCTTCATCCCCTCCAGCAGCGGCACCGCACTGGCGTTGAGAATGCTTAAAGTGCGGGCGAAACGGGCGGTGTTGAGACCGCGGCTGACCCGGCCAATCACCGGCAGGCCGAGCAGCACCTGATGCCAGCGCCGGCGGCGCTTCTCGTCGGTGAGCCACCAGCGCCAGACAAAGCTGCCGAGGAAGATCAGCAGCAGGAACCAGAGGCCGTATGCCTGCATCAGTTCGCTGGTGCCGATGAGAAAACGGGTGGTGCCCGGCAGCTGCTGACCCATGTGTTCAAACTGGGCAACCACCTTGGGCACCACGGCGGTGAGCAGGATCGAGATAACCCCGATGGCGACGCAGGTCAATACGATGGGGTAGATCATCGCCTGCAGCAGCTTGGTGCGCATATGCTGGCGCTGCTCGGTGTAGTCAGCGAGGCGGTTGAGCACTTTTTCCAGATGGCCCGACTTTTCACCGGCCGCCACCATGGAGCGAAACAGCTGGTCGAACACATGGGGAAAGGCCCCCAGCGAGTCGGCCAGCGAATAACCTTCCACTACCTTGCTGCGCACGGTCGCCACCAGAGAGCGCAAGTGGGCCTTTTCGCACTGCTCGGCCACCGCCTTGAGCGCCTCTTCGATGGTGAGACCGGCACCGACCAGGGTGGCCAGCTGGCGAGTGATCAGGGCCAGCTCGGCAGTGCTGGCACCGCGACGGAACAGGGCGAAGCGGGTTGCCTCCCGTTTCGCCTTCTCGGTGGTCTCGTTGACCTCGAGCGGGGTGAGCCCCTGCTCGCGCAGCAGCTGGCGTACCTGACGGGCCGAGTCGCCCTCCATCACGCCGCTCTTGCTACGCCCCTTGTTATCGAGGGCCTTGTATTCGAATGCCGCCATCTCAATCTTCCCGGGTCACGCGCAGTACCTCTTCGAGGCTGGTCTGCCCCTTGAGCACCTTGTCGATGCCATCGCGGCGGATGCTGGGGGTGTGGCCGCGGATCAGCCGTTCAATGGTCATCTCGCCGCTGGCACCGTGAATGGCTTCACGCACCGCCTCGTCAACCACCACCAGTTCGTGGATGCCGGTGCGACCGCGATAGCCGGTGTGGTTGCACTGTTCGCAGCCCACCGGATGCCAGATAGGCTGATCCGGCTCCAGCTTGATGCCCATGGCGAGACGCTCCTGCTCGGTGGCCGGGCGCGGGGCGCGGCAATCGGGGCAGAGGGTGCGCACCAGCCGCTGGGCCAGCACCGCCAGCAGGGAGGAGGAGAGCAGGAAGGGCTCGATCCCCATGTCCCGCATCCGGGTGATGGCGCCGATGGCGGTATTGGTGTGCAGGGTCGACATCACCAGGTGACCGGTGAGGGAGGCCTGTACCGCGATCTGGGCGGTCTCGAGGTCACGAATTTCCCCCACCATCACCACATCCGGATCCTGACGCAGGATGGCGCGCAGGCCGCGGGCGAAGGTCATGTCCACCTTGGTGTTGACCTGGGTCTGGCCCACCCCTTCGAGGTCATATTCGATGGGATCTTCGACGGTCAGGATGTTGCGATCCCGCGAGTTGATTTCAGACAGCGCCGCATAGAGGGTGGTGGATTTACCGGAACCGGTCGGGCCGGTGACCAGAATAATGCCGTGGGGCTTGCGAATAAGCTCGCTGATGATGGTGCGGTTGGCCGCGGTCATCCCCAGCTGCTTGAGCTCGAGGCGCACGTTGTTCTTGTCCAAGAGACGCAATACCACCCGCTCGCCGTAACTGGACGGCATGGTGGAGACCCGCACATCGACGGCGCGGCCGCCGATACGCAGCGAGATACGGCCATCCTGCGGCACCCGCTTCTCGGCGATATCCATCCGCGACATGACCTTGATCCGCGAGACCAGGAGCGAGGCCAGCTTGCGATGGGGGCGCAGGATCTCCCGCAGCACCCCATCGATGCGAAACCGGATCACCAGTGCCCGCTCGAAGGTCTCGATATGGATATCTGAGGCCTCCTCCTTGATCGCCTCGCTCAGCATAGCGTTGATGAGGCGAATGATGGGGGCGTCGTCATCTGCGTCCAGCAGGTCTTCGCTCTGGGGCAGCTCTTCGGCCAGCGCGAAGAAGTCCATCTCGTTGCCGAGATCTTCCATCAGCTGACGTGCCTCGGAGGAGTCGCGCTGATAGTGGGCCATCAGCAGCTCTTCGAAGGACTCGTTGTCGAGCTGCTCCACCGCGAAGCTGCAACCCGCTACCCGCCGTACTTCCAGCAGGGCTTGCGGGGTGACGCCGGGGCGGCACTGCAACACAGGTGCCCCTTCCCGCTCAATCAGGATCACCCCGAAATTGCGGGCAAAGGCAAAGGGCAGCTCCGGCAGCGGGGGCGGCAACTCGCCGCCGTCAAGATGGTAGGCACTCATCAGGGACGGCTCTGCACAAAGGGGGTGGTGGTTTCGACGGCGCTCTGCTGTCTGTTCTGCATCTCGTTGATCTGCTTCTGAATCTCTTTTTGCAGCTCGGGTGATACCATCACATCCTGACCGTAGGCGGGCAATACCTGACGGGCGGGGGAGGTGAGGTAGCCCTCCTGCGAGGCCGCATTGAGCTGCTCTGCGCGGAACAGACTGTACTTGTTACTGGAGATGCCGGAGTAGACGTCCGCATCGCGCAAGATGGTGGGCCGGATAAAGACCATCAGGTTGCGCTTGGAGGTACTGTTGGCGGTAGAACGGAACAAATAGCCCAGTACCGGGATATCGCCGAGTAGTGGTACCTTGGAGATCTCCTCCTTGGTCTGCTCATCCATCAGGCCGCCCAGCACCACGGTTTCGCCACTCTTTACCAGCACGGAGTTCTTGACGGTACGGGTATCGAAGGTGGGTCCCAGACCGTCTGTTCCTGTTGCCTGTTTACCCACGCTCGAGACTTCCTGCTCGATGTTGAGCAGCACCGAATCCCCTTCATTGATCTGCGGCGTGACCGTCAGCTTGGTGCCCACTGTCTTGCGCTCGATAGTGCTGAACACCTGATCACTGGTAGTGGAGGTCTGTGAGCCGCTCTGGACCGGAACCTCCTGACCGACGTTGAAGGAGGCCTCCTTGTTATCCATGGTGACGATACTCGGGGTGGAGAGAATATCGTTCTTGGTATTGGAGGCCAGCGCCGTCGCCAGCATGGCCCAGTCGCCGTGATAGAAACCGGCAGCCATCCCGTTAAAGCTCTCTAGCAACTTGGCAGCACCATCGGTCTTGCCATTCTGGTAATCCTTGCCCGCGGCGATGGCACCAGTGATGGGGAGCCCTGTGTTCGTGAACTGGGTACCGCCGCCATTGGCATTGCCCCACTGGACGCCGAGGTTGAGGCCATCGGCATCCTGCATTTCGACGATGATCGCCTCTACCAGCACCTGGGCGCGGCGGATGTCGAGCTTGGCGATGACCTGTTCGAGCTCGGCCATCACGTCTGGTTGGGCGGTGATGACCAGAGCATTGGTAGTCTCGTCGGCCGAGATGGCCAGCTTGCCGCCGCCGATACTGCCGCCACTGGTAGCGGCTGCGCTGCCACCCCCTTTCTTGTCGGCCTCGATGCTGGAGCTGACCCCCTTGAGCACATCGACCATGTCCTTGGCCTTGCCATATTTGAGATAGAAGACCCGAGTATTGCCCTGACTCTGCAGGTCACGGTCGAGCTGGCGTACCATCTGGATGATGCGGGCGCGCGCTTTCGGCTCTCCACTCACTACCACCGAGTTGGTGCGCTCGTCAGCCACCACCTTGGGGGAGAGCAGCAGGGAGGCGGTGCCTCCTTGCGGATTGCCATCCTTGTTGAGGTTGGTCACCAAGCGAACCATCTCGCCCGCCGAGGCAAACTTGAGCTTGATGATGTCCACATCCTGATCGCCAGCACGGTCGACCCGGTTGACCACTTCCACCAGACGATTGACCACGGCAGCGCGGCCGGTGATGAGCAGCACGTTTGAGGGCTCGTAGTGCACCACATTGCCACCACCGGCGTTATCGTTGAGCTGGCGCAGCAGGGGAGCCAGTTCACGCACCGAGACGTTGCGCACCGGCACGACCCGGGTCACCATCTCGTCGCCCATGCCCGGGTTGCTGCCATCCACCACCGGAATGGCGGAGGTCTTGGCATCCCGTGAGCGCAGTATCTTGAGCACGCCGTTATCCATCGGCACCACGGCAAAGCCGTAGACGTCGAGTACGCTCAGAAAGAACTGGTAGTACTGCTCCTCGTTGAGCAGGTCGTAGCTGCGCACGTTGATCTTGCCGCGCACCGAGGGCTCTATGATGATGGTTTTATTGAGGTTCTTGCCCACCGTATTGATGAACTCTTCAATGTCGGTGTTCTTGAAACTGGCAGAGTATTCGGTGGCCCAGGCTGAGCCCGCCATCATCAGTGCCGCTGCGATAGTGGCCAGACGCCAGCCTTTCCCTTTAGTTGTCATTATTGGTACGACTCCAAATCATTATTCTGACAAGCGCACATAGACATCGAACTGTTCGCCCTGTCGCTCGACGGTCACTGTCATTTCCGTTGCGCCAGCCAGCTGCTGCATCGCCTGCATGGCTTGCATGTTGTCCCGTAAATCCAGCCCGTTGATGCTGATGGCCAGGTCATTGGCCTGCAGCCCGCTCTGGTTGAAAAATTCCGGATGGGGGCCCGGGTTGAGGCGATAGCCGGTCATGCGGCCATCCACTTGAACCGGTGAAATATTGAGGTAATCGGTGATCTTGCCCGGGTCGGCCATCAGCTCGCTGCGCAGGGAGCCAAGAGGAGCAGAGTTGGTTTGCGGCAGCGGCTTGCCATACTCCTCGCCATCCAGCATCAGGGTCTCGTCGCGGCCATCCCGCTCGATGATCACCCGATCCGGATAGACCTGCCGGATCCGCGCCTGGGTGCCGTCAATCATGTCGCCAATACCATATGAGTTCTGGATGCCGGACATGGCGATGATAGCGATGGATTTGGATGGATTTGAGCTGGCCAGCACCCCGTTGAGTTGGGCATTGAGCTGGGTACGCGGCGCATTGGCGGCCACTGCGGCTTTGGCCTGCGCCTTGGGGATCGCCTTGCCAAACAGCGCCAGTCGGCTTACCTCATCCAGCTCAAGGCGCGGGCTGCTCTGGCCGCTGACCGCTACGGTGGAAGGTTGCCACGGCTGGCTGGATTGCGGGTTTGCCAGGGTGAGCAAGCGCCAGGTGAGTGCTGCGCTCTGTTGTGCCAGCATCAACAGCAGCGCCAGAAAGAACACTCCAGTGACGCGAGTCAAAGGAAGCTGCCGGCACCGGGCCAGCAGCAGGGTCAAGATGTCATCCCTGAATCGTAGCGTCATATTAATCAACAAATTCCAGGTTCTGGGGCGGCTGCGTATTGTGTACGGCTGCGTGCTGTGACACAACGGGTCCGGGCACACCAAACTGTAAAAATGGATATTTCATCACACCGTAACCCTTTGAATGCTCATAAAAGTGTCACTCAGGTGAGGCGCATCCTGCTGGCCAGCGATCATCAGGGACAGGTGCGTACTCACCCTCGCCAATCCTGCAACGCCTTGAGGGTTACGCTCTGGCCTCCGACCTGCAGCACAATGTACTGCTGGTCTATGGTGGCGAGCAGGACTCCGGGGGCGATTTCGCTTCCTTCCCGATATTCCCGGCCATTGAGCACCACGGCCCGCTTGGCCGGATTGGATGAGAACACATGGGAGCCATAGCTGAATGCGGGCACTTGCTGGCGAACCGAAAGCGGAGCGGCATTCAGCGACATCAGCTGGGCCGGCTGCACGCCTTGGGGAACTGTACCCGATTCCTGTTGCAGCGGTGTTTCGTTGAGGGCGCGCATCAGCTGTTCGGCCAAGGTCGGTCGACTGGTTGCCGGATTGCTGGCAGCCGCAGCAACCCTGGGCTGCTGCACCACAGGTTCCGGCAGGGGCGGGGGCAGCGGACGGGTCACCATCGCCTTGGGCTCAACCCGCACGAAGGGGGAGGCAATCACCTCTTTTACCTCCACCTTCTCCTCGATGGGACGCAGGTGGATTAGATGCCAGCCATAGTTGGCACCCGCCCCCAGTAGCAGGGCAAGGGGGGCCAGCAGCCAGCCGATACGGCGCGCGGGTTGCGTCTCTTCGCGGGCTACTGCTAGCCCCATGGCGGGAATATGGCTCTGTTGCGAAGGCTGCTGGGCACGGCGCAGAGCATTGAGCAGGGTAGACATCAGGAGGCCTCCTCCAGTCTTGGCATGGGTTCGCCGGAGAGAGCGTTGAGCCGCAGCAGGGTGTTGCTGCCGGCGATGCCATCAGGGGTGAGCCCCTGATCCCGCTGGAACTGCTGCAGTTTGGTCTTGAGCTCGCCATCGAAACGGCGCACCTTGCGTTCGGGTTGTTGCAATGCTCGGCTCAGGGCGTTGTCGAGCCACTGGATCTGGGTCTGTCCGGCATTGCTGGCGATCAGGCTGACGCCCCCTTTCGGCATGCGCCAGAGCAGGGTATAGCTGCCACCCCAGTTGTCGGTGAGCCACTGGCGATCCACTTGCCAGCTCTGGTTGCCGATCATCAGGCTGGCCTTGCTTGGCCCCAGATTGACCAGGGTGGCGTAATAGAGACCGCCATTCTGGTCAGTGAGCGTGATCATGGCGGGATACTGCAGGGCGCGCAGCTCGTCGAGGCTTGCCTCTCCCTCCTGACAGCGCAGACCGGCACGGGGCGCGTTGTCACATGTTGCCTCGAACGGTTCCGGTTCATAACCCCAGACCCGATAGAGATTCTGCATGGCGCTGTCGGGGTCGATGGCCTGATTGATCGCCTCGGTCAGCTGCTCCTGCTGCTCGGCGGTTTCGTCGATGGTGACTGGTACCTCGACCTTGACTACCGGACGGGTGGGGAACACGCCGAAAAATTGCCAGCTCCACCAGCCTGCGGCCACCAGCAGGGCGCCCGCCAGCGTCACCATCAGACCGGAGGCCCAGCTCCCTTCGTCCCGAACGCCATTGACCTCGAAGGCGGCCTGGCTGATATCGCTGTGGACAATCTTGTAGCTGCCACGGGCGAAGGCTGCGAGCAGGGCGCGATCGCAGATGAGGTTGATCAGGCGCGGAATGCCGCCGGAGAGCCGATGCAGCGTCTGGATCGCTCTGGGGGTAAAAATGGGCTGCACACAACTGGCTACTTGCAGCCGGAAGCGGACGTAGGCATCCACATCGGTGGCGGAGAGGGGCAGCAGGTGGTAGCGGGCGGTGATGCGCTGGGCCAGTTGGCGCAACAGGGGCAGGCGCAGCATCTGTTGCAGTTCGGGTTGGCCGATCAGCACGATTTGCAGCAGTTTTTTCTCGTCGGTTTCCAGGTTGGTCAGCAGACGCAACTGCTCCAATACCCCGGGCAACAGATGTTGGGCCTCATCCACCAGTACCACGCTGCGCTTGCCTGCGGTCAGGTTGGCCAGCAGGTGGTCGCGGATCAGGTCGAACAGTTGCTTGATCCCAGCCTCGGCGGGGTAGGGGAGTTGAAACTCGTCACAGATGGCGGCCAGCAGATCCCGTTCGGTCAGGGAGGGGTTGAGGATGTAGGCGATCTCGGTCTCTGCTGGCAACTGCTGCAACAGGCAGCGGGAGACGGTGGTTTTGCCAGTGCCCACTTCGCCGGTCAGCAGCACAAAGCCGCCGCCATCCTGCAATCCGTAGTTGAGGTGAGCAAGGGCTTCGCCGTGGCGCTCACTCATATAGAGGTATTTGGGATTGGGCGAGATAGAGAAGGGCGGTTCAGATAGGCCGAAGAACTGTGTGTACATGAGGGGGATTCTTTTGTAGCCGGCGACAGATTAGAAATGTCTCCGGATGATAGCAAACCTCGAATTCATTGGAAGCCATCATTGGCAAAGGATGACAAATTGCCGCCTTTTCCTGTCATCTTGTGATCCAGATAGCGGCCCGTTGCACCATGGTACTCAAAAATTGCAACGAATCTGAAAAATAAGTTTTTCATCAATGGCTTGTCGGTATCCGTTGTCACTGTGTTCTGGCGTTTTCGGGTCAATAGTTATGGTCTGACCACTCTCTTATGCCCATCTTCTCCTCTCGCAAGGGGGGCCGGGAGAGGGGCTAGTGGCGAAACAGTACCAAGCCCCAACCAGAGTGCAGGGCGCGGGCCATTTTCCCCGCGCACTCTGTTACTGTCGTTGTAGCAGCAGACTGCCGATGGAGTAACCGGCACCAAACGAGCAGAGGACGCCGCGGGCCCCGGCAGGAAGGTCACCGTTGTGAAGGTGAAACGCAATGATGGAGCCTGCCGAGCTGGTGTTGCCGTAGCTGTCGAGAATGATCGGCGCCTCCTGCTGGCTGGCATCGTGACCGAGCAGCTTGCGACCGATGAACTGGTTCATGGTGAGGTTGGCCTGATGGAGCCAGAGCCGGTTCAGGCTCTCGGCGGGCCAGCCCTGCTCATCGAGCTGGTTGGCTATCTGGTCGCACACCAGCGGTAACACCTCCTTGAACACCTTGCGCCCCTGCTGGCGGAACAGCTTGTCGTCGCTGTAGCGGGTGCGCGGGCTCAGCCGGTTCAGAAAGCCGAAGTTGTTGCGGATGTTGTTGGAGTACTGGGTCACCAGCTTGCTGGCCACCAGTTGCCACGGATTGGCCACCTTGCAATCGGCCTCCCGCTCCAGCAGCACCGCGGTGCAGGCATCACCGAAGATAAAGTGGCTATCGCGATCGCGAAAATTGAGGTGCCCCGAGCAGATCTCCGGATTGACCACCAACGCCACGTTGGCTGTGCCTGCCGCCAGCATGTCGGCGGCTGTCTTGATGCCGAAGGTGGCAGACGAGCAGGCCACGTTCATATCAAAGGCCATGCCGCTCGCCCCCAGATAGTGCTGCAGCTCGATGGCCAGCGCTGGGTAGGGGCGCGGCATGTTGGAGGCGGCGACGATCACCAGATCGATCTCGCCGGGCTCGCGACCGGCGGCGATCAGCGCCTGCTCGGCGGCGGCCACCGCCATCTCCACCATGATGGAGGGCATCTCATCGGGCCGCTCCGCCAGCAGCGGCTGCATGATATCGGGGTTGAGCACCCCCTCGCGGCTCACCAGATAACGGCTCTTGATGCCGGAGGCCTTCTCGATGAACTCGCAGCTGGAGTGCTGCTTGGCGGGGAGCTGGCCGGCGTCGATGGCAGAGGCGTTCTCCTCGTTGTAGAGATCCACATACTGGTTGAAGGCAGCCACCAGCTCTTCATTGCTGACGGCAAAGGGTGGGGTATAGAGGCCTGAGCCACTGATCACGATAGAGGTCATCTTTGCTCCTCGCCGGGTGCGTTCCCGGCTTGTCGGTTTATAGGGTAGAGAGGGTTACAGCTGGTCGATCGCCGCAGCGAGACCCGCCAGGGTCAGCGGATGCATTCGCCCGCCAACCACGTCATTCATCAGCTTGATGGAGGGATGCCAGAGCCACTCCCGGCGCGGGGTGGGGTTGATCCACACCAGTTTGGGAAAGTGCTGCTGCAAGCGGGTAAGCCACACCTGACCCGACTCTTCGTTCCACTGCTCGACACTGCCGCCTGGCCAGGTGATCTCGTAGGGGCCCATGGTGGCATCCCCCACCAGGATCACCCGGTAGTCGCTGCCGTAGGTGCGCAGTAGCCGCAGGGTATCGAACCGCTCCTCAAAGCGGCGCTCGTTATCCTTCCAGACGAAGTCGTAGAGGCAGTTGTGAAAATAGAAGTACTCCAGATGCTTGAACTCGTGGCGCAGGGCGGAGAAGAGGCGCTGCACCTCGGCCACGTGGGCATCCATGGAGCCTCCCACATCGAAGAAAACCAACAGCTTCACCCCGTTGTGGCGCTCGGGCCGCAGTTTCACATCGAGCCAGCCCTGGCGGGCAGAACTTTTTATGGTGTCGTCGAGATCCAGCTCGTCGGGATTGCCTTTGCGCACCCAGCGTCTGAGTTTGCGCAGCGCGAGCTGAATGGCGCGCTGGCCAAGCGGTGAGTCGTCGCTGAAGTTGCGATAATGTCTGGCCTCCCACACCTTGGCCGCCTTGCCGTGCTGCCCCTCTCCACCCATGCGCACCCCCTCGGGGTGAAAACCGCCGTGGCCAAACGGGCTGCTGCCACCAGTCCCCACCCACTTGTTGCCGCCGGCGTGGCGCTCTTTCTGCTCGCGTAATCGCTGGTTAAGGGTTTCAATCAGCTTGTCGAGTCCGCCAAGGGATTTGAGCAGCGCCTTCTCCTCTGGGCTCAACAGCCGTTCGAACTCCTTGCGCAGCCACTCCTCGGGCAGGCTCTCCGGCAGCAGGGGAATCGCTTCCAGCCCCTCATAGTATTCGGCGAAGGCGCGATCGAAGCGATCGTAGTGGGCCTCGTCTTTTACCAGCAGGCAGCGGGAGAGCTGGTAGAACTCGTCCATATCGACAGCGACCAGCCGGGCAGCCAGTGCGGCGTGCAAGTCCAGCAGCTCACGCAGGCTGCACGGGAGTTTGTGGCGGCGCAGGTGGGTAAAAAAGTCGATCAGCATGGGTCAGCTGCCGCGCCGGGCCAGAAAGGCGAGCTTCTCGAAGAGATGCAGATCCTGCTCGGTCTTGAGCAGGGCGCCATATAGCGCGGGCACCAGCTTGCCGGGCTCGCGGGCACGCATCGCCTCGGGGGCGATATCGTCGGCCAAGAGCAGGCGGATCCAGTCCAGCAGCTCCGAGGTGGAGGGTTTCTTGCGCAGCCCCTCTACCTCGCGCAGCTCGAAGAAGAGATCCATTGCCTCGCCAAGCAGGCTCTCCTTGAGGTCGGGGTAGTGGAGTTTGACGATGGCCTGCATCTCGGCCTTGTCGGGGAAGCGGATGTAGTGGAAGAAACAGCGGCGCAGGAAGGCATCCGGCAGCTCTTTTTCGTTGTTGGAGGTGATGATGACCACCGGCCGCTGGCGCGCCTTGACTCGCTCGCCGGTCTCGTAGACGTCGAACTCCATCCGATCCAGCTCCAGCAGCAGATCGTTGGGGAATTCGATGTCGGCCTTGTCGATCTCGTCGATCAGCAGCACAGGTCGCTGCTCGGCGCTAAAAGCCTGCCACAGCTTGCCTTGACGAATGTAGTGGCTGATATCGGCCACTCTGGGATCGCCGAGCTGTGAGTCGCGCAGCCGGGCCACCGCATCATATTCGTAGAGTCCCTGCTGGGCCTTGGTGGTGGACTTGATATGCCAGGCAATGAGATCGGTGCCAAGATGATTGGCGACCGCTTCTGCCAGCACCGTTTTGCCGGTGCCTGGCTCCCCTTTGATCAGCAGCGGTTTTTCGAGGGTGATGGCGGCATTGACCGCCATCTTCAATGCATCGGAGGCGAGATACTGGCTGCTTCCTGAAAATCCCATAACGTCGGTTCCTTTGACGATTGGCTCCCGGAGTCAGGGGCCAGAGAGAATAAGATCTATATGTTGTAATACCATATGGTTATAACGAATAGTCACTTCTCATTCAGAAACCACAGGGTAATCTTGTTTCATCGTCGTAACAAACACAGGGATAGCACCATGAGCAAAATTTTTGAGGACAACAGCCAGACTATCGGTCACACCCCGCTGGTTCGTCTCAACCGTGTTACCAAAGGCCGCGTGCTGGCCAAGATCGAGAGCCGCAACCCCAGCTTCAGCGTCAAGTGCCGGATCGGCGCCAACCTGATCTGGGATGCCGAGAAGCGTGGCATCCTGACCAAGGGTAAGGAGATCATCGAGCCCACCAGCGGCAACACGGGTATTGCTCTGGCATTTGTTGCGGCTGCTCGCGGCTATCCCATTACCCTGACCATGCCGGCAACCATGAGTCTGGAGCGCCGCAAGCTGCTCAAGGCGCTCGGTGCCAATTTGGTGCTGACCGAAGGACCGCTTGGAATGAAAGGGGCCATTGCCAAGGCCAACGAGATCCTCGAGTCCGAGCCGGGCAAATACGTGCTGTTGCAACAGTTTGAAAACCCGGCCAACCCGGAGATCCACGAAAAGACCACTGGCCCCGAGATTTGGGATGCCACTGACGGTGAGGTGGATGTGTTCGTGGCCGGGGTCGGTACCGGCGGCACCATTACCGGTGTCTCCCGCTACCTGAAGAAGACCCAGGGCAAGGCGGTGGTCTCTGTTGCGGTCGAACCTGCCGAGTCGCCGGTCATCAGCCAGAAGTTGGCCGGTGAAGAGATCAAACCGGGCCCCCACAAGATCCAGGGTATCGGCGCCGGCTTTATCCCGGGCAACCTCGACCTCTCCCTGATTGACCGGGTCGAGCAGGTGACCAGTGACGAAGCTATCGAGATGGCTCGCCGCCTGATGGAGGAGGAGGGGATCCTGGCCGGTATCAGCTCCGGTGCTGCTGTGGTGGCAGCCAGCCGTCTGGCCGAGCAGCCGGAGTTTGAAGGAAAAACGATAGTCGTTATCCTACCGAGCGCCGCGGAGCGTTACCTCTCCAGCGCCCTGTTTGCCGGGGTGTTCAGCGAGCAGGAACTGCAGCAGTAACTGATCGGAATCTTTCAAAACAGCGGCGCTCCCAAGAGCGCCGCTTCTTTATGGGCTAGACTCAACCCCTGATAGTGTCACTTGGTCCTTATTTTTTGGGGTAAAATAACAAGCTTGGGAGTGAGAAAAAAAGCAGACATTCTGTGATAAATCTCATATCCTGTGCGGCGTCACGCGGTGTTTGCTGGCTGGGTATCACAAAGTAACAAAGTGTTATTTTTCGTTATAAAATAATTTCAAGCCAGTCCTGATGCGGCTTGTAGCCCAATAACTGAAAATTGCCAACCAGCGTGCCGATTACTGCACAGAAACTTGACCTGGATTAAACCATTGCGGGTCTGCTTTCGTTACTTTACAACATATCCATACTGACACGGTGGGTCAGGTTGCTTCAAAAACGACCAATCCACCAAAAAATATCAATAATATGGGGTGAAACCATGTACGAGAAGTCTGTTGTTATTACTGCTGAAAACGGCCTGCACACCCGTCCGGCAGCTCAGTTCGTGAAAGAAGCCAAAGAATTCCAAAGCGAGATCACTGTGGTCTCCGGTGGCAAGTCCGCCAGCGCCAAGAGCCTGTTCAAGCTGCAGACCCTGGGCCTGACCAAGGGTACCAACGTAACTATCCAGGCTGATGGCCCGGATGCTCAGCAAGCTGTTGAGAAGCTGGTTGCCCTGATGGACGAGCTGGAGTAATCCAGCTTTAGATTCCTCCCCCACAGTCGTTTTAATAGGAAGGATTATGATATCTGGCATTCTTGCGTCCCCCGGTATCGCATTCGGTAAGGCGCTTCTTCTTAAAGAAGATGAAATCGTTATCAATCAGGGCAAAATCTCTGCTGATCAGATTGATGGCGAGATCAACCGTTTCCTCGAAGCTCGTACCAAGTCAGCTGCCCAGCTGGAAGCCATCAAAGAGATGGCCGGTCGCACCTTCGGTGAGGAAAAAGAGGCCATCTTCGAAGGCCACATCATGTTGCTCGAAGATGAGGAGCTGGAAGGGGATATCAAATCCTTCATCAAAGAGAACAAGGCATCCGCCGACAAAGCCATCTATGAGGTGATCGAGCAGTACGCCAAGATGATGGCCGAGCTGGATGACCCCTATCTGCGCGAGCGCGCCACCGACTTCCGTGACATCGGTACCCGTCTGGTGAAGAACGTGCTGGGCATCGCCGTTGTCAACCTGAGCACCATCGACGAAGAGGTGATCCTGGTCGCCAAAGACCTGACCCCGTCTGAAACCGCTCAGATCAACCTGAAATATGTGCTGGGTTTCGTCACCGATATCGGTGGCCGTACCTCTCACACCTCCATCATGGCCCGCTCCCTGGAGCTGCCGGCCGTGGTAGGCACCAACGACATCACCGAGCGCGTCAAGAACGGTGACATGCTGGTGCTGGATGCGATCAATAACCAGATCATCATCAATCCGACCGCTGAACAGCTGAACGAAGCCAAGAAGTTCCAGGCTCAGTTCCAGGCCGAGAAAGATGAGCTGGCCAAGCTGAAAGATCTGCCTGCCATCACGCTGGATGGTCACCAGGTCGAAGTGTGCGCCAACATCGGTACCGTCAAGGATACCGAAGGTGCCATCCGTAATGGCGCCGAAGGCGTGGGTCTGTACCGTACCGAGTTCCTGTTCATGGACCGTGACGCGCTGCCGACCGAAGACGAGCAGTTCAAAGCCTACAAAGAAGTGGCCGAAGCGATGCCGGATCAGCCGATCATCGTGCGTACCATGGACATTGGCGGCGACAAAGAGCTGCCGTACATGAATTTCCCGAAAGAGATGAACCCCTTCCTGGGCTGGCGTGCCGTGCGTATTTTCTTCGACCGCGAAGACATCATGCACGCTCAGCTGAGGGCCATTCTGCGTGCGTCTGCCTTCGGCAAACTGCGCATCATGTTCCCGATGATCATCTCTGTCGAAGAGTTCCGTAGCCTGAAAGCGACCGTAGAGACCCTGAAAGCCGAACTGCGTGCTGAAGGCAAAGCCTTTGATGAATCCATCGAAGTGGGTATCATGATCGAGACCCCGGCCGCTGCCGTGATGGCTCATCATCTGGCCAAGGAAGTGGATTTCTTCAGTATCGGTACCAACGACCTGACCCAGTACACTCTGGCCGTCGACCGTGGTAACGAGATGATCTCTGCTATGTACAACCCGCTGTCACCCTCCGTCCTGACCCTGATCAAGATGGTTATCGATGCGTCCCACGCCGAAGGCAAGTGGACCGGTATGTGTGGTGAACTGGCTGGTGACGAGCGCGCCACTCTGCTGCTGCTGGGTATGGGTCTGGATGAGTTCTCCATGAGCGCCATCTCTGTACCGCGTATCAAGAAGCTTATCCGCAACACCAGCTTCGAAGATGTGAAGGCAATGGCTGACCAGGCATTGAGCTTTGCCACCGCTGCTGAAATCGAAGCGTGCGTAGATAACTTTATCAAGCAGAAGGCAGTCTGCTAAGATCGGCTGCAAACAGCGACAAATCATCTTTAGGAGCTTTTACTATGGGTCTGTTCGACAAACTGAAGAAACTGGTGTCCGACGATAGCGCTGATACCGGCGGCATCGAAATCTTTGCTCCGCTGTCTGGCGAAATCGTGCCGATCGAAGATGTGCCTGACGTTGTCTTCGCCGAGAAGATCGTGGGTGACGGCATCGCCATCAAGCCGGCTGGCAACAAGATGGTTGCTCCGTGCGACGGCACCATCGGCAAAATCTTCGAGACCAACCATGCGTTCTCTCTGGAGTCCGACTCTGGGATCGAGCTGTTCGTTCACTTCGGTATCGACACCGTTGAACTGAAAGGCGAAGGCTTCAAGCGTATCGCTCAGGAAGGCCAGCAGGTCAAGCGCGGTGACACCATCATCGAATTCGATCTGGCCGTTCTGGAAGCAAAAGCCAAATCTACCCTGACTCCGGTGGTCATCTCCAACATGGACGAGATCAAAGAGCTGGTGAAGATGACTGGTGCCGTGACTGTGGGCGAGACTCCGGTTATCCGTATCAAGAAGTAATGGTCGGCTGGCCTATGCCAGTTGCCGCAGTAAAAAACCGAAGCCTGGTGCTTCGGTTTTTTTATGGTTGCGTGCGAGCTTCCCTTTCTGGCTATCAGGCTATTGTGCCGAGATGACCACCCGGTTACGTCCCTGCTCCTTCGCCTGATAAAGGGCCCGGTCTGCCATCATCAGCAGATAGTCGATGCTCTCCTGACCCTTCATGCCGGCACACCCCAGACTGATGGTTAGCGCGATCTGTTCTCCTTGCCATGGCAAGCGGGTGGTACTGACATGCTGGCGCAGTTGCTCGGCACGTTGTGCCGCCTGCTCAAGGCTGCAGTCTGGCAGGATCAACAGAAACTCCTCTCCACCCCAACGGGCCAGGCTTTCCCCGGGCAACAACTGGCCCGCCATGGCATGGGCGACGGCGCAGAGTGCGGCATCGCCCGCAGGATGGCCGTAGCGGTCATTGACCTGCTTGAAATGGTCGATATCTCCCAACACCACCGAGAGGGGCTGGCCCTGCAACCAGAGAGCCTGCAGCTGTTGCTGGGCGCCACGCCGGTTGGTCAGTTCGGTGAGGGGATCGGTGCAGGAGAGGCGGCTCACCTCTTCTACCATGCATTGCAGGTCGTGGATATCGCGAAAGGTGACGATATGGCTATCCGGGATGGCATCTGCCCCCAGCTGGGCGGTGACGATAAACCAGCGAGAGTGGCCACTCTTGCATCGAATCAGCGCCGGCATCTCGGCGACCTCCAGTCCATGGTGCAGGCTCTGCTCTATCTGGTTATGCCAAGCCTGAATTACCGAGTTGCGATAGCTCTCATCGGGATAGGCGAGGTGAAACCAGCTCTCCATGTCCGGCAGATCCTGCAGCTCATAGCCCAGCTGTTCGCGAAAGGCCCTGTTGAGGAAGAGATGGCGACGCAGGGGGATCCGGTCGGGTGACATATGACCCTGGCTGGCTGTCGACTCGGACACCAGGATTGGGAGCGGGATCACATCAAAGGAGCGAAACAGAATGTGCTCTAGTTGTTGGTCATCCATGGGCGAAAACGCGGCTCCCTGCTCTCCCGTTCGTCAGCCTACATTAGGTGAGAGACCGCAGCGGGTAAACTCATTTATCACTCTCCGGCGGTTGCCTGAGTGGATGGTCGTGGCAACGGGAACATAAAAAAGCCGCTCACCAGGGTGAGCGGCTGTTGCCATCAGATTCATGCAGTTCGCTATCAGGCTGGCTGCTTGCCATCTTCCGCGGGCGGCGGCAGGGCGGCGGAGTTGGACTCCACCTTCTGCTCTTCGCCCTGCATGTTCTTGATGTAGACATCCATCTGGTTGAAGGCGATCTCGATGCCATTCTCGCGGAACAGCTGGTCGATCTTGCGGTTCAACTCGTCCACCGCCGGGTTGCGGTCTCCCAGTTCGCTCACGAAGAAGCGCAGCTCGTGATCCAGAGTACTGGCGCCAAAGGTGAGGAAGTAGACGATGGGGGCCGGGTCTTTCAGCACGCGGCTGTTTTCGTCGGCCGCCTGTTTGAGCAGGGTGCGGGTCAGCTCCAGATCCGAGCCGTACGCCACGCCCACCCGCACGATCACCCGGGTGACGGTGTCACTCAGTGACCAGTTGATGAGCCGCTCGGTCATCAGTTGCTGGTTGGGGATGATCACCTCTTTGCGGTCGAAGTCGGTCAGGGTGGTGGCGCGAATGCGGATCCGCGAGACGGTACCGGAGAAGGAGCCGATGGTGACGGTGTCACCGATCCGTACCGGACGCTCGAACAGGATGATGATGCCGGAGACGAAGTTGGAGAGGATCTCCTTCATGCCGAAACCGATACCGACTGACAGACCACCCGCTACCCACTGCAGCTTGTCCCACTGCACGCCCATCATGGAGAGAGCGGTGAGGGAGCCAAAGCCGATCAGTACGTAGTTAAGCATGGTGGTGATGGCGTAGGCGGTCCCCTGAGCCAGGTTGAGCTTGGAGAGCACCAGCACCTCCAGCAAGCCCGGCAGGTTGCGCGCCAGTGACCATGCACCGCCGAGCAGCAGGAAGCCGATCAGCACGTCACTCAGGCTGATGGGGAACAGCACGGCATTGGCGCCGGTGCCTTCGCTGCGGTGCCATAGCACCATGCTGTCGAGGTAGGAGAAGACCGCGACCAGATCAGACCAGAGCCAGTAGAAGGCGACACCGAAGATCAGCATCAGCACGGTACGGGTCAGACGCAGGGACTGCTGGCTGACATCCTCCAGATCCATGGGCTGCTCTTCGATGGACTCGCCCCCTTCCGCATCTTCCGAAGATTTGTGCTCACGCTTGGCCACCGCACGGCGGTAGGCCAGACGACGGGCCGCCAGCTCCAGACCACGCAGGGCGGTGCGGTAGACCAGGCTCCAGATGATGATGAGGTAGAAGGATTCGATCAGGCGACCGGTCAGCTTCAGCGCGGTGTAGTAGTAACCGAGCACGGCCAGCACGATCAGCGCCACCGGCGCCAGCGCCAGGGCGATGGCGATCAGCGACTTCTGCATGCTCGCCTCGCCCTTGATGCGGGCGCGGGAGATGGGGAACACCAGATAGGCGGCCAGCCCCAGCAGGGTCAGGGTCATGGCCTGACCGATCACGTCGTTGCCCAGGGTGGAGGGTTCAACCACCGCCTTGGTTGCGAGCATGATGAGCGGCAGCAGTGGCAACCAGATGTAGCGCATGCTGTTGCGCTTGGCCTGCAGCTCTGCTTTCGGGATCCGGAAGTGGGTCTCGGCGATGCCGCCCGGGCGCATCACCGCCAGATAGACGCTGAACACCAGATAACCGAGGGCGAGGTTCAGGGTGATCTGGAACATCAGCTTGGGACTGAGCAGACCGCAGTAGGTCAGCAGCAGACCGCCAGCCAGAATGAACATGCTGCCCGGCAGGCGTTGCAGTACGGTATAGAGCAGGGCGCGCGGGGTGTGCCACTGGCTGTCCTGACGGAAACGGCCAAGGTCCTTGGTGATCTTCTTCTCGCGCTCAACCAGCGCCGGACGTTTCCAGACCAGCAGGCCGCCGATCAGCAGCAGCGGGAAGGCGAGCAGGGAGATCCCCAGCAGCTCTTCGCGCCAGCGTTTCCAGTCCGGTTTCAATACCCAGTCGGAGGCCTGTTTGTAGGCCTGGGCGGGCCAGCTGATAAACCACTTGCTGTCGATGGGCTTGTTGCTGCTTACCCAGAAGATGTGTTGCTGCAGGGTAAATTCGATAGAGGCATAGACCCGCGCCAGCTGCTGCTGGGTCAGCTGCAGGCTGATGGCGTTGGTAAGCTGGCTGTCGAGCTGGCGGTTGAGCTGATCGAGCAGATTGATGCGGGTGTCGAGCAGCTTGGCAAGGCTCTCCTTGTCCTCCTCGCTGACCGGATCCTTGCTGCCGGCGATCAGATTGTCCAGATAGAGGTTCTTCTGGAACAGCTGGTCACGCTGCTGGCTCAGTTCAAACTGGGCCAGATGCAGATCGGCGATCTGCTCTTCCAGGTTTTTGACGGCGATGGTGGGCGCCGCTTCCAACTGCTGGTAGAGCTGATAGAGGATGCGTGACAGCAGCAGATTGCCCTTGAGCATCTGCACCTGTTCATTGAGGTTGCGCTCGGTCTGGATGCCGCGCTCCAGCCAGCTCTTGGCTTGCAGGTTTTTCTGTACCAGCGAGTTGAGGCTGGTAGTGGCACCGATCAGCTGCTGGCTGAGCTGGTGGTTGAGCTCCTGCTCTTTTTGCACCAGCGGGCTGTCTTCGGTCGCCACCAGTTCACCGGTCTGCTCGGCGGTTTTTTCGGTGTCGCCGAGGCGCTTGGCGCTGCTCTGATCCTGCAACAGCTGCAGTTTCTGCTCTTCGCTGGCGAGACGGGCACTCTGGTAGTCGCGCTGCTTGATCGCCAGATCCTGCATGCTGGTTCGGTTATCCAGCTCCTTTTGCAGGTGGGCCAGTTGCAGGTCGAGCAGGGCCAGTTCGGCACCGAGCTTCATCTTCTCGGCGCTGGAGACGCTTTCACCGGCGTTGAGGCGGGTACGGATCTCCTGACTGCGCTGGTAGGCACGGCTCATGCTGGCCTGGGCCCGCTCCGGCAGGGTCTGCAAGCTGGTGAGCTGGCTGCCGATGGCGCCGAGGGCCTCCTGGGCCGCCTGCATGTTGGCCAGCACTTCCGGCTGACGGCTGTCGAGCTCTGCCAGACTCATGCTGGCGTATTCGCTCTTGATCTGCTCGGCACTCTTGCCCTTGGTCAGGGCATCGAGCTTGGCGCTGATCTCTCTGAGTTCGGTGGGCAGGTTGCGGATCCGCTGGGCCTGGGTCTTGGCCTTTGCCTCTTCCTTGTCGATGCTGTCGAGCAGTCCGAGGGTTTCGGTCAGCAACTTCTGATCCGCTTGCTGACTGACGGTCAGGGTCTCTGATTTACCCAGACCATCCAGCGCTCGCTGAACTGCGTTGCGAGAGGGGACATCTTGCGCCATGGCTTGCGGGACGCAGAGGCTGGCGAGGAGACAGAGCAGCGGCAACAGGGTGGCCGAGACTCTTTTAAAACGTATTGAGGGCATATAACTTCCGGGTTATTACGCGATATTCGGGAGATTTCCCGCATAGATTAAATTCGCGTGGATTCTAACACCGGGCTTGTCAGGTAAGCAGGGGGGAGGGACAAAAAAAACGGCGCCCGCAGGCGCCGTTTTCAACTCGTTCAGCTCTGATTAAAGAACGTGAACAGAAGCGGTGTTGGTGGTACCGCTCGGTACCAGAGCACCGGAGACCATCACAACCACGTCACCTTTCAGACCCATGCCGATTTCCAGCGCGGCTTCTTTACCGATGCGATAGAAATCGTCGGTCGAGGCGATGCTGTCAACCACGTGGGCAACCACACCCTTGGTCAGAACCAGCTGGGCAGCAGTTTTCTTGTTGGTGGTGATAGCCAGGATCCAGGCTTTCGGGAAGTACTTGCGAATGGCCTTGGCAGACTTGCCGCCTTCGGTAGCGACCACGATCAGCGGGGCGTCCAGCTTCTCGGAGGTCTCTACGGCGCCTTTACATACGGCTTCGGTGATGCGCAGCTTGTTGCTGTCGTTGGCAGCAGACAGGTTGGACGGCATCACGGCATCAGTACGCTCGCAGATGGTGGCCATGATGGTCACGGCTTCCAGCGGGTACTTACCCTTGGCGGATTCACCGGACAGCATCACTGCGTCGGTACCGTCCAGGATGGCGTTGGCCACGTCACCAGCTTCGGCGCGGGTCGGACGCGGGTTCTTGATCATGGAGTCCAGCATCTGGGTGGCAGTGATAACCACTTTGCGGGCTTTGTTGCACTTGGCGATGATCATCTTCTGGGCGAAGATAACTTCTTCAACCGGGATCTCTACACCCATGTCGCCACGAGCAACCATGATGCCGTCGGAAACAGCCAGGATCTCGTCGAAGTTGTCCAGACCTTCCTGGTTTTCGATCTTGGAGATGATCTGGATGTTCTCGCCACCGTGGGCTTTCAGGTGCTCACGGATTTCCAGAACGTCTTCTTTCTTGCGGATGAAAGAAGCAGCAACGAAATCAACGCCTTGCTCGCAACCGAAGATCAGGTCGCGCTTGTCTTTCTCGGCCAGGGCCGGCAGCTTGATGGAGACGCCCGGCAGGTTAACGCCTTTGTTCTCGCCCAGGTCACCGTTGTTCAGCACTTTACAGATAACTTCGCGCTCGGTGATTTCGATAACGTCCAGACCGATCAGGCCGTCATCAACCAGGATGCGGTTGCCGACGCGCAGATCGTTGGCGAAACCTGCATAGGTCACGGCCACTTTGTCTTTGTTGCCAACCACGGTCTGGTCGGTGGTGAAGGTGAAAGTCTGGCCAGCGACCAGCGCGACGTCGTTGCCGCCTTCCAGCTTCATGGTACGGATTTCCGGACCCTTGGTGTCCAGCAGGATAGCTGCGTGCTTGCCGGTCTCGGCCATCACAGCGCGCAGGTTGCTGATGCGGCTGCCGTGCTCGGCGTAGTCACCGTGGGAGAAGTTCAGGCGCATGACGTTCATGCCGGCGTCCAGCATTTTGGCCAGCATTTCTTTGGATTCGGTCTTCGGACCGATGGTGCAGACAATTTTGGTCTTTTTCATGTCAATCTTCATGGTTAAGGAATTTCCGCCGAGCAATATACACCAGTTTTTGGAATCTTTTTATGATCCAGAAACAACGTTTTGACCAGATAACGTTTTCTTTTCAGGGATAACGTTTTCCTGTGAGTCACATTTTAGAGCATACGGCCACAGGTTCGGGCTGAAGGGATACAAATGTTGCCATCTGTGGTTGTTTGGCCGGGTTGAGGTTCAGATGTTGTAAAATGACCACCCGTCCGCTGTCACCGTCTTGTCACCGGCTTGCGCAAAAATGTTAGTTCATTGGCGCACGGGTGAAGGAGGCCGGGATGAAAAACAGCCATGAAACCGGATGGGCTCTGCTCTTGCTGGGCGCCGCCCTGCTGCTGGTTCAGACGCTGCCAGCCCGCTACTGGCCTGACAATGCCGGTCTGCTGGCGATCTTCTCCCATCCGGTGAAAGGGGAGGCGGCCGCCGAGGGATTGGCGTGGCGAGAGTGGCAGGATCACAGTGCAGCAACCCGGATGGCGCTTCGCGCAGTCCGACTGCAGCCGGAAGCGCCGCAGCCTTGATATCTATTGCAGATTACCTGTCGTGAAGGCGTGAAATTATCAACCATTGGTTGATAGTTCTTATATATATTGCTGGATTGTTCACCTTTAATGGCAGGGGGATAATCGATTCCAACAGCGATATCCCCTCCGGTATCGCCCCCTGATACTTTGTTGGAGTCTGCTTTATGTCCCTCGCCCCCGTCTGGTTTATCTCTCACGGCGCACCGGATCTGGTGCTGCGTGAGCAACCCGCCACCCGCTTTCTGCGAACCCTGCGTCTGGGTGAGCTCAAGGGGCTGGTGGTCATCTCCGCCCACTGGTTCAGCCGCGAGTTGCAGATCAACGTCGAGCCCAAACCGGCCTTGATGTACGACTTTTACGGCTTTCCCGATCCCCTCTACCGGATGCGCTGGCCTGCCAGCAGCCCCGAGTGGTTGCTGCAGGGGGTGAGCGACCAGCTGGCACTGGCCGGACTGACCGCTACCCCGGTGCGGCGCGAGCTGGATCACGGGGTCTGGTCACCGCTCTCCCTGATCGACCCAAACAGCGAGATCCCGCTGGTGCAGATCTCCATTCCCGCGAGCTTCACTCCGGCCCAATTGTGGCAACTGGGCGAGGTGTTGGGGGCGCTGCGCAGTCAGGGGATTGGCATCCTCGCCTCCGGCGCCATCACCCACAACCTGCGGGCGCTGGCACCGGAAGGCTCGCCAGTGCCGGAGTGGGCCAGCCTGTTTGTCGACTGGCTGGAGCAGAAAATGGCCGACGAGGATCGGCTGGCGCTGCTCGACTATCGCCTGCAGGCTCCCGGAGCGGTGGAGTCCCATCCTCACGACGATCACCTGCGCCCGCTCTTTGTGGCGTTGGGGGCGGCCGATGGTGTGGCGCCCACCCGGCTGCACGAGAGCTGGGATGGCGGCAGCCTCTATATGGGCGCCTACCGCTTCGGCTGATAGCCTCTCAACAAGACCCCGCCAATTGGCGGGGTCTTGTTATTTACGGCGTGGTGGATCGATGGTAGTGGTGATTGAGCCGAAGGCCCTCAGGGAACCACTACCCGGCTCTCGCCGCCGCCGAGGGCTTCGACCCTGATCTGCACGCCAATCCGCTCCACCAGCGTCTGGACGTGGGAGATGACTCCGATCTGGCGGCCGGCGGCCTGCAGGGAGTCGAGGCTGGCGAGCGCCAGATCCAGGCTGTCCGGATCCAGGGTGCCAAACCCCTCGTCGATAAACAGCGATTCGACCTGGGTCTGCCGCGACGAGAGGCTGGAGAGGGCCAGCGCCAGCGCCAGCGACACCAGAAAACTCTCGCCGCCGGAGAGGGAGTCCACCGAACGCACCTCGTCCCCCATGTCGAGATCCACCACCTGCAGCGCCAGATCGGTGCCGGGTACCCGCTCCAGCCGGTAGCGCGGTGATAGTTCGGCGAGCTGGGCGTTGGCCTCCAGCAGCAGACGCTCGAGGGTGAGGCTCTGGGCGAAGGTGCGGAACTTGGCGCCGTTGGCTTGCCCGATCAGATCGCACAGCTGCTGCCAGTGGTCGGCCACTGCCTGCTGGGCGGCCAGCTCCTGTTGCAGGCTACCCGCCTTGAGGGCGGCGGCTTCGGCCTGTGCCAGCTTGCTCTTGTACTCGAACAGCTGCTCTTCAAGGGCGCGGCAGCGGGCATCGAGCGCCACCAGCTGCTCGCTCAGCTCTGCATCCGGCAGGGCGGCCAGCTCGGGGTGGTGCTCGCGATAGCGATCCCGCTTGCTCTCCTCCAGTGCCAGCGCCCGTTGCCGCTCGGCAAGGCGGGTGCGCGCCTCGCCAAGGGCATCTTCCAACCCTTGCAGGGCAGTGCGGCGAGCCTTGAGTTCATCGGGGCTGATGGCGAGCAGACGGCGCAGGTCGTACTCGGCGATGCCGAGGGTAGTGGCGTGGGCTGCCCAGCGCCCTAGTACCTCCCGCTTGCGGCGGCTGCTGGTCTGCTTTTCCTGCTCCACATGGGTGAGGCGGGTCTTGAGCTCGGTCTGCCGCTCCCGCAGAGCACGGGCGCCGCTTTGCATCTGCTCCAGTTCGCTGGCGAGTTGTTGCAGCCGCTGTTGCCAGCGGCTCTCGACCAGCGGGATCTCCTCGCCATTCAGACAGGCGGCGCGGCTGGTGAGCAGCCCCTGCCGCTGCTGCTCATGCTCCTTGTAGTCCCGCTCGAGTTTGTGCAGCAGCTCGCGCTGGGTCTGCAGGCGCGCCTCCTGCGCGCTCAGGGCAGGGGTGAGGCTGGCGATCTCGCTGGCCAGCCGCTCCCACTCGCTCTGGCCGTGCAGCCAGGCTTCGCAGGTCCGTTGCCACTCGTGCCACTGCTGGCTGCCGAGCCACTGGCGCCAGGGTTGGCCGCCCATCTGTTCATCGAGGCGGTGGGCGCCCTGTTCGAGGCGCTGGCGCAGGGTCGCCTCCTGCTCACCCATGCCTTTCACTTCCCCTTCCAGTGCGATGCGCTGGCGATCGGCCTCCTGCCACTGCTGGTCAAACTGCTGGTGCTGGGCAGCCAGTTGGCTTAGTTGTTGACGCACCCCTTGCAGCTGTTGTTGGCCAAGCTGGGCCTGACGCAGCTGCTGCTGGCTCTGGGCCAGCCCCTGCTCCAGCGCCTGGCCACGGCCAAGCAGGGTGCTCATCAGCTCGTTCCACTCAATGGGGCTTTGGCGCAGCGGCAGCGAATGGCCGAGCAGGGTATCGCCTCCCAGTTGCAGCCAGCGCTGGGTCAGCTGTTCGGCGCGCGCTTCCAGCTCCGGCAGGTGCTGCTGGCGCACTGCCAGCTGGCGAGCCAGCTCCTGACGCTCGCTCTCGCACTGAATGTATTGGTGGTTGAGCCGCTCCCACTCCAGTTCGAGGCTTCTGGCCCGCTCCGCCAGCTGACCGAGAATACCCGCCACCTGCGGCTGGCTCTGGCTGTAGGGGTGCTCCTCGGCGCCGCAGAGCGGGCAAGGTTCTCCATCGCTCAGGATATGGCGATACTGCTCGAAGCTGGCGATGGCGCGGGACTGCTCCAGCGCATGGCGCGCCTCATCCCGCTGCAGGGCGAGCCGCTCGCGGGCGGGGGCCAGCTCTTCGCTTAGGGTGGCGAGCTTGCCAAGGGCCTGCTCCAGCTGGGCAATCTCCTGCTGCAAGCGGCCATGTTGTTCGCCGTGGTTGCGGCCATAATCGGCCAGCTCCAGCAGCTGGCGCAGCTGTCCCAGCTGTTCGGTTTGCTGCTGCCACTGCTCCTGCGCCTTGGCGAGGCGGCTCTCCCACTGCTGCTCCTGCAGCTCGTTCTGTTGCTGTTGCAGCCGAGCTTGTTCATGTTGCCAGTAGTCGCGCTCCTGCTGACCTTGCTCCAGCTGGCGCTGCAACTGTTGCAGGGCGCGCAGCTTGTGATCCCGCAGGGTGAGCAGCTGTTGTAGCTTGTCGGCATCCTCGGCCCAATCCTGCATGGCGGTGAGCAGGGGCTGCCACTGGCGAGCAACCGGTGCCAGCTCCTTGTGCTCTTCGAGCCAGAGCCCCCACTGCTGGTGTTGCTGCTTGAGCAGTTCTACCTGTCGGCTCTGCTCGCGCCAGCCCTGTTCGAGAGTGAGCTGGACCTCCCGCTCCTGCGCCCCCTCCTGCTGGATCTTCTGCAACTGCTGCACTTTTTCCCGGATGCGGGTATCGAGCTCCTGCGCCCGCTTGAGTTCGGGTTGCAGGGCGCCCCATTCCCGCTCGGCGGCGATCTTCTCCGCCAGCAGCTGCTGTTCGGTCAGCGCGCTCTGCTGGGTCTGCGCCTCGAGCTTGGCCAGCTCCGGCCCCAGCTCGGCGATCACCTTCTCCTGCTGCTGCACTTCGAGGGTGAGGCGGGCCAGCTCGTTGTGATCGGCGCGGGCCACCTGAGCCTGCTCGGCGCGGGCAAACTCGTCGCGCTCGGGGGCGGCGGCGCCGTGGGCCTGCAGGGCGGCATCGAGCGCTGCTTGTCCCTCGGCGCAGCCCTGCAACTGGGCGGCAATGCGGCTGTTGAGGTCGCGCAAGTCCTGCATCAGCTGCTGTTGCTGCTGCTCGTGCTTGAGGGTGGTGGAGAGGCTCACCTGCTGGCTCACCCACTGTTCGCGGGTGGCCTCGTCCATCAGCTCTACGTCGCCGAGGCGCTGGGCAATGGTGGCCAGCTTCTGCTGCTCTTCCCGCGCCCGTTCATAGGTCTGGATGGAGATGGCGGAGTAGAGCTCGGTGCCGGTCATCCGTTCGAGCAGGGCGGAGCGCTCGTTGGCGTCCGATTTGAGGAAGGCGGCAAACTCCCCCTGCGGCAGGATCACCGCGCGGCGGAACTGCTCCCAGGAGAGGCCCACCAGCTCGTCGATGCGATCCTGCAGCTCCCGTTTGCTGCCGGAGAAGACCTGCCCAGACTCGACGTCGGTCAGGGTGCGCTCCTGCGCCTGAAAGCGCCCCTCCGAGCGGTTGCGCGCCCGGCGCACCGCCCAGCGGGCCAGCCAGATGCGGCCATCGCAGCCGCGAAACTGCACCTCGGCAAAACCGCTGGCGTGGCCGCGACTGAGGATGCCGCGTACGTCGTTGGCCTTGAGCTTCTCTTCATCATCCATGCGGCCCACTTCGGCCACGTTCTTGCGATTGGCGATAAAGCGCGGCATCTCGTCGTATAAGGCCAGACAAATGGCGTCGAGCAATGTGCTCTTGCCCGCGCCGGTATTGCCGGTGATGGCAAACAGACCGGCGGCGCCGAGCGCTCCCCTGGTAAAGTCGATGGTGAAGGGGCCGGTCAGACTGGCCAGATTCTCACCAGACAGAGACAAGATTTTCATTGGTTTGACTCCTTCACCTGCTCCAGGATCTCTTCAAACGAGGCGACCAACCCAGCCTCGGGCTCCCCTTCAAACTGGCGCTGATAGCAGAGGCGAAACACCTCGGTGGGGGAGAGCTCATCGAGCCTGCGCCGCTCGCGACCATCGGCCAGCCCTTCCCCCGAGCCCTGATACTGGGTGCTGATGCGGGCCAGACGCACCGGTTTGTCGGCGATGGCGGCGAGAATGCGCTCGCGAATGCGGGCTTCGGGCTTGGGCAGCAGCAGCCGTACTTCGAGGAAAGGCTGTGCTTCTTGTGGACAATCAGGCAGCTCGAGCGATGCGATGGCTTTGAGTGCGTCGTCGAGGCTGCTCTGGGGCAGGCGGATCATCTCCACCGCGCGGGGGACCGGGATCCGCTCCAGCCCGGCCAGTTTACCCTCCGCAAAGGTCACTTCCAGCACCTGGTGGTTGTAGTTGGCTTCGGCGAGCGAAAGCGGCAGCGGCGAGCCGCTGTAGTGCACCCCCTCGGCCGGGCTCTGGGCCAGATGGAGGTGGCCGAGCGCCGTGTAGTCGGCACCGGCAAAGAGTTCGGCAGGCAGGGCGTGCTGGTTGCCACCAAGCACCCGCCGCTCCGACAGCTCCGAGAGCTGGCCTGCCGCCAGATAGGCGTGGCCCATGGCAATGAGTGGCAGCTCCTCCCCGCAGCGAGCACGCCCTTCGGCCAGCACCTCGGCATAGACCTGTCGAACCCCTTCGATCAGCCTGTCCTGCCCCTCAGCCAGCTGTTCCACCCGCAAGTCGCTGCTGCGCAGGAACGGCACGGCGGCGCACCAGGCGGCAATGTTGCCCTCCCGGTCTTGCAGCGGTACCAGCAGACGGTCGGTCTCGAGCTTGCCCTCACTGTCGCGGCTGATGCTGCCCACCAGATGCAGTTCAAAGGCGCGCAGCAGCTCGTGGGGGGCATCCAGCTTGGAGGGGGAGTCGTGGTTGCCGCCGATCAGCACCATGTTGAGGTGGGGCATCTCGGCGCGCAGCCGCGCCAGAAAACGGTAGAGCTGTTGCCAGGCGCTGGCGGGCGGATTGGCGGTATCAAACAGGTCGCCTGCCACCAACAGGGCGTCGATCTCGCGCGCCTTGAGGGTGTCGCTCAGCCAGTAGAGGAAGGCATCGTGTTCAAAACGGCGGTCATGACCATGCAGTTGATGGCCAAGATGCCAGTCGGCGGTGTGAAGGATTTTCATTGGAAAGCAGCCCGATTTCAGGGATGGTGCCTGGGGCACCCGATGGAGACAAGATGAGGATGCCCCGTGCTTTTTTCAAGTAAAACAGCGGGCTGTCATCAGTTCATGCGGGTTCGCAGCACATCTTGTACTGGGGGTGACCGGTGAGAGGATCGGACTCTTCACCCTTGATGACGAAACCGTGGCGACGATAGAAACGTACTGCCTGATCGTTCTCGACGAAGACCCGGGCGTGGAGCGACGCCCCCTGACGCTTGGCCTCCTGCAGCAGGGCGTGGCCGACGCCGCGACCCTGACGGTCGGGACGCACAAAGAGGGCGGCGAGGAAGTTGCCCACCAGCGCCATAAAGCCGAGCAGATCGCCGCGCTCCTCGAACACCCAGATGGCGGCACGCTCGAGATAGCGGGTACGCAGATCCTCCTGTGCCTGCCACCAGCAGGAGGCATCGACGAAATCGTGGGCCTGCAGGGAGGCCAGCAGCCAGATTTCGACGATCTCTTCCATATCTTCCGGGCGACTGGGCCGCAACATAAATCCATCCTTGGTAACAACTTGTACACTCGCAGTCTAGGGGAACTTGACGGCCGCTCAGGTGATATAAATGAGACCCTGTGAGGTCGATCTCCCTTTATTTAGCGAGAATGATTGGCTGATCACAAAGCGCCTCTCTAGTACAATGCCCGCCGGACAATCTAGAGACCGAGGACGCCATGTGGTTTAAAAACCTGCAGATTTATCGCTTTACCCGCCCCTTTGACCTGACCGTGGATCAGCTGGAAACCCAGCTGGAAGCCTGTGCCTTCACCCCTTGCGGCAGTCAGGACATCTCCCGTTTCGGGTGGGTCAAGCCCCTTGGCAAATTCGGCTCAACCCTGACCCACTCTGCCTCCGGCCACATCCTCATCTGCGCCCGCAAGGAAGAGAAGATGCTGCCCGGTACCGTGGTCAAGGAGATGCTGGCCGAGAAGGTAGAGGCGATCGAGTTCGAACAGGGACGCGCCCTCAAGAAGAAAGAGAAGGAAGCGCTGAAAGAGGAGATCCTCCACACCCTGCTGCCCCGTGCCTTCAGTCGTACCAGCCAGACCTTCGCCTGGATCAATCCGGCCGACAATTTGATGGTGGTGGACGCAGGTTCTGCCAAGAAGGCGGACGATCTGCTGGCGCTGTTGCGCAAATCCATCGGCTCCCTGCCGGTGGTGCCTGTGGCCCTCAAGAACCCGCCCGAGATCACCATGACCGAGTGGCTGAACGAGGGCAATCTGCCAGCCTCCTTCACTCTGGAAGACGAAGCCGAGCTGCGCAGTGCCATGGAGCACGGCGGCATCATCCGCTGCAAGCAGCAGGATCTGATGACGGATGAAATCAAGAACCACCTGGCCAACGACAAGCTGGTGACCAAGCTGGCCCTCAACTGGGGCGAGACCGTCAGCTTCGTGCTGGGGGATGATCTCTCCATCAAACGCCTGAAATTCAGCGAAGAGCTGCGCGAGCAGAACGACGATGTCACCAGCGAAGATCCGGCCGCCCGTCTGGATGCGGACTTCGCGCTGGTGACCTCCGAGCTGTCCCAGTTTATCCCGGCGCTGTTTGCCGCCCTGGGTGGCGAAGAGCAGTCCATCTAACCGGACTTGCGCCTGTTTGGCCTCTGCCATCCCATCGTAAAAACCGCCTTCGGGCGGTTTTTTTATATCTATTGCGGATTGCCATTATTGATAGATGAGTAAGATATTGATCTCGTTCAATAACTTGAGCTGTCAGCGCCAATCGTGACATAGTCCCTCTTCATGGTCATAAAACAGACAAGGAGAGTGTCATGTTGCGCAAACCTCTGGGGCTGGCTGTCGCCCTTGCCCTGCTGGCCGGTTGTGCCAGTGACAACGGCTTTCACTACACCCCGCCAGCCCAGACCCTGATCGCACCCGAAGCCGCCAGTGGCTGGACCGACAAACAGGGCTGGCAGGGCCATGATTTCATGGTGGCGGCCGCCAACCCGCTGGCGGTGGATGCGGGCTACCAGATCATCAAGGCCGGTGGCAGTGCTGTCGATGCCGCCATTGCGGTGCAGTTGGTGTTGACGCTGGTGGAGCCGCAATCTTCCGGGATCGGTGGCGGGACGCTGCTGCTGGTGTGGGATGGCCGCAAGGTGAGTGCGGTGGATGGCCGCGAGATGGCGCCGGCTGCCGCCACCGACCAGCTGTTTATGCAAGATGGCAAGTCGCTGGCGTTTTATGACGGGGTGGTGGGGGGCCGCTCGGTCGGCGTTCCCGGCACCCTGCGCGCTCTGGCACTGGCCCATCAGCGTTATGGCAAGTTGCCCTGGGCTGCGCTGTTCGAGCCCGCCATCACGCTGGCAGAACAAGGATTTGTAATAAGTCCACGGCTGGCCACATTGCTGGCCAAGGATCCCTATCTGGCTCGTGACCCGGATGCCCGTGCCTATTTCTATCAGGCGGATGGCAGCCCCAAAACGGCAGGCACCCGGCTGAACAACCCGGCGCTGGCTAAGGTGTTGCGCACTCTGGCAACAGAGGGGGTGGATGCCTTCTATCAGGGGCCGCTGGCGGATGCTATGGTGGCCAAAGTTCGCCAGCATCCCACCAATCCCGGGGTACTGGCGGCCACCGATCTGGCCAGCTATCAGGCCAAACTGCGGGATGGCCTCTGCTTTGACTATCGCCAGAGCAAGATCTGCGGTTTCCCCACTCCCTCATCCGGCACCCTGGCGCTCGGCCAGATTTTCGGCATGCTGGAGAGCCGCGATATGGCCGCCCTCAAGCCGATCACCACGAAGGAGGGGGGACTGGCTGCCTCCAGTGAGGCTATCCACCTCTACAGCGAAGCGGCGCGTCTCGCCTTCGCCGATCGCAACCAGTACGTTGCCGACAGCGATTTTGTCAGCGTGCCGGTGAAGGGGCTGCTGAACAAGGATTATCTGGCCGAGCGCGGCAAGCTTGTCGGTCAGCACTCCATGGGGATTGCCAAGCCCGGTACGCCGCCACTGGCGCTGGCACGCGGCAAGGATGCGACCCCCGAACTCCCCTCCACCAGCCATGTCTCGATCGTCGACAAGGCGGGGATGGCCATCTCCATGACCAGCTCCATCGAGGATGGTTTCGGATCGCGTCAGATGGTCAACGGCTACCTGCTCAACAACCAGCTCACCGATTTTTCCTTCACCTCGGTGGATGCCGCCGGTCTGCCGGTGGCAAACCGGGTGGAGCCGGGCAAGCGGCCCCGCTCCTCCATGTCACCCCTGCTGGTGTTTGACAAGCCAAGCGGCGAGCTGACCATGACACTGGGCTCGCCGGGGGGCTCCGCCATCATCAACTACGTGGGCAAGACCCTGCTCGGCACCCAGGATTGGGGTCTGAACCTGCAACAGGCCATCAACCTGCCCAACTTTGGCAGCCGCAACGGCCCCACCGAGCTGGAGGCGGGACGCACCCCCATGTCGGTGGTCGAGGGATTGAAGGCGAGGGGACATGAGGTGGTACTGAACGAGCAGACCTCCGGCCTGCAGGGGGTTGAGCGCAATGGCGGTGGCTGGTTTGGTGCAGCGGATCCGCGCCGGGAAGGGATCGCCAAGGGGGAGTAAGGTTCCCATAACAACAAGGCCAGCATAATGCTGGCCTTGTTGTTGATGGAGCGTGACGGAGCGCTTACTGGATACCCAGCAGCTCCACGTCGAAGATCAGGACTGACGCTCAGTGGGATATTGCCACTGGAACGTCCTGCGCGGTTACTGGATACCCAACAGTTCCACGTCGAAGATCAGGACGGATCCCGGCGGGATTTTGCCAGCGGCGCGGTCGCCGTAGGCGAGGTTGGCAGGGATGTAGAAACGGGTCTTCTCACCTTCCACCATCAGCTGCACCCCCTCGGTCCAGCCAGCGATCACCTGATTGAGGCCAAACTCGATGGGCTCGCCACGGGCGACCGAGCTGTCAAAGACGGTGCCGTCCAGCAGCTTGCCCTCGTAATGCACCTTCACCTTGCTGGTGGCAGTGGGGTGAACGGTGCCTGTGCCCGGGGTCAGCACTTCGTACTGCAGGCCGGAGGCGGTGGTGGTCACCAGCGGCTTCTCCTTGTTGCTGGCGAGGAACTCGGCGCCAATCCGCACGTTGTCGGCCGCCAGCTTCTTGTTATTGCTGCTGGAGTAGAAGTAGTAGGCCACACCGGCGATGAGCAGTGCGATCAGTATGAATTTCATCGGTTTTTCCTGTTCCATGAAATGTAAAAAGTGCAATGAGGGCGTCATCTTATCGCGCACCGCCCCTGATGGCGAGCCACAGGGCGGGAGGATGTGAGCGGGCAGGCAAAGCCCGGCGAGCTGGACGCAAAATGGGGCGAGTCGGTGACTCGCCCCTTGTCATGGCAGCGGCGCTTACTTGGCGGCCACCATCATCAGGGCGGGCAGGGCGAAGAAGAGACCCGTTACATAACCCAGAGCCAGCAGCTTGTTCTCGCTGCCTACCCGGGCCAGCCCCTCGGCGGCGCGCAGCGGCAGGTCGCGCAGGAAGGGGATGCCATAGATGATGACCACGGCAAAGAGGTTGAACAGCACGTGGACCAGCGCGATGGTCAGGGCCAGCTGGGCACCGGCTCCGCTGATGGCGGTGGCAGCCAGCAGGGCGGTGATGGTGGTACCGATATTGGCCCCCAGGGTGAAGGGGTAGAGCTGACGGGTGCTGAACACGCCGCCGCCGGCCAGCGGGATCATCAGGCTGGTGGTGGTGGAGGAGGACTGCACCATGATGGTCACCAGCGCACCGGAGGTGATGCCGGTCAGCGGGCCACGGCCCAGCGCCTTGTGCAGCACCTCTTTGGCGCGGCCAACCAGTACCTGTTGCAGCACTTTGCCGAGATACGTGACGCAGGCGAGGATCAGCAGGATACCGATGATGATAGTGGCGATGGCAGCGCCCTTGCCCGGCAGGAAGGCAACGGCGCTGTCAATCAGCTGCTGGGCCGGTGCGGTCAGCGGCTTCATGAAATCCATGCCCTTCATCGACATGTTGGCGGAGCCTACCAGCAGGTTGGCCAGCCACTCGGCGCTATGTTGCAGCAGGCCGAACATCAGCTCCAGCGGCAGGAAGATGAACACCGCCAGCAGGTTGAAGAAGTCGTGCACGGTGGCGGCGGCGAAAGCGCGGCGGAACTCAGCGCGATCCCGCACATGGCCCATGGAGACAATGGTGTTGGTGATGGTGGTGCCGAGGTTGGCACCCATCACCATGGGGATTGCCATGCTGATGGGCAGGCCGCCAGCCACCAGACCGACGATCACCGAGGTGACGGTGCTGGAGGATTGCACCAGCGCGGTAGCGAGAATACCCAGCAGCAGGGCGACAAAGGGGTTGTTGGCAAAGGCGAAGATCTGGGCTGCGCCCTCGGCGCCGCCGGAGAAATCTTTGAAGCCGTGGGAGATGGCGCCCACGGCAACCAGGATCAGGTAGACCAGTACGATGACACTCATCCAGTTGAACAGGGCGCGGGTCGCGGGCGGCTGTGACAAGGAGTGATGGTGTTGCATAAAGCCTCTTGAGACGGTCGTTCCGTCTTGGGTTGTTGATGACCCGCGCATTTAATCAATGGTTAATGACAGAAATATGACAACGTGACATTTCGATGATGTTTTTATGACGACGAACTGCGGCGACAGGCGCTGACCGAGCCGGTTGGCTCTGGGGTGGCAAAAGGGGGGACGAAAGCACTGCTGCCTTGTCAGCCGGAATGTGATCGCTACACTGCGCCCCTTTATTGGCAAGCAGGAGTAAACAAGATGATGCGTGCATGGATCCTCTCTCTGTCGCTGGGGCTGCTTTCGGCAGGGGCACAGGCCAGCCTGTTGAAAACCGACTGCAACCTCGACAAGGCCCTCAAAAACGAAGCGGTGAATGCCACTCTGGGGGTCAAGGGCAACTGTGATACCAGCAAGCTGGTGAAGCAGGAGAAAGAGAAGGTGAAAGCTGAGGTGCAAAAAGGCCGCAACGACCTGCTGGGCGAGAAGCGTGCCGACCTCAAGGAGAGCGGCAACGGTATGCAGCAGAAGATGGACAAGGCAAACCAGCAGTTGCACAAGGCGGAGCAGGATGCCAAGAGCATCGCTCGCGATCCGCTCAAGGCTGCGGCGACCGCCGTACTGGATAAGCAGTAAGCAGACCGGGCCCAAGCCCGTGTGACCGGCCACAGACCGGCAGCAAAAAGGGGAGCCATGGCTCCCCTTCTGTCTATCCGTTATCCGCAAAGGATCAGGCGTCAGCCGCCTCTTCGTACTGACGGAACGGGATACGGAACACCGCCAGACGCAGGAACAGATAGGTTGCGCCGAGGCCCGCCCAGATCAGGCCCAGCTCCAGCGAGCTCTGCTCCAGGTTGATCCACAGCGCACCGATGGTGGCGGCACCGAGCAACGGCATCAACAGGTAGATGACGTGATCTTTGAGGGTCTTGTTGCGCTTCTCGCGCACCCAGAACTGACCGATCACCGACAGGTTGACGAAGCTGAACGCCACCAGTGCGCCGAAGTTGACCAGCGCCAGTGCGGTATCCAGATCAAACGACACGGCGGAGAGGGCCAGACCGCCCACCATCAGCACGTTGATGGCCGGGGTGCGGTATTTCGGGTGGATGTAGCCAAACACCCGCTCCGGGATCATGTGGTCACGACCCATCACGTAGAGGATGCGCGACACACCGGCGTGAGCCGCCATGCCGGAGGCCAGTACCGCGACCGTGGTGCAGACCAGCACTACCGACTGGAAGAAGGTGCCGCCGACGTAGAGGGCGATCTCCGGCAGTACCGCATCCGGATGCTGGAAGCGGGAGAGGCTCGGGAAGTAGAGCTGCAGGCAGTAGGAGACCACCACGAAGATGATGCCGCCGATAAGAGCCGTCAGCACGATCGCCTTGGGGATCACCTTGCCGGCGTTCGGAGTCTCTTCGGAGAGAGAGCTGAGACCGTCAAAGCCCAGAAACGAGAAGCAGAGGATGGTTGCACCGGTGAAGAGCGGCACCAGTTGTGCTGACTCGAAGTGGAACGGACGGCTGCTCATCAGGGTGCCGGCGCCTTCGCCGTGATAGATGCCCCATGCCATCAGACCGATGAAGATGGTGATGATGGCCAGCTGGATCACCACGATGAGGCCATTGAAGTTGGCCACCAGGTTGATGCCGCGCAGGTTGAGGAAGGTCATCACGGTCACCAGACCGAAGATGAAGACCCAGGGCTCGACGCCCGGAAACATGGCGGTCAGGTAGATCTTGGCCAGCAGGATGTTGATCATCGGCATGAACATGTAGTCGAGCAGGGAGGACCAGCCGACCATGAAACCGATGTAGGGGTTGAACACTTTCTGGGCGTAGGTATAGGCAGAGCCCGCAGAGGGGAACTTGCGCACCAGATGGCCGTAGCTGAAGGCGGTCAGCAGGATGCCGCCGAGGGCCAGCAGATAGGCAGTGGCGACCCGGCCTTCGGTGATGTCACCGACGATGGCGAAGGTATCGAATACAGCCATGGGGGTCAGGTAGGCCAAACCCATGACGATCACTTGGGTCAGGGTCAGGGTTTTGAGCAGCTTGGCGCCTTGAGATGCCATTACGCTTTCTCCTCAATCAGTGCCGCAGCACGTGCTTGCAACGAGTACAGGATTGCGGTGGATTCGCAGGCCTGCAGATCAAAGGCGCCGGGGAGGCGCAAACCGGTATTAGCCGGCAGGAAAGCATTGAAACGCCCCATGTTTTTCCTCATTAACGTCGGGAGATTGTTGGCAATCTCGGGTATCACTTCCGGAACGTTTCCGGCCTCTTGTGGTGGGTTTGCACTGCTCTTCAAAATACAAAAACCGATGTCGCAGTGAACATCGGTCCTTTATTGGCGGCGTATTGTGCATTCGGGATTCCCCCTTGACAAGCAATAATCGGCTCAATATCGCATTTTTTTGCATAAGCGCAGCGAAGGTAAGTGGTCACTCGCCCCCTGTGGCCGACCCCGTGCCGCCCCCCTCTTTACGGGGGCATAGAGGGGGGCGACGCACTATTTTCATGCTGTTCGAAATTTGTCCTGATTGTCCCTGCAGGGCGCATTGCGCCTCAAGATTGATCCTGATCATATTTGCCGCCATTCCCCGGACTGTAGCCCAACCTCCTGGGGGCTTTGCTGGCGGGAATAAGGGGGTTGGTGGGAGAAAATAGCAGTTGCATATTTAGTCATTAAAATGACTGGTAAAAGTGGTTTACTGAGTCGGATCAAAATCACGGAGGGCAATAGTGGTGGGCGCCGATTTGAAATCAGTCACATTTTCAGCAAAAAGCGCAATGGCAAAACATGCGTGGCTATCAAAAGGTGGCGGCCATAACCGCATCACACACAGCAGATCAGGGGAGCGCCAGCGCGGTGAAGGAGAGCAACCGCAAAGCGTTAAAACGGAGAGCAACGCGCTAAACAATCAGCATGACAGAGTAAAAACAAGGAGCCCGCAGGCTCCTTTATCGTTTTATCCGCGCGGCTGGCTTATTGCGCCATCTCCTCGCTGGTGCGCAGCGGAATGCGGAACACCGTCAGGCGCAGGAAGAGGTAGATGGCACCGAGCGCAGCCCAGATCAGACCCAACTCGAAGGAGGAGGGCTCAAGGTTGAGCCACAGCACCCCGATGCAGGCGGCGCCACAGAGCGGCAGCAGCAGATAGACCAGATGATCCTTGAGACTCTTGTTGCGACCGAGCTTCACATAGAAGTGGGCAATCACCGCCAGATTGACGAAGGTGAAGGCCACCAGCGCGCCGAAGTTGATCAGGGCCAGCGCCATCTCCAGATCGAACGAGACGGCGGAGAGGGCGAGCAGGCCGACCAGCAGCACATTGCAGGCCGGGGTCTGCCACTTCGGATGCACATAGGAGAAGAAGCGGCTCGGCAGAGCGCGATCCCGTCCCATCACATAGAGCAGGCGCGATACGCCGGCGTGGGAGGCGAGCCCGGAGGCGAGTACCGCCACTGTGGTGCAGACCAGCACCACCGCCTGGAACAGCTTGCCACCGACATAGAGGGCGATCTCCGGCAGCACCGCATCCGGATGCTGGAAGCGGGAGATGTCCGGGAAGAAGAGCTGCAGGAAGTAGGAGGTGGTGACAAACAGCACACCGCCGATCAGTGCCGTCAGCACGATGGCGCGGGGGATAACCCGATCCGCGTCAGGGGTCTCTTCCGACAGGGTGCTGATGGCATCAAAGCCGAGGAACGACAGACAGAGGATCGAGGCCCCCATCAGCAGCGGCGAGATGTTGATCTGCTCGGAGAAGAAGGGACGGCTGCTGGCCACGGTGCCGAGCCCCTCGCCATTGTGCACGCCCCAGGCGATCAGGCCGATAAAGACGGCGATGATGCTGAACTGCATGATGACGATGACGCTGTTGAAGTTGGCCACCAGCTTGATGCCGCGCAGGTTGAGGGCGGTCATCACCGCCGCCAGACCGAAGATATAGGTCCAGGGCTCTACGTTCGGGAAGAGCGCCTGCAGATAGATCTTGGCCAGCAGCATGTTGATCATCGGCATGAACATATAGTCGAGCAGGGAGGTCCAGCCCACCATAAAGCCGACATAGGGGTGGAACACCTTCTGGGCATAGGTATAGGCGGAGCCTGCCGACGGGAACTTGCGTACCAGATGGCCGTAGCTCAGGGCGGTGAACAGCATGCCGATCAGGGCAAAGAGGTAGGCGGTAGGGACATGGCCTTCGGTGATCTCAGTAACGATGCCGAAGGTGTCGAACACTGCCATGGGGGTGAGGTAGGCAAGACCCATGACCACGACCTGCCACAGTTTCAGGGTCTTTTTCAGACCAACCGGTTGGGCGTTCATCATGCCTGTTCCTCACGCGGTGCCGGGGCGGCACACTCCATCAACGAAACCGGGAAAGAGGCCCGGGAATCAAGGGCGCCGGGGTGGCGCGCACCGGGCAGAGCCGGTCGGAAAGCATTGAGATGCCCCATGTTGTTCCTCACTGAATGTGGTGTCGGGAGATTGCTGCCAATCTCGCTATCTTTTCCGGGGGTGATCCGGCCTCGTTTATGGGTTTGTTCACTGTACAAAAAAGGACCGGCGAGATGTGGTAATACCGGTCCTTGCAGTGGCGGCGCATTGTGCATTTGCAGGGCCCCCTTGACAAGAAAAAAAGGGGGCAAAACTGCATTTTTTTGCACAGGTTAGCGGTTACTTTCCTGCTGGTCAGGCCAGCGCGGCCTCCAGTGATTTTTCAAGGATTTGCATCCCTTCGTCAATCACTGCCGCCGGGGCGGTCAGCGGGGCGAGAAAACGGATGACATTTGCGCGCACCCCGCATGAGAGCAGGACCAGACCGCGTTTGCCCGCCTCGGCCACCAGACGTTTGGTGAGGTCGGGATCAGGCTGGTCGGCATTGCGCTGTTTCACCAGCTCCATGGCCACCATGGCACCGGGTCCGCGAATTTGACCTATGCAGTCAAAACGCTCGGCTATGCGTTGCAGCCCCGCCTTGATCTGCTCACCCTGATCCAGTGCTTTCTGGTTGAGTTTTTCCTCTTCGATCACCTGCAATACCGCCAGCGCGGCGGCGCAGGCGATGGGGGAACCGGCATAGGTGCCGCCAAGGCCGCCCGGCTTGGCTGCGTTCATGATCTCTGCCTTGCCCACCACGGCGGAGAGGGGGAAGCCGCCCGCCAGACTCTTGGCCAACGTCATGATGTCCGGCTCGATGCCGGCATACTCGGTGGCGAAGGTCTTGCCGGTGCGACAGAAGCCGCTCTGGATCTCGTCGCAGATGAGCAGAATGCCGTGCTGATCGCAGATGCTGCGCAGCTTCTGCATAAAGCTCGGGGAGGCGGGATAGAAGCCCCCTTCACCCTGTACCGGCTCGATAATGATGGCGGCAACGCGGGAGGGCTCGATGTCGGCGCTGAAGCAGAGGTCGAGGGCATGCAGGGCATCCTCTTCACTCACCCCCAGATAATCGGCGGGGAAGGGGATGTGGTAGACCTCGCCCGGGAAGGGGCCAAAGCCGGTCTTGTAGGGCACCACCTTGCCGGTGAGCGCCATGCCCATCATGGTGCGACCGTGAAAGCCCCCCTTGAAAGCGATGGTGCCGCTGCGACCGGTGTGGGCGCGGGCAATCTTGATGGCGTTCTCGACCGCCTCGGCGCCGGTGGAGAGAAACAGGGTGCGTTTCGGGGTCGGGCCGGGCACCAGGGCGTTGAGCTTTTCGGCAAGCTCGATATAGCCCGGGTAAGGGGTGACCTGAAAGCAGGTGTGGCTGAATTTTTCCAGCTGCTCGCGCACCGCCGCCACCACTTTCGGGTGGTTGTGGCCGGTGTTAAGCACGGCGATGCCGGAGGCAAAGTCGATGTAGCGGTTGCCCTCCACATCCCACAGCTCGGCATTTTGCGCGCGGTCGATAAAGACCGGCAGCAGGGTGCCAACACCGTTGACCACGGCCGCCTCGCGGCGCGCTTGCCACGCCTTGTTTGATTCTGACTGACTCATCTTTCCTCCCTGAGGGGCCACAGCCCCGGATATTCCCTGAAAATGTGGCGGGCGATCTGGCGCCCATTACCGCCGAACAGCCCATCGGGCCAGATCGGCTGCGTGTGGTGTATGTTGCAGAAGCCCTCTTGCGAGGCAGCGCAGGCCAAATTGCGCCCCTTGCCGCCTCGGGTGAACGTCTGCATCTATCTGTAAAAGCGATGAATATTGCAGCTAAAGCATCGATAAATACGATGCTTTAGCCCTCTGCTGCCCTAGCGAATGGCGCCAAAGCAGAGGTATTTGGTCTCCAGATACTCCTCCAGCCCCTCGGCTGCCCCCTCCCGACCCAGACCCGACTCCTTGATGCCGCCAAAGGGGGCCAATTCGGTTGAGATGATCCCCTCGTTGATGCCGACCATGCCGTATTCAAGCTGCTCGGCGACGCGCCATACCCGGGCGATGTCGCGGCCATAGAAGTAGGCGGCCAGACCATAGGGGGTATCGTTGGCCAGCGCGATGGCCTCGGCTTCGCTCTCGAAACGCACCAGCGGCGCGACCGGGCCGAAGATCTCCTCCTGCAGGATGGGGTTGTCCTTGGCTACCTTGCCCAGAATGGTGGGGCGGTAGAAGAGGGGGCCGGCGGGGTGGGGCTCGCCACCCAGCAGCACTTCGGCACCGGCGGCAACAGATTGTTGCACCAGTTCGGCGACCTTGCTGGCGGCGGCCGGATTGATGAGCGGGCCGATCTGGGTGCCTTCACTCATGCCATCTCCCACCTTGAAGGCGGCAACGGCGGCAGTCAGCTTCTCGGCGAAGGCGTCATAGACGCTGGCCTGCACCAGAATGCGGTTGGCGCAGACGCAGGTCTGCCCGGCGTTGCGGTATTTGGAGGCGAGCGCCCCGGCCACGGCGGCGTCGAGATCGGCGTCGTCAAAGACGATAAAGGGGGCGTTGCCGCCCAGCTCCAGCGAGAGGCGCTTCATGGTGTCGGCGCACTGGCGCATCAGCAGCTTGCCGATGCGGGTCGAGCCGGTGAAGGAGAGCTTGCGCACAGTCGGGTTGTTGCACAACTCGTTGCCCACCGCGCTCGGCTGGTGGCTGGTGACGATATTGATGACCCCGGCGGGGATCCCCGCCTGCTCGGCCAGTACCGCCAGCGCCAGTGCGCAGAGCGGTGTTTCGGCGGCCGGCTTGATGACGATGGTGCAACCGGCGGCCAGCGCCGGGCCTGCTTTGCGGGTGATCATGGCAATCGGGAAGTTCCACGGAGTGATGGCGGCGACCACCCCGACCGGCTGCTTGATGGTGGCCAGCCGGCGATCGCCACTAAAGCCCGGGATGGTACGGCCATAGGCGCGCTTGCCCTCTTCGGCGAACCACTGGATAAAGCTGGCGCCGTAGGTCACTTCCCCTTTGGCTTCCGCCAGCGGCTTGCCCTGCTCGCAGGTCATGATGCGGGCCAGTTCATCGCTGTGGGCGGTGATGGCGGTAAACCAGGCGTAGAGCTTGTTGCTGCGCTCCTTGGCGGTGAGGGCTGCCCAGGCGGGTTGTGCCGCATGGGCGGCCGCGATGGCGCGGCGGGTATCCTCTTCATTCATGTCGGGCACCTGAGTGATCACGGCACCGGTAGCCGGATTGGTGACCTCGAAGGTGCGGCCGCTGGCGGCCTCGCACCACTGACCATCTATATAGGCGCGGGATTTGATCAAGCTTTGATTGGAGCTGGTAGCGGACATGGCAAGCCTCAATGGTGAAACCTGGCAGCAAGGTGGCGATGATGCGGCTCATCCTGTGGTGCTGCCGTATAAAATAATAAGCACAGGGAGACCATAAATTGAGCTGAAATGTTTTTCAAGTGTTAAATATATTTGAATTGTTGGTGTGCTGCGTGCTAGAAAATGGGCTGTGTAGCGCAGTTTACCCCGATCCGGTGGCTTGGTGTGATGGTTGGGGTGTGCAAAATAATTAACGATGCGTGTGTAGCATCGCAAACAGCCAGGGATGGTGCTGGTCCGCTATTTTAACCAGAGGGAAGAGAGAGATGACCCATGTTGCGGGAGTGCAGGCAGAAGATGAGAGGGGGCCTGCCATGAGCGGGCCACAGAGCAGTGAGAGCGAGGCTCGCCTGCTGCTGCTGCCACAGAACGGTGCCCGTACCATGGGCGAGCGGCTGGCGGCAGTGCGCCACCAGCTGGGGCTCTCCCAGCGGCGGGCGGCGGAGCTGAGCGGCCTGACCCACGGCGCCATCTGCATGATAGAGCAGGACAAGGTGAGCCCCTCGGTGGCGTCGTTGCAAAAGCTGCTCACCGTCTATGGCCTGCCGCTGTCGCGCTTTTTCGCCGAGGAGGAGAGCCGCCCCTGCAGTGTGGTGATCAAGGCTGAACAGCTTATCGAGCTGGGCAGTCAGGGGGTCTCGATGAAGCTGGTGCACAACGGCAACAACCGCCGCCAGCTCGGCTTTATGCTGGAGACCTATCCCCCCGGTACCGACACCGGCGGGCAGGTCAAGCATCAGGGAGAGGAGGTCGGCACAGTGCTGGAGGGGTCGGTGACCCTGACGGTGGCAGGCCAGAGCTATCAACTCGAAGCGGGCGACAGCTATGTGATCGACACCGGCGAGCCCCACAGCTTCAGCAATCCGTCGGGGCAGACCTGTCGTATCGTCAGTGCCCACACCCCGGCGAGCTTTTAATCCTGACAGTAGTTTGGCAACAGAACCGGTAAGGAAACAGGGATCATGACCGAACATGTAAACAGTTACTACGCAGCCAGCGCCAATAAACACGCGCCCTACCCGACATTGACCGAACAGCTGGAGTGCGATGTCTGCGTCATCGGGGCGGGTTATACCGGCCTCTCCAGCGCCCTGCATCTGGTCGAGAAGGGCTACAAGGTGGTGGTGCTGGAGGCCGCACGAGTCGGCTTTGGCGCCAGCGGCCGCAACGGCGGCCAGATCGTTAACTCCTACAGCCGCGACATTGACACCATAGAAGCGAACTGCCCGCCGGATCAGGCCAGGCTGCTCGGTTCCATGCTGTTTGAGGGGGGCCAGATCATCCGCGAGCGGATCAAGCGCTATAACATCCAGTGCGATCTGCAGGAGGGGGGCGTCTTTGCCGCCGAGACCGAGAAGCAGTTCCACGAGCTCAAGGCGCAGAAGGCGCGCTGGGAGAAGTGGGGCAATGAGCAGCTGGAGCTGCTCGATGCCAAGGGGGTGCGCGAGGTGGTGGCGAGCGATCGCTACGTCGGCGCCCTGCTCGACAAGAGCGGTGGCCATATTCACCCTCTCAATCTGGCGCTGGGGGAGGCGGAAGCGATCCGCATCCAGGGGGGGCAGATCTTCGAGCAGTCCGCCGTCACCAGCATTACTCCGGGTCAGCCGGCGCTGGTCAAGACCGCCAAAGGAGCGGTGAAGGCGCGCTTTATCGTGGTGGCCGGCAACGCCTACCTCGGCAATCTGGTGCCGGAACTGGCCAGCAAGAGCATGCCTTGCGGCACCCAGGTGATCGCCACCGAAGTGCTGGGAGAGGAGCGGGCCCGTTCACTCTTGCCGCAGAACTACTGTCTGGAGGATTGCAACTACCTGCTCGACTACTACCGCACCTCCGGCGATCACCGATTGATCTATGGCGGCGGCGTGGTCTATGGCGCGCGGGATCCGGCTGATATCGAGCGGCTGATCATCCCCAAGATGCTCAAGACCTTCCCGCAGCTGGCTGACGTCAAGGTGGAGTACACCTGGACCGGCAACTTCCTGCTCACCCTGTCGCGCTTGCCGCAGTTTGGCCGTATCGGCCCCAACATCTACTACATGCAGGGCTACAGCGGCCATGGTGTCACCTGCACCCATCTGGCGGGCAAGCTGCTCTCCGAAGTGCTGAGCGGTCAGGCGGAGCGCTTCGATGCGTTTGCCAAACTGCCGCACTACCCCTTCCCGGGTGGTCGGTTGTTCCGCATCCCCTTCACCGCCGCCGGCGCCGCCTGGTACACCCTGCGTGATCGGCTGGGGGTATAAGGGCTGCCCAGCGAGAAATATGGTCTGGTGCTGGCGACGATGCGGGCGCAGATCCCAGCACAAATGCCGAAAAACAGAAGGCCACCGCTAGGGTGGCCTTCTGTTTTACCCGAAGCGGGTGGCTGCGATTAGCTGTAATAAGCTTCGACGGTGCCCTTGAGCTTGATCAGAATGGGCTGACCACGGCGATCCAGCGCCTTGGGGGAGGGGATCTTCACCCAGCCTTCACTGATGCAGTACTCCTCGACATCGGTGCGCTCTTTGCCGTTCAGGCGAATACCGATCGGGTGCTCGAAGCAGGCTGCCACATAGTGAGGGCTGCGGGGATTGCAGGAGAGGTGATCCGGCAGAGCCGGTTTGGTGCTGGTATCGCTCATCGATATAACCCGAAATGAATAAAAAGTGGGTCATTGTAGAGAATGCCGCCATGGCATTCAAGGCGACCACAATACCGGCCAAGGCGGGCGGCCATCTATGTTGGTGACTTGCTTATCCCCGTTGCCAATCCATCCCCTGCTCGGGGCGACCGCTATGCCCGGTCCATGTCGTGTTATCGGGCATAGCGTCTATTACAGGCTGACTTCTATTTGCGGGTCAGCTTGTCGAGGTAGCCCATGGCGAAGGCCGAGAGGACAAAGGTGATGTGGATCAGCAGGTACCACTTGATCTTGTCATTGGGGAGGTTCTCGGCATTCATAAACACCTTGAGCAGGTGAATGGAGGAGATGGCGACAATGGAGGCGGCGACCTTGTTTTTCAGGGAGCCGGCATCGAGCTTGCCGAGCCACACCAGTTTGTCGTTCTCATCCCCTACATCGAGACGCGAGACGAAGTTCTCATAGCCGGAAAACATCACCATCACGATAAGTCCCCCTACCAGGGTGATATCGATCAGCGACAGTGTGACCAGCACCAGATCTACCTCTTTCATCTCCAGTATGTTGGGCAGGATATGGAGGATCTCCTGAAAGAATTTCACTCCCAGTGCCAGCAGTATGAGGCTGAGCCCAAGATAGATGGGGGCCATGATCCAGCGGGATGCGTACATCAATCTTTCAAACATGTTTTCCATAGTGCGATTAAAGATCCATCAAATGGTTAACAAACGAGTCGGCCATAGCTTAACCGAGATGCATCACATCTCAAGTATCTCGATAGCATATTGCTGAATTGGGTGGTGTCAGGCGGGATTTTTAACCCCGGTTAGGGTGATGTAGCGGGAGGCTGAGGGGCCGTGGTCGGGCCTATCCGGTGTCAGGGAAGATCCAGGGTAAAGCGGGCACCGCCGAGGGGAGATTCATCGACCCGGATCTGGCCGCCGTAGCTGTGAACGATCTCGGTCACCACCGCCAGACCGATGCCCTGGCCGGGCGAGCTGTCAGCGCGCACGCCACGCTGAAAGATCTGCTCCGATTTGGCCGGATCGATGCCCGGGCCATCATCTTCTACCTCGATGCGTAACCGGTCGAGATGGCGGCGTACCGTCACCTTCACTTCGCTGATGGCAAACTTGCAGGCATTGTCGAGCAGGTTGCCCATCAGTTCCATCAGGTCGCCCTGTTCGCCGTGGAAGAGGGCATCATCATCGAACAGGAAGTGGGTCTGCAGCTTCTTGTGGCGATAGACCTTGGCCAGACTGGCCAGCAGTTTTTCAATCAGCGGAACTGGTTCGGTGCCTTTGCTGGCGAGGCGCTGGCGGCCAGTAACTGCTCGTCTGAGCTGGTACTGGATCATCTGATCCATGGTGAGGATCTGCTCATTGATGTTGTCGTGGAGTTCCCGCCCCAGCTGCATTTCACGGGTGGTGATCTGGATCAGCGCCAGCCGTGTTTTCAGGCTATGAGCGAGATCGTTAAGGGCATGCTGGTAGCGCTGGGTCTGCTGGCGTTCGTTCTCCAGCAACTGGTTGATGGAGTCGGTCAGCGGGGCCAACTCCCGTTCAAAATCATGGGCGATCTCATCCCGCTTGCCTGCCCGGATATCGTCGATTTGATGGGCGATGGTGCGCAGTGAGCTGAGGCTCCAGAAGGTGGTAAGCAGCAACAGCCCGGCCAGCAGCAGATAGGCGAGCAGTGCCTGTTTGGCCGTCTGGTAGAGATAGGCGCGGGACTCTTCGTGATAGCGTTTGGCCGAGTCGATCATCACCACGTAGTAAGCGGTGGTGCCATTGCCGGGGTTGCGGATAAAACGCAGGCTGTAGACGAAGTAGCTTTCGCCGTTCTTGATAGTGTGTTTTTTGAAAAAGTAGTCCAGATCCATACCGCCCAGATACTTCATCAACTCTCTGCAGATGGTCTGCTTGGAGCTAATGACCTCCGGCATATGAAGACTTGACCAAATCATCTCGCCATCGGCACGACAGATCAGCGTATCGAGATTGCTGTTACTGACCTGGCGGGAGATACGGCCGATCTCGGTGGCTTCGCTGTTGACCGGCTTGGTGGAGGAGAAAAGCTTGGCCAGGTTCTCCTGCATGCCGGCGCTCGCCTTCTGACTCTGCTCCTCCATGTGGCCGAGGTAGAGGGCGTAGACGGCAAACCCCATGATCAGTGCGATCACCAGCAGCGAGCTGAGCAGCAGTTTGATGTGCAGGGAGCTGCGGATCATCTTGACTGGGCGTGGCAGATGAAACTGCATCAGCTACAGGAGAGGTTGAAGATGTAACCTTGACGCCTGATGGTCGAGATGGGTTGAATCGTCCCTTCCGGATCCAGCTTTTTACGCAGGCGGCTCACCATCACCTCTATGGTGTTGGGATCCCCTTCTCCATCGCCGTATAGCTGGTCAAGCAGTTGCTGCTTGGAGACCACCTGACGGGCGTTGCGCATCAGGTACTCCAGAATGAGGTACTCAAAGCTGGTGAGCACAGCCACTTCACCAGCGATAGTCAGCTCCTTGCGGGAGAGATCAAGCTCGTAATCACCGGCCTTCACCTTGGGGGAAATAAAACCCGCGCTTCGGCGCATCAGGGCATTGAGGCGGGCCAGCAACTCATCTTTCTGGAACGGTTTAACCAGATAGTCATCAGCTCCAGCCTCCAGTCCTTCGACCTTGTCCTGCCAGTTGCCACGGGCTGTCAACACAATGATGGGGAAGGGGATCTGCCGCTCGCGCAGTTGGCGGATCAACTGCAAACCATCCATATCGGGCAGACCGAGATCGATGATCGCCACATCAATGGGGTAGTCGGCGGCATAGTGCAGCGCAATTCCGGCCTGATCGGTACTGTAGACCTGGTTGTTTGCTTCGGTCAGCAGAGAGGAGAGGTGGTGATTGAGCAGCTTGTCGTCTTCGACCAACAGAATTTTCATGATGTGAACGGTCATAGGGGTCCAGACTGTCAATTAGAAAGTGTATGTCGCTTTGAGTCAATTCGAATCCTATCGTGCAGCTCCTGTATCGGGACTGAATCATAAGGCGTTCTGCTTGTAGAGACCTGTCAGAGGCGTGAGCAGTGGGTCGCTTCAGAGACACCAGTCTTGTCACGTTCAAAAAACAGAAGGGGCAATGTGCGCCCCTTCTGTTTTTGTTCTGCTGCTTGTTAGCTGCGGCGCGGCGGCAGCATATTGGTGAGGGTGTTGTCTTTGAGAATATGGTGGTGATAGAGGGCGGCCACTGTGTGCAGGCCGATCAGGGCGTAACCGATATTGCCCAAGGTTTCGTGCACCTCCTTGATCAGCCCCTTGATATCCGGACTGGGGGAGATCAGGGCTGGCAGCTCGAGCCCGAAGAAGGGGATAGGCTTGCCTGCGGCGCTCAGCAGCAGCCAGCCAAACAGCGGGGTGAGAATGAGAAAACCGTAGAGGGCAAGGTGGGCCAGTTTTGCCAGCTTGTGCATGAGCGGGGAGAGCTCGGGCACGATACGGGGCGTCGGGCTTATCCAGCGAAGGGCCAGTCTTACAAAGACCAGGGCGAAGATAAGCAGCCCCAGCATAAAGTGCCACTCCTTCATCAGATCCCGACCCGGGTCCCCTTTGGGGAAGATATCGCGAAATTCGATCAGGGCGTAGACGGCGATCATGGCCCACAGGGTCAGCCAGTGCAGCCCGATATTCAGGGTGCCATAACGTTGTTCACTGTTCATCAGCATAGGTTTGTTCCTTCGAAGTGCTGTCACATCCGTTTGGCATCCCCGCACTCAAACGTGTCGGGGCGAGGCCAGATCCTTTGGCGGCAATAGCAGAGCTACCATGCTTGCCATACATCGATAGCCTGCTTCTGACATCAGTCAGAGAGGAGATGCCCTCTGCTGTCTGCATGGTATCACTGGCAACCGGGTGGATAGTCTGATCAATGCCACACAATTTACAGGCTCATTAAGCCCCTTGTGACGTGAAGAAGGCGTGAAATAGCATCAGCGATGTCGGCCCGCCCAGGTTCAGGCGGGCTCGATGGCCACTACCAGACACGCGGGTTCGTTGATGCAAAAACGGACGTTGCAGTCAAACAGCCGCACCCCGTACTCCTTCTCATCGGGCTTGCCCTTCTTGTAGGCGGGGCGCGGATCTTGCGCCAGCACTTCGCTCACCAGCTGGCGCAGCTCGGGGTGGGCCTTGAGCCAGGGTTGCAACTGTTGTTCGGCCTCGGCACTGAAACTCACCGCCAGCGGCGGGGTGGGCGCATCGGGGGCAAAGCCGCCACGGGCATCCGGCAGGCTGTCGGCATAGGGAATATAGGGTTTGATATCGACGATGGGGGTGCCATCGAGCAGATCCACCGCTCCCAGCTCCAGCCACAACTTGCCCCGTTCGCGACCTACCCCGTGCAGCTCGACCACCGAGAGCCCTAGCGGATTGGGGCGGAAAGTGGAGCGAGTGGCAAAGACGCCGACCCGTTCGTTGCCGCCAAGGCGCGGCGGGCGCACCGTCGGGTGCCAGCCCTGCGCCATGGTCTGGTGAAACACGAAGCTGAGCCACAGATGGGAGAACTGCTCGATGCCGCGCAGCACATCCGGCTGATCGTAAGGGGGAAGCAGCTCGAGGCGGGCGCGGGCCGATTTGACCAGTCCGGGCTGGCGGGGGATGGCGAACTTCTCCTTGTAGGGAGAGCGGATGATCCCGAGGGTGTCGATTTCGAACTTCATGGCGGATCCTGACTGAAAACCCCGGCAATTTAGCACAGACGGCCCCAAAACGCAGGTTTGGCCTCATTACGCCCTTTTCTGCGGCGCTGCCGTGATCCCTGTCCCATCCCGGCCAGTCGGGGGCTGTGCCTGCGCGCCGAGTTGCGTAGGGTGGAGGCAACTGGCGTGTCAGGATGAAATGTGCGCACTCGCGCCGAAGGGGGAGGGAGAGGGATGAAACTGCTGATTATCGGTGGCACCGGCTTTTTGGGGCGCCACCTCACCGCGCTGGCACTGGATTGGGGCCATGAAGTGACCCTGTTCAACCGTGGCCTGCACCAGCATCCGGACTGGCGCGATCTGGTGCAGCTCACCGGCGACAGGGACAAGAACCTGAGCCCCCTGCAAGGGGCCGGGTTGCAGTGGGATCTCGTCATCGACACCTGCTGCTATCGCCCCGAGCAGGCGGCGAGCCTCTCGGCGGCTTTGCTCGGGTGCTGCGCACGGCTCATCTTTATCTCCACCATCAGCGTCTATCGCGATTTCTCAATGCCCGGAATGGATGAGTCGGCGCCCCTGCACCCTATCCCCGAAGGGGAAATGTCCACTGACTATGGCCCGCTCAAGGTGTTGTGCGAGGCCGAGTATCGCGCCCGCTGGGGTGAGCGGCTTTGCATCCTGCGCCCGGGCGTGCTCTGTGGCCCCCATGATCCCACCGGTCGCATGGCCTGGTGGATTAAGCGGGTGCAGCAGGGCGGGCCCTGGTTGTTACCGGGCTGTGGCGAGGATCGCTTGCAGTATCTCGATGTGCGCGACTGCGCCGAGTTTGTGCTGCGCGCGGCCGAGCAGCAGTTGGGGGGCACATTCAACTTGCTCAAACCCGGCATTACCCTCTGCGACTGGCTGGAGCGGTTGAGCGCCCGGTTGCCGCCAGCCAGACCCATTCAGCCCGAATGGTTGCCCTGGCCCACCCTGATGGCGGCCGGTATCGAGCCCTGGCAGAGCTATCCCGCCCTGCTGCCCTGCGCGCAGGCGGAGTTTGCCGGTTATGGCTCTATAAGCGCTGAGGCGGCCATTGTCCACGGGTTGAACTTCCGGCCGCTGGAGGAGACCGTCGCCGACCTTGCCCACTGGCTGGCCATCGAGCCTGCCACCGGGGTGGCGGAGAATGCCATGACTCAGGCCGAGGAGAGCTTGCTGCGTCAGCAGTTTCTGGAACCCAGTCTGCATTAGGAGGGGGCATCGGAGCCGCTGCTGCCGAGCGTGGTACGGCAGGTGCGAATACAACGAGAGAGGGCATCCCGCGGGATGCCCTCTCTGTCTATCCATGCCTGATGGTTGCCGAGTACAGGCTGACGCGATTCCCCATCGTATTGCTGTCGCTCACCGAGTTAGCGAATGGCGGCCCCCGCAGCTACCAGCAGCTCTTTCAAAATGGCGCGATGGCAGCGGGATTCCTGCTCGCAGTAGCAGCCCACCGACAGATTGGTGGTGTGGGAGAGGGCGGCCAGCAGCGCCAGATCGTGCCTGGCGGCAGGTTGCGTCATCTCTGCCTTGTACTGTTTGCCAAACGCCGTCCACTGGGCGGGCGTCTCGGCTGCCTGCCCCAACTTCATGGTCTCGCTGCTGGGCGCCAGGTTGGGGAACCAGACATCATACCAATGCTGGCTGGCAAATTCGCTCTTGGGGACGCCGCGGGGCGGGCGGCGCACCGTGCCGATCCGCAGTCCCTCATCGGGCAGGCGCGGGCTGCCAAGGCGAACGATAGCAAGGGCCATGACAGCGGGTTACTTCTCTTCGGCCACTTTCAGCGCCTGCCCGTAGCAGATCACCTGTTTCAGGCAGCCCGGGGTGTCGCTGAATTCGGCGCATTTGTCGATGGTGACGCCGTTGCCACCCATGTCTGCCGCGCGGCGACGGGCCTGGGTGCGCGCTTCACCGGCGTTGGGCACCGGCTGGTTGGCATCGGCCTGGCAGGATTCACCCTCGATGGTGCCGAGGTAGAGGTAGTTGAGGTCAGCCAGCTCATCCTGTTCATAGATGCGCACGCTACCGGGTTTGAAGTATTCGTCGAAGTTCTCTTTATCCAGATTGCTGTTGAAGGCGTAGTTGGCACAGCCGGAAGCAATCAGGGGCATCATCAGGATCAGGCGTTTCATCGTCTCGTATCTTGTGTCGGTGATGAGGACAGTAGAAATGCGCGGGCGCTCCATGTCGGCATCTTGTTGAATAATGAGGGGGACATTATAGGGGCCAGCCGCCTGCGGCGACCAGCCCCGTTTTGCGCCCTGTTGTCAGGGTGTGACCCCCATCAGCCTGATATCAAACCGGAGCCAGTCGCTGATAGAGGCTGCGGTAGTAATCATCCCCCAGCAGCTCGTTGTGAGGGGCGCAGAGGCGGATCTGTCCCTCTTCCATCAGGGCAATCCGATCCATCTGTTCCATCCCCAGCAGGCGGTGGGAGATAAGCAGCAAGGTGCGATCAGCCCCGAGCCGGAACAGCAGATCCATGATCTCCCGCTCGGTCTGACTGTCGAGCCCTTCGGTCGGCTCGTCCAGCAGCCAGAGCGGCGCATCGTGCAGCAGGGCGCGGGCGATGCCGATACGGCGACGCTCACCACCGGAGAGGGGGCGGCCGCCGTCACCGAGCCAGGCGTCGAGGCCCGCCTCATCTTCCAGCAGATTGGCCAGTCCGACCTGGGTCAGCACCGCAATCAGCTGCTCGTCAGTGGCGGTCGGGGCGGCCAGTTTGAGGTTGCCCCGCAGGGTATCGGCAAACAGATGCACCCGCTGGCTCACCACCGAGATGGAGGCGCGCAGCGCCCCTTCGCTGTAGTCGGTGAGCGGCTTGCCACCCAGCAGGATCTTGCCAGCCTGCGGGCTCCACTCCCGGGTCAGCAGCCCCATCAGGGTCGATTTGCCGCAGCCGGTCTGGCCCAGCAGCGCCAGCTTTTCACCGGCGTGCAGTTGCAGGGTGCAGCCACGCAGTACCGGCTGGGGGTTGCCCGGGTAGCCAAAATAGAGGTCATTGATCTGCAGCGCGCCAGCGGTGGCATGGGTCTGCTCGTCGCCCCACACAGGGGCTTTTGCCTCTTGCAGGATCTCGTTCAGGCGGCGTGCCGAGGTGAGGCTGGTGGAGAGGTGCTGGAAAGCCCCCGCCAGCGGCATCAGAGCCTCGAAGCTTGCCAGGGTGGCAAAGACCATCAGTGCTGTGATGGGGTCGGGCGCCGCACCCGCTACCCCATGACCGGCCAGCCAGAGCATCAGGGTCAGGGTCCAGCCGCTCAGCAGTTGCACCGAGAAGTTGGCCAGCCCGCTCACCTTGGCCATCCGGGCCTGCGCGACGAGCAGCGTCTGTTCGGCCTGTTGCAGCTCAACCAGCGCCTTGGGGGCGGCGGCAAACATCTGCAGCTCGGCCTGACCATCCAGATAGTCCACCATCCGGGTACGCAGGGTCGATTTTTCGGCAATCAGCGCCTGACCGGGGCGACGGCCGAGGAAGTAGAACACCAGCGGCAGGGCAATCATGCCAAACAGCAGAATGGCCCCCAGGGTGAGGGCGAGACGGCTGTCGAAAAACGACAGGAAGAAGACCAGTCCGGCGGTGCTGAGCAGGGCCGCGCCTATGGGGGTGATCAGCCGCAGATAGACGTGGTCCATCGCATCGATGTCTGCCACCAGTCGGTTGAGCAGATCCGCCTGACGGAAACCGGCCAGGGTGCCGGTGGAGAGCGGCGAGAGTTTTTGCCAGAACCAGACCCGCAGTCGGGTCAGTACCCGGAAGGTGGCGTCGTGGCTTACGACCCGCTCACCCCAGCGACCGGCAGTGCGGACGATGGAGAAGAAGCGCACTCCGCCTGCAGGGGTCATGTAGTTAAAGGCATGGGTCGTCGCAACTGTCATCCCCGCCACGGCGGCGGCGGAGAGGAACCAGCCGGAGAGGGAGAGCAGCCCCATGCCAGCGGCCAGGGTCACCAGCGCCAGCAGCAAACCAATGGTGAGGCTGAGCCAGTGTTGGCGATAGAGGCGCAGAAACGGCAACAGATCACTCATCGAGAGAACCTCCGGAACGTTGGGAGAGCAGGCGGGCAAAAGGCCCATCCGCCTGACTCAATTGTTGGAAGCTGCCTTGCTCCACCAGCTGGCCGCGGGCCAGCACCATTATCTTGTCCATCTTGGTAAGCTGGTCGAGACGGTGGGTGATCATCAGCAGGGTCTGGCCAGCCATCGCCTGCTCGAGGGTGGTCATGATGGCGCGTTCGGAGTGGCGATCCAGACTGGCGGTCGGTTCGTCGAGCACCATCAGCTGGGTCGATTTGAGCAGGGTGCGCGCCAGTGCGAGGCGCTGGGCCTGACCGACCGAGAGGCCGCCCGCCTGATCGCCGACCGGATAGTCGAGCCCCTTCTCCATGGCAAATTCCCACGCTTGTGCCCGTTTCAGGGCATCTTCCAGCTCGGCATCGCTGGCCGTTGGCTTGGCCAGCAGCAGGTTGTCGCGCAAGGAGGCGTGGAACAGCTGCGGGTTTTGCGAGAGCCAGCCCAGTTGCAGGCGCCACTGGCTCATGTCGAGGGTGGCAAGCTCCTGACCATTTACCTTGAGCTCGCCACGATAGGGGGCAAAGCCGAGCAGGGCGTTGACCAGCGAGCTCTTGCCTGCGCCGCTGACGCCGATGAGGGCGGTGCGCGAACCGGCTTCCAGGGTGAAGTCGATGGGGCCGACCAGCACCTTGCCTTCGGCGCTCAGCACTTCAAGGGCTTTAGCTTCTACCTTGACCGGGCTGTCGGCATGGAACGGCGCTGTGCCTGCGGCCGGCTCGCTCACCTCGGCTTCTAGGAATTCCAGCAACTGCTCGGCAGCGCCGATAGCCTGCGCCTTGGCGTGGTAGTGGGCACCCAGTTCCCGCAGCGGGGCGTAGAACTCGGGGGCGAGAAACAGCACGAACAGGCCGGTAAAGAGGGTGACCTTGACCCCATAGCTACCAAAGTTCAGATGGTCGATATAAGAGAAGCCGAAGTAGACGGCGACTAGTGCCACTGAAATGGCGGCGAAGAACTCCAGCACGGCGGTGCTCAAAAACGCCAGGCGCAGCACTTCCATGGTGCGCTCGCGAAAATCTTCCGAGGCGTCGCGAATGGCGTCACCTTCTGCCTGGGTACGCATAAAGAGTTGCAGGGTGCGCAGCCCCTTCAGCCGATCGAGGAAGTGGCCGGAGAGACGGGCCAGCGCCTGAAAGTTGCGGCGGTTGGCATCGGCGGCGCCCACACCTACCAGGATCATAAAGATGGGGATGAGGGGCGCAGTGCCCAGCAGGATCAGGCCCGCCGCCCAGTTGACCGGGAACACGGCCACCAGAATGACCACCGGAATAAAGACGGCGATGGCCATCTGCGGCAGATAGCGGGAGAAGAAATCCTGCATATTTTCAATCTGTTCCAGCAGCAGGCTGGCCCAGCTACCGGCCGGACGGCGCTGGATATAGGCAGGGCCGAGACGACTCAAGCGAGTGAGCACCAGCTGGCGGATGGTCTGGCGCACCGCGCTGCCCGCCTTGAAACTGGCCACTTCCCGGCCATAGGCCAGCGCCGCTTTGCCAAGCGTCACCAGCAGCAGGGTAATAAAGAGCGTGATGGATTGCTCAGGCGTTGAGCCTTCGATGATAAAGCTGTGCAACAGGGTCGCCAGCAGCCAGGCTTGCGCCACCATCAGAATGCCCTGGCCAAGGCCAAAAGCGATGGATATCGTGATCCAGCGGCGACCGTGACTCGATTGCTTGCGCAACCAGCCATAGAGACGTTTTTGCGTTTTTTTATCCATTACCACCATCCTCGCGTCGAGTGGCGCAAGACTATCCTTGCCGTTTGGCCTTGGCAACCTTGTAAATTATCTGTGTTGAAAATGTTTGATTGAAAAAGCAACCGTCTGTTCAATCCTTGTCCGAACAGATTGATTTATTGAAAAAAGTGGCAGAGGCGCCATTGCGCTCGGCGGCAAAATGCATATAGTAGGAGCCCTGACGCGGGTGTAGTTCAATGGTAGAACGGTAGCTTCCCAAGCTGCATACGTGGGTTCGATTCCCATCACCCGCTCCAAATTTCAGATGCCAGGCGGGCATCGTATAATGGCTATTACCTCAGCCTTCCAAGCTGATGATGCGGGTTCGATTCCCGCTGCCCGCTCCAGCTTCAAAACAAAAAGCCCACTCGCAGGAGTGGGCTTTTTGTTTCTCATCTATCTTGTACGCCGTGTGATGTCAGGCTCATCGTTTCTCAGCTTTTAAGGCAAATCGCAGAGACAGAAAAGGCGCCCGAGGCGCCTTTTCAGATCAACAGCGTCGCGGGAGCTTATTCCTGCTCCAGCTCACCACAGAAACGATAGCCTTCGCCGTGGATGGTGGCGATGATCTCCGGAGTATCGTTGACGCTTTCGAAGTGCTTGCGAATGCGACGGATGGTCACATCGACGGTACGGTCGTGGGGCTTGAGCTCGCGGCCGGTCATCTTCTTCAGCAGCTCTGCACGGGTCTGGATCTGGCCCGGGTTTTCGCAGAAGTGCAGCATGGCGCGGAACTCGGAGCGCGGCAGCTTGAACATGTCGCCAGTGGGGCTGACCAGCGCGCGGCTGTTGATATCCAGCGCCCAGCCGTTGAACAGGTAGCGCTCAACCAGCTTCTTCTCCTCGCCACCGGCAGCCACGTTCATGGTGCGGCTCAGCAGGTTGCGTGCACGGATAGTCAGCTCGCGCGGGTTGAACGGCTTGGTGATGTAATCATCGGCGCCGATCTCCAGACCCAGGATCTTGTCCACTTCGTTGTCACGACCGGTCAGGAACATCAGGGCGATGTTGTCGTTCTCACGCAGCTCACGGGCCAGCAGCAGGCCGTTCTTGCCCGGCAGGTTGATGTCCATGATCACCAGATTGATGGTGTGGGAAGTGAGGGCCTGGTGCATTTCGTCGCCGTTATTGGCTTCGAGCACGATGTAGCCTTCGGCTTCAAAAATGCTTTTCAGGGTATTGCGTGTGACCAGCTCGTCTTCGACGATCAGAATGTGTGGTGTTTGCATGAGTATTCCCAGATTCTTATCAGTTAATTATCTTAAATTTAACACTCTTTGGCGTTTCAAACCGATTTCCTGACTGATCCTGAAAATTAATTACGTCATCCTGGGTATGAGAGTCAGGTCGGAGTATCGCGAATTAGGCATCAGTACCGGCAAATATCCCTGTGCCACTTATAGGTTCCCGACAAGTCTGGTCGAGCAGCGCCTGGAAAGGTCATCCATTACGAAAGTGGCCGCATTTTATCAGTTAACAGGAGCATAACAACACTCTTTGCCGTCAGATAGCAACTTTTTAACTCTGTTTTGATATAGGTCAAACCCAGATACAGCTGCATCATACTTGGCCTGCCCCCCTTTTTATTCACTGAAAAATGTAATGGAATGTAACATGTGATTGACATGAATTTGTGGGAAAACTACAAGAAAATCTGCTTTCTCGCGCCATTTGAGCCACCAATTTGGCCCGAGTTTGCCATTATTACGGCTTGGAACCCGACCAGTCAGCAGGTCTCGGCGCGGCGCAATTCGCGGCGGGAACGTGCGATGTGGCGCCACCTGACCGTTGATTTGCAGGTGCCCGTGGTGGGGCCGTTTTGGGGATCTGACCCGGACGAACGCTGGCAGGAGTCATCGCTGGCGGTGGCGCTATCTCTGCCACAAGCCCGTCAGCTGGCTGCCCGTTTTGGCCAGAACGCCATCTACTGGGTGGAGGATGGCCAGCTCTGGCTGACACCAGTATTGACGGATAAATCAGCCGTTTGCTTGGGCAATATTGAATCCTTCTGGATTGCCAGAAACCTTGCATGATGAAAGAATGAACACCTTCATGTATCTGAAAGGAATCAAATCATGCTGGATCTCCTGCCCGACCTCTGCGATCAACATGGCGACTTGCTGCAAGTGGCCGACCCGGTGTTTCAGGATTTTGGCGGCAAGGCCCTCTTTTATGGTCGCGCCGTAACGCTTTCCTGTTATGAAGACAACAGTCTGGTGCGGGATCTGGTGAGCCGCCCCGGTCACGGCAAGGTGCTGGTGATTGACGGTGGCGGCTCGCTGCGCCGTGCGCTGCTTGGCGATCAACTGGCGGTCAAGGCGGTGGAGCAGGGGTGGGAGGGAATCCTGATCCACGGCGCGGCGCGGGATGTGGGCACTCTGGCGACACTGGCGCTCGGGGTCAAGGCGCTGGCGGCCTGTCCGGTCAAGACCGAGAAGCGGGGATTGGGAGAGCTGGGGGCCGTGGTCAGCTTTGCCGGTGTGACCATCCACGAAGGGGATTACATCTATGCGGATCGCAACGGCGTGGTGGTGAGCGCCACGCCGCTGATCTGATTCAGAAGTTGAAGCCGACTCCCAGGCTAAGCGCCTGATCGGCAGTGATGGCGCTGACGCCGTAGTTGGCGGTGAGGGAGAGTCTGGGGGTCAGCAGCAGGCTGGAGTTGAGCTCCAGCAGGGTGCTGGTCTTGTTGAGATCGAGATGCTTGATCTGGCTGCCGATATTGAATGCCGGAGAGAGCTGGTAGCGTACCCCCGAACTCATATTGAAACCGGATGTGCGATTCTGATCCGCCACCGCCGGGCCCGCTTCCATAAAGAGGGTCACATCATCCACCACCGGATATTGATAGCCGCTATTGACCAGCCAGAGATCAAAACTGTCGCTGTGATGGCTATGGCCATTGAGCAGCACACCCGAGTAACTTTTGACATAGAGAGACGGGTTGGATTGCGGCTGAACCACTGCCCAGTCGGCGGCCTGAACAGCCAAGCTGGCGCAGGTTGCAAGCAGTGTGATGATGAGTGATTTGACCATTCGTTTCCCCTCCCTGGGTCCGGAACTGAGCCTAAGCATGGCACATGCCAGCTGGTAGTAAAGTGAAGGGAGATCACAATAAAATCCTTTGGCATGGGCGCCAGCCATGATAAACAGGCTGCCGTATTGATGGCTCTAATCATTAAGAGGTGAATCCATGAACAAGAAACTGACTCTGCTGGCCGCGCTGGCACTGGGAGGCTGCGCAATGGCAACAGGTTCCAGCATGGCTCAACTGCAAGCATCCGGCTGGCAGCTGCAAGGCGCCACCGGCGATACCTTCACCCTGCAAGTGGTCGACGGCAAGGTGGCGGGCAAGGGCGGCTGCAACCGCTATTTTGGCGGTATCACCAAGCAGGGTGACGGTGTCTTGACGCTGGGCGCCATGGGCTCCACTCGCATGATGTGCATCGGCGACGCCATGAACAAAGAGACCGAGTTCCTGCAAAAGCTGGAGAAGGTGGCAACCTACTCCATCAACGGCAACCAGCTGACTCTGAGCGATGCCAACAAGGCGGCCCTGCTCACCTTCAACGCTGTGCCAGCTGCCAAATAAGGCACGCGTTCGTCTGATTGCCCCGACAGCTCTGACTGTCTGATACACGCCCTCCCTCTGGAGGGCGTTTGTTTATCTGCGATGAACCCTGTGTGGTCGTCCGCTACTGTTGTTCACTCGTCGTCCCCCTTTCTGCCTGTTTGATGCCAGAACCTCATATCTTCGCTTCGGTACGTATCTTGATCATTTCAATAATTCTTGTATAGTTGAAATAAAGGTCGCACCAAGGGGAGTGAAGATGAACAAAGAGATGGCCACCAAGGTCTTTGAATCGCTGGCATCCGGCATCCGGCTCGATGTATGGCGGCTGCTGGTGAAGGCCGGGCTGGAGGGGCGGGTCGCCGGTGAACTGGCCAGCGAGCTCGATATTGCCCCCAATACCCTCTCGTTTCACCTCAAGGCGATGCTCAACACCGGTCTGCTGTCGGTGGAGCAGGAGGGGCGCTTTCTGCGCTACCGCGCCAATATTCCCCTGATGCTGGATGTGATCGCCTACCTTACCGAGGAGTGCTGCGCTGGTCATCCCGAGGCGTGCGGCGTGATGCGTGCCGAGTCAGCCTGCTCTCCCCATGTTCTGCCTGTGCAGCCCTGCTGCAACAAGGAGTAATGCCATGCCCTCCATTCAGATTTTTGATCCCGCCCTCTGCTGCTCCAGCGGTGTCTGCGGTACCGAGGTTGATCAGGCACTGGTCACCTTCGCAGCCGATCTTGCCTGGACCAAGGAGCAGGGGGTTGCCATCGAGCGTTTCAATCTGGCCCAGCAGCCGATGCAATTTGCCGAGACACCTGCCGTCAGCGCTTTTCTGACCCACGCCGGGGAGGAGGGGTTGCCACTGGTGCTGGTGGAAGGGCAGGTGGTGTTGACCGGCCGTTATCCGAGCCGCAGCGAGCTGGCCCGTTATGCCGGGCTGCCTGCGCCACAAGCGGCCATCAAGGGGATCGTCAAGGGCGGCTGCTGCTCCGGCAGCGGTTGCTGCTGAGTCGCGACGCACCATTCGGGAGAGGCTATGTACCATTTTCTGACCAATCCACCGCCGTTTCTCTTTTTCACCGGCAAGGGCGGGGTGGGCAAGACCTCGCTAGCCTGCGCCAGTGCGGTGGCTCTCTGTGATATTGGCAAGCGGGTGCTGCTGGTGAGCACCGACCCTGCCTCCAACGTGGGGCAGGTGTTTGCCACCGAGATCGGCAATCGCGTCACCACCATCGCCGTTGTGTCCGGTTTGTCGGCGCTGGAGATAGATCCCCCCGCGGCGGCCAAAGCTTATCGGGAGCGGATTGTCGGGCCGGTGCGCGGCAAGTTGCCCGAGAGCGTGGTGCGCAGCATCGAGGAGCAGCTCTCCGGCGCCTGCACCACCGAGATCGCCGCCTTTGACGAGTTCACCGCCCTGCTGACCGACCAAACACTGCTGGCCGAGTATGACCATATCGTCTTTGATACGGCCCCAACCGGTCACACCATCCGGCTGCTGCAACTGCCGGGCGCCTGGAGCGAATTTCTGGAGCAGGGCAAGGGGGATGCCTCCTGCCTGGGCCCGCTGGCGGGGTTGGAGAAACAGCGCAGCCAGTATGGCGAGGCGGTCGCCGCCCTAGCGGATGCTGCCCGTACCCGGCTGGTGCTGGTGGCGCGCGCCCAACAATCCACTCTGCGGGAAGTGGCCCGCACCCACGAGGAGCTGGCCGCCATCGGTTTGCTGAACCAGCAACTGGTGATCAATGGCCTCTTCCCCGAAGGCGCCATTGCCGCAGATCCGCTGGCAATGGCGCTCTGGCAGCGTGAGCAACAGGCTCTTGCCCAGATGCCGCAGGGGATCAAGGGGCTGGCGCAGGATCATATCCCGCTGCTGGCCACCAATCTGGTGGGGCTCGACAGTTTGCGCCAGCTGCTGCAATCAGAGGGAACAGCCGTCCAATCTCCGACAGTACAGTCCACTGTCAAGCAAGCCCAGCCCGAGTTGAGTTCGTTGGTAGACGAGCTGGCCGCCGATGGTCACGGCCTTATCATGCTGATGGGCAAGGGCGGGGTGGGCAAAACCACCCTGGCTGCCGCCGTGGCGGTGGAGCTGGCGAGCCGCGGTTTGCCGGTGCACCTCACCACCTCGGATCCCGCTGCGCACCTGAGCGAGACCTTGGCAGCTAGTTTGCCCCATCTGGAGGTGAGCCGCATCGACCCCCACGCCGAGACCGAGCGTTACCGTGCCCAGGTGCTGGCCACCAAGGGGGCGGCCCTGGACGAGCAGGGGAGGGCACTGCTGGAGGAGGACTTGCGCTCCCCCTGTACCGAGGAGATCGCTGTGTTTCAGGCCTTCTCGCGCATCATTCGCGAGGCGGGCAAGCGCTTCGTAGTGATGGATACCGCCCCCACCGGCCACACCCTGCTGCTGCTCGACGCCACCGGCGCCTACCACAGGGAGATCGCTCGCCAGATGGGAAGCAAGGGGCTGCACTTCACCACCCCCATGATGCAGTTGCAGGATCCCAAGCAGACCAAGGTGTTGATTGTGACGCTGCCCGAGCCGACGCCGGTACAGGAGGCGGCCAATCTGCAGGCCGATCTGCGCCGGGCCGGTATCGAGCCCTGGGGCTGGCTCATCAACCACAGCTTGCAGCAAGCCGCGGTCAGCTCGCCGCTGCTGCAACTGCGGGCCGAGCGCCAGTTGCCCCATATCGAGGCGGTCGAGCAGCAACATGCCAGCCGCTACGCCGTGGTGCCGCTGCTCGCCGAGGAGCCAGTGGGGCCCGATGCCCTGCGCCGTCTCTGCCAGCACCATTGAGTCGCCACCCCGGTCTGCTGCCGGGGCGGCTTGAATATGCCGTTACTTGTTATAAACCCGTGTTTTGAACCAATAGAAGATGCGAAATTGCGCCGCATCGGGAGCTGTGATGTCTGCAACATGTGATGCCAAGGCCGTGCCTGCCATCGGCTTTTTTGAACGTTATCTGACCGCCTGGGTCGCCCTCTGCATTCTGGTGGGGATTGGCCTCGGGCAAGGTTTGCCGGATCTCTTCAAGGCGATCGGTGCCATGGAGGTGGCCAAGGTCAACCTGCCGGTGGGGCTGCTGATCTGGGTGATGATCATCCCCATGCTGCTCAAGATCGACTTTGGCGCCCTGCATCAGGTGAAGGGCCACATGAAGGGCATTGGGGTCACCCTCTTTATCAACTGGCTGGTCAAGCCCTTCTCCATGGCCTTCCTCGGCTGGCTCTTTATCCGTGTGCTGTTTGCCGACTGGCTGCCGGCTGATCAGCTCGACAGTTACGTAGCGGGCCTGATCCTGCTGGCGGCGGCCCCCTGCACCGCCATGGTGTTTGTCTGGAGCCGCCTTACCAACGGCGATCCCTACTTCACCCTGTCGCAGGTGGCGGTGAACGACCTCATCATGGTGTTTGCCTTCGCCCCGCTGGTGGCGCTACTGCTCGGGGTCTCCAGCATCATAGTGCCGTGGGATACCCTGCTCACCTCTGTGGTGCTCTACATTGTCATTCCGGTCATCATCGCCCAGCTGCTGCGCAAGGCCTTGCTGAAAAAGGGGGAGGCCCATTTTGACGGCGTCATGACCCGCATCCAGCCTTGGTCGGTGGCGGCCCTGTTGCTCACTCTGGTGCTGCTGTTCGCCTTTCAGGGCAACGCCATCATTGAGCAGCCGCTGGTTATCGCCCTGTTGGCGGTGCCGATCCTGATCCAGGTGCTATTCAACTCTGGCTTGGCTTACTGGCTTAATCGCAAGGTGGGGGAGAAGCACTCGGTCGCCTGTCCTTCCGCCCTGATCGGCGCCTCCAACTTCTTCGAGTTGGCGGTGGCCGCCGCCATCAGCCTGTTCGGCTTTCACTCCGGCGCGGCGCTTGCCACCGTGGTCGGGGTGCTGATCGAGGTGCCGGTCATGCTGCTGGTGGTGCGCATCGGCAACGCCAGCAAACCCTGGTACGAAGCGGGGCTAAGTCGCTAACAGCTGGCCGCCAACTGATGCTATCCATTTTCTATTCACTTGATTAATGAGAGACACGCAAATGAGTGCAATCACCATCTATCACAACCCGGAATGTGGTACCTCCCGCAACACCCTGGAGCTTATTCGCAACAGCGGCGTGGAGCCCACGGTTATCCACTATCTGGAGACGCCCCCCTCCCGTGACCAGCTGGTGGCGCTGATCACCGCCATGGATATGCCGGTGCGCGATCTGCTGCGCAAGAACGTCCCCCCCTACGAGGCGCTCGGTCTGGCGGAAGATCGTTTCAGCGATGATGAACTAATCGATGCCATGCTGGCTCACCCCATCCTCATCAACCGCCCCATCGTGGTCACGCCGCTTGGCACTAAACTGTGCCGTCCGTCGGAAGTGGTGCTCGATATATTGCCCGATCAGCAAAAAGGGGCCTTCGCCAAGGAGGATGGCGAGCAGGTGGTGGATGCGAGCGGCAAGCGCCTCAAGTAATCATCTGAGTACTCAAGTACGGATTGAAACAGGGCCAGCTTCACGCTGGCCCTGTTTCGTTGTGTGAACAAGTTGAAAAAGTTACTCCGGCCAATCGTTTTACCGCTTTTTCTGTGACGATGATCACTGTACCATCGCCGCCCGACCTGCCACCCGGCCGCATCTCCCCCTGCGACGGCGCTGGCGTCACCCGATACATGCTGTCACCCGGAACGTGAATGACCCCAGGATGGGACCCGCCACTAACCTGTAGGTTTGTGGTCTGCGTGTCGCGTGGGTCGGCACCTCTCCCGCCGGATCTCCCGCGACGCCTGTCTGCAGACTTGCCATATGAAACTCCTCTCTTCATAGGTGCAAGATGACACTGTTATTGAGTCTGGTCGGTATGCTGGCCCTGATGTTTATCGCCTGGCTGGCCAGTGAAAACCGCCGTGCTATCCGCTGGCGAACCGTGCTGGGTGCGCTCGCCCTGCAAACCGGTTTTGCTGCCCTGGTGCTCTATTTCCCCCCCGGACAAATCATGCTCGGTGCCATGAGCAATGGCGTCTCCGCCCTGCTCGGCTTTGCCGACAGCGGCATTCGTTTCGTGTTTGGCGATCTCGCCAGCAACGGCTTTATCTTCGCGGTGCGGGTGCTGCCGCTGGTGATCTTTATCAGTGCGCTGATCGCCGTGCTCTACCACTTCGGCATCATGCAGTGGGTGATCAGGGTACTGGGCGGCGCTATTCATCGCCTGCTCGGCACCAGCCGCGCCGAATCCCTGGTGGCCACCGGCAATATCTTCCTGTCGCAAGGGGAGTCGCCGCTGCTTATTCGCCCCTTCCTCGCCGGTATGACCCGCTCCGAACTCTTTGCGGTGATGACCTGTGGCATGGCTTCGGTGGCGGGCTCGGTGCTGGGCGGTTACGCAGGTCTGGGTGTGGATCTTAAATACCTGATTGCTGCCTCCTTTATGGCGGCGCCCGGTGGCCTGCTGATGGCCAAACTGCTGGTGCCGGAGCAGCAACAGGTGAGCGATCAGACCGAGATCACCCTCGACAAGAGCGACTACAGCAACGCCATCGACGCGCTGGCGGGCGGCGCCATGGGTGGCATGAAGATCGCGGTGGCCATCGGCACCATCCTGCTGGCCTTTGTCAGCGTCATCACCATGATCAACGCCGGTCTCACCACCGTCGGCGAGTGGTTCGGCTGGGCCGATCTCTCCCTGCAGCAGCTGCTGGGTTACTTGTTTGCCCCGGTGGCCTGGCTGATTGGTGTGCCCGTCAGCGAGATGATGGCGGCAGGCTCCCTGATCGGTCAGAAGGTGATCATGAACGAGTTCGTCGCCTATCTAGACTTTGCCAATATCAAGGCCGATCTGAGCGCCCACACCCAGATCATCATCACCTTCGCGCTGTGCGGTTTTGCCAATCTGGGCTCCATAGCGGTGCAGCTCGGTTCTATCGGCACCATGGCACCGGAGCGCCGTCATGATGTGGCCAATATGGGCTTCAAGGCTGTGCTGGCGGCGACCCTCGCCAACCTGATGAGTGCCACCCTGGCCGGGATCTTTGTCTCGCTGGCCTGATAGCGTGAGGCAATAGCCGGCTAGCCGGCGGCTCAAACAAAAGACCCCCTCTTACCGCTGGGCAATAGGGGGTCTTTTTATTGGTTTCGCCGGTTGGGCAACTGCGCTGCCTGCCTTTGAAAATGGTAGTAGCACTGCTTAACGCCATTTCGGCGCAGTGCCAGATAATCCGGTTCGGCGATGAGATCTGCTCCAGCATGGGACTACGCCAAACCGGGTTACTGCGTATGCCTTTATCACCTTTTTGGCGGGGGACGTGGGCCTCGTTGCGTTTCGCGTAACGGGGCGGCAGCCGCTGCTACAGCGTGTCACCGTGCAGAATGAATAGTTTTTTAGATTGAATGTTGCATATTCAATCGATTATTTAGTTGGGCGTTTGGGGGATGAGTGGTGTCTGAATAGGGGAGCAGGTTGGCCAATGCGCCGTCAGCCAGTCTTTAAGCGGTCATACAAAGGAGACACTCTGATGGAAACACTTGACCTTAACATCGACACCATGCGCGAAGAGTTCCAGCTTCAGGAGCGCAAAAAAGCCCAAGAGAAGTGGCAAGCCCGAGTCGATGAGCTGCAACAGTTGCGGGGTGGGGAGAGACAACCGGAGGAGCAGGAAGAGTAGTGCTCGTTCCCGGGCGAAAGTTGAGGTAGCGAACGCTTTGTATCGGCTACCCGTGATCTGCCACCGATAAAAAAACCACCGACCTTTTGCTGGTCGGTGGTTTTTTTATGGATTGCGGCCGATTGGATGGCCTGACTTCCGGGCCGAGCAATGGGGTCACATCCAGGGGCGTAGGGGCGCGACTACTTCGAATGGGTGACGGGCTCTTCGGAGAGCAACTCGTTAACGAGTCCTGCGGCCAGATGAATATTCGACTCCATCTTGTCACCGCCCACCGCATTCTCTTTCCACGATTCGGGGGCTTCGGGATGTGGCCCGGAAACGGCCACCTTGCCTTTGCCGTATGAGCTGATCAGTGCGGCAATCTGATGGTTTTGAAAATGGGCGATAACCTTGATCTGCTCGGAGCTTGGCACCGGCCTAAATTGTGGGCCGGCCTGGTAATACATCTGGCGCTCTTCACCAAGCCAGCTGATCGGGAAGATCCTGGCGCTAAAGTCGCCGTCATAATCATCGGATGTGGCAGGAACAAGGCCCAGCGCCGGTACAAAGCCCTCTTCTTCAGACCAGCCGGTGGATGCCACAAAGGCCCCCCCACAGATCCCGAGGTAGCGGCCACCATTCTGCAAATAGGTTTTTAACGCCGAACGAGCGTCCGCGGTGAAGGCATTGAGGAGCGGCTCAACATCGTCCTCTGTGCCGCCAACGATAAACACCCTGGCATTATCGAGCTCTGCAGGCAGCGCCTCGATATTGGAGAGATACCTGACTGGCAAGCCCAGCTGCTTGACTACATCCGCAATCGCCTTCGTGCTATCCCCATCAGATACCGGCCCGTTATAGATCAGCGCGTACGGCTCTTGCTGCTGCGCAGAGGCGGCCTCTGCCATGCATCCTGTCATTAACCAAAGGCTGATAGCGCTCGCAATCAGCCTGATGCTTTTTGAAAAATTCATCGCTGCCACTATCCCTGTGATGTGAATCGAAGAGACTACTTATCACGATCCCGTTCTGCATGTCAGCCGCAGTTAAATGAACATTTCAAGTTAACACGCCAACGCTGATTGGCGCTGCATTTAGCTAACAGCGAACCAATACAGTGGGTGCACTTCACCTTCACTTCACCGAGCGGGGGTAGGGTAGGCTTACGTTTTCAGTTGGAGTTTCACTCTATGCCCACCATCGTCACCCACGCCGCCGTTCCCCTCTGCCTTGGGCTTGGCAGCCGGATTATCCCGCCCCGCCTGCTGCTGGCCGGGGTCGCCATCGCCATGCTGCCCGATGCCGACGTGCTCGCCTTCAAGCTGGGGGTCGCTTATGGCCATGTTTTTGGCCATCGCGGCTTTACCCATTCGCTGTTGTTCGCCTTTGCCCTGCCCACGCTGGCCATGCTGTTTTACCGCCAATTTCGGGCAAGCGTCGCCACCGTCTGGTCGTTTCTGCTGGTCTCTTTGCTCTCCCACAGCCTGCTCGATTCCCTCACCACCGGCGGCAAGGGGGTTGGCTGGCTCTGGCCGTGGCGTGACGAGCGCTTCTTCGCCCCCTGGCAGGTGATCCGGGTTGCCCCCTTCAAGCTGGAGGCCTACCTCACCGCCCGAGGTGAGGCGGTGCTCCTCTCCGAGCTCTACTGGGTCTGGCTGCCGGGAATTGTATTGATGCTGGGGTTGATGGGGTGGCGGGGGTGGAGCAGGGAGCGATAGTGGTTGGATTGGAAAGGGGGGGATATATCCTACTTTGGCAAATATCTAGAATATTTAAATCTTGGACATCCATCCTTTATGTTCTGGCGATACAACATTTTGCTCGCAAAAATAGGGGGCCTAATTTCCCACCTCTATTATCCCCTCTATTAGATAACCTAACGCACGCAGCAATGGCTGGCAGGAGTTACAGTTTTTTGCTGTCCGATTGCCTGCGCTTGTTAGATTTTTGATGTGAATAAAACATCGATAAACGCCCCATATTTTTTGTTAACTTCTTGAATGTATTCTTCCCCGGCGTGAGACTCTGGGAGATTAATGTCGGCTTGTTCTTGCCAGCGAGTCACTAGGGCTGAAAATATCTCATTTATTTTATGCGCTTGACGCCATAAATTGACTGTAAACCGCTTTACAACGTCTCTACCTTCTTCTGTATCTAAATCCCATCCAGGTATTTTGTCATGATTGTGTATGAAATCATTTCTATTTTTTAGATAGTCGGAAAGTAGATTCTCGAGAGGTGGAAATAAAGTGGCTCTTTCTTTGACTTTTCCAATGAAGTAACCAAGGGCTTTTTTTCGTTCCTTTGCCTCAATAGAATTTAGTTTATCTAATGTTAATGGGGCATCATCTTGTAATACGTAAGTAGTAACGAATTTAATGCTTCTTTCTACAGACTGAATGTAGGTAAGTGCGAATCCTATAAGAGAATATATGTCTTCACAGTTTGGTGATTTCATATTAAAACCTAATGATTAAGATAAGGAACGTTTTTAGCATATTCCCGTGAATGAAGCATTGTAATTAATGATACTCCAAATCAGATCTGGGTACTCATCTTTTTGAATGTTGGCTAAGCGAAGCTGGGCTCAGAAAGGTGGGTTTCCTGTTTTATTATCATATCGTCGTGCAGCGATAATTTATTAATCATGCAAGCAGTTTGTTAAGTATTATCTTTACACTATTCCAAATGCATTTTTTATTTCTTTAGCGTAATTATGTAATTCTAGTTCATCAAAGATATTAGCTGAGGTTTTAGCTGATTCCATTGCCTTTTGTACCTCTCCAACTTCAAATCTAGCTATGGCCATGTTCCATTCAACCTGTGCGTGAAGCTTTTTGTATTTATTAATGCCATGTGATAGACATTCTAAGTAATAACTTATAGCTTTTTCTGCGGAACCTTCATTGAAATAAGATAAACCAAGATTCATTATGCATGTTAGTTTTTCTTTATTACTAGATTTAAGATCAAATGCACTTATTGCTTTTAATAAATACTCTTTCTTTTTTTTGCTATTACCCAGTCTGTCGTAAAAATTTGATAAATTGCCATAGTGTCTACCCATGACATTATTTAATCCAGCATCAGTTGCGATTTTTAAACCCTTTTCAGCGTATTCAATGGCTTTAAGGATTGATTCCGAATTTTTATTTTTATCATACTCTGTTTTATACGCCAGAGAAATATTCGCCAGAATGTTAGACTCTGTTTGTCTATTATCTATGGATAACATTTCTTTTTGTGCGTGTGATGAAGTTACACTCTCCAAGGCAACTTTAAGTACGTCTATAGCTTCGACATAATCCCCTTGGTTAATATAGCATGAACCTAGGTTATTTAGATGCTTAGCTGAACCGATTTGGTTATTTAATTCTAATGATAATTCAGATGCTTTGATCAAATGTTCAATTGCACAACTGTAATTACCGATATTTTTATATAGTAGGCCGAGGTTGCCCTCAATAGGCTCTAATTCACTTGGGGTTTTAAAATAAATAAGAGAGTTAGTGTAAATCTCTTTTGCCTCTCTCATTTTACCAATGTTCATCAAATATAAGGCATATATATTAGAAATCTTAAATGAATTAGGGTGCATTGCATATGCTTTGCTGTAACAATTGAGAGCTTTATCTTGATTGATAAAAGCATACATATTCGCTGAACGTAGTAAATTATTTAAGTGCAGTTCACTACTTTCAATTACTATGCGATCAATACATGCTTCTGCGTGTTCTACATTTCCTGATGTTATGCTTATGAAAGCTTCATGCTCTAGTGAACTCTTGCTATTAATTATTTTGTGAACTTCATCACGAATAACATCACGAAATTCTTCTATAAACCCACATTCCTCTATGAAAAGATTTACGTCACCGTCGGAAATAATATTTGTACAGTTATCTCCAGATGATATGCTCATCATTTTTTTCTATCCCTTTTAATAGTTAAATTAACATCTCCATGGGAGATTATGTTATTTGAACCGCTCCCAGAATTTATACTCGCAACCGATGGTTTTGGATCTTTATTTAAGGTTTTTACTTTACGCCTCCTGAGATACATAAAAATTGTTGATAAAATTACAACTCCACAACCGCTAAATATCCACTTTATATTGTCAATTATTGTCTCAATCAATTTAAAGACCTCTCTAAATTAATGGTTGTATATTTAAATGCTATTAATTTACCTAAACACATAACAGGTTTATCACGTATGTTGGGCTAAAAATTGTAGGTTGGTGCTGAACGAAGTGAAGCCCAACGTTTACCGCGAATATATCTGTAAATCTGTTTTACCGATCTGCAACATCCTTGTTTATCCCGATCTGGGTGGAATAATAATGCTCGCAGGTTGGGCTTCGCTACGCTCTGCGTCAACCTATAAAAAACCACGCTACCGCCCCTGAGTTCCAGCCCCCAGTACGCTGCCTTTCACCCGCGAGATAGCAACAATCGCTGTCATGGCGTTCTTCCGAGAGGTTGATTGTCATTCGGGTATCTTAATGAGGAGGGTGGTGCGTTGAAAAGCGGGTTTTGGCAGGAATCTGTGCTGGATCAACAAATTAGCTATTAGTAGTATTCAATTTGAGCAAATTCGGTTGCCGTAGCTTCCCCTCACCCCAGCCCTCTCCCAAGGGGAGAGGGGGCTTGTTCACTGTTGCACGGTCGCCACAGGCGGGCACGGTTTTGATCCCCCTCTTATTCGCTGAGGCGAGTCCTCTTGTCCTGGCCGCGAGGCAGGATGCCGAGCGAGCGGCGTTGGGCCATGGACGGCCCATCGGCGCGTGCCGTTGGACAAGAGGATGAGCCGAAGGTACCCGACGTCAGTCGGGCGAATAAGCGGGGGAGAAGACCTTTGGTGTTATTTGCCAAAGAGAGCGGGTCTTTCCAAAGTCACTCGCCCACGCCCGAAGGGCGGGCGAAACCCCGTCGAGGGCGGCGCCCTCGTGTCCTGCGTGGCGAAGCCGCGCCATAGCATCAGCATCAATTCCGCGAACGTCTGATTACGCTTCGCTAATCAGACCTACAAGGGTGGTACCAACCAGGGATGGTGGATAACAAAAGGGAGCCCGCTTGGGCTCCCTTGCTTGTCATGGGGGTGGGCGTTTGACTGAACGCTTAGCGCAGGGTCGCCGCCTTCATCCCTTCCACAAACTCTTTCAGACGGGTCAGCATATGCTCCGGGTTCTGGTGGTGGGTCTCGATGATCTTCACCACGGCGGAGCCGGAGATGGCACCGGCGGCGCCAGCGGCGATGGCATCACGCACCTGAGCCGGTTCGCTGATGCCAAAGCCGAGCAGGGCGGGGGGCGCCTTGAACTCGCGCAGGGTATTGATGAGACCTTCCACCGGCATGCCGGCCTTGGTCTCGGCACCGGTCACGCCCGCGCGGCTCACCAGATAGGTGTAACCATTGCCGAGCTCCGCCACCTGTTTCAGGGTTTCGGCGTCGCCATTGGGCGGGGCGATAAAGATGCTGTCGATGCCGAACTTGTCGGCGGCCGCCTTGTAGGGGGCGCACATCTGCACCGGCACGTCGGCGACCAGCACCGAATCCACGCCCGCCTGCTGGCACTTCTCGTAGAAGCCGTCAATTTTGCGCACATAGACCAGGTTGGCGTAGACCAAGAGGCCAATGGGCAGCTGCGGGTACTTGGCGCGGATGCGGCCAAGCAGCTCGAAGCAGTCATCCGGGGTGGTGTGGCTGGCAAAGGCGCGCAGGGCGGCGCCCTGAATGGTGGGGCCATCCGCCACCGGATCGGAGAAGGGAATGCCGAGCTCGAGGGCATCGGCGCCCCCTGCAACCAGCGCATCGACGATGGCCAGTGACAATTCGGGGGTGGGGTCACCCAGCATCACGAACGGCACAAAGGCGCCCTGATTGGCCGCGTCCAGACGGGAGAAGAGTTGTGCGTAACGGTTCATGACAAGGTTCCTTCTTTTTCAAAGATGTCAGCGACGGTGAAGATATCTTTGTCGCCACGGCCGGAGAGGTTGACGATAAGCACCTGCTCTTTTTCCGGTTCACTGCGGGCCATCTTGAGGGCGTGGGCCAGCGCGTGGGAGGACTCCAGCGCCGGTATGATGCCTTCGGATTTGGCCAGCTCCTGGAAGGCGTCCAGCGCCTCCTTGTCGGTCACCGAGGGGTACTCGGCGCGGCCGATGGCGGCCAGATGGGCGTGCTGCGGGCCAACGGAGGGGAAGTCGAGCCCCGCCGAGACGGAGTAGGACTCCTGAATCTGGCCCTGATTGTCCTGCATCAGGTAGGAGTGCATGCCAAAGAAGACCCCCTTGCTGCCGTGACCGAGCGGCGCACCGTGCTCGCCGCTCTCGATGCCGTGGCCGCCCGGCTCGACGCCGATAAGGCGCACCGACGGCTCATCGATAAAGTCGGCAAACATGCCGATGGCATTCGATCCGCCGCCGACGCAGGCGATCACCGCATCGGGCAGCCGCTCCTCCTTCTCGAAGCACTGGGCCTTGGCCTCTTCGCCGATCATCTTCTGGAACTCCCGCACGATGGTGGGGAAGGGGTGCGGACCGGCGGCGGTGCCGAGCAGGTAGTGGGCCGACTCGTAGTTGGCGGCCCAGTCGCGCAGCGCCTCGTTACAGGCATCTTTCAGGGTGGACGAGCCTGAGTGCACCGGAATGACGGTGGCGCCCATCAGCTTCATGCGAAATACGTTGGGCTTCTGGCGCTCGCAATCCTTGGCACCCATATAGACCCGGCATTTGAGGCCGAGCAGGGCGCAGGCCAGGGCAGTGGCAACGCCATGCTGACCGGCACCGGTCTCGGCGATGATCTCGCTCTTGCCCATCCGCTTGGCCAGCAGCGCCTGACCCAGCACCTGGTTGGTCTTGTGGGCGCCGCCGTGCAGCAGATCTTCACGCTTGAGATAGAGGCGGGTCTTGGTGCCCTTGGTCAGGTTGCGAGTCAGGGTGAGCGGGGTCGGGCGACCGGCATACTCGGTCAGCAGGGACTGAAACTCGGCGATAAAGGCCGGATCATCCTTGGCATCGACAAAGGCTTTCTCCAGCTGGAGCAGGGCCGGGATGAGGATTTGGGGTACATACATACCGCCAAATTCGCCGAAAAACGGGTTGAGCAGGGTCATGGCTTCTTCCTTGTATTAGCTAAATCGAAACATCAAAAAGGGTTGCGTTACAGGTTGCGCAGTGCGCCGAAGGCGGCTGCAATCTTCTGCGCATCCTTCTGGCCCGGGGCACTCTCCACCCCGGAGTTGAAATCAAGGCCGAGGCAGCCCACTTGCGCCGCCTGCAGGGCGTTGTCGGGATTAAGGCCCCCCGCCAGCATCAGCTTGTTCTTGTCGAGCGTGGCCAGCATGGCCCAGTCGAACGCCTGACCGGTGCCACCGCTCTGGCTGCCGACTTTCGTATCCAGCAGCAGGCGATCCGCCGGGTAGTCGAGGGCGGGCAGGGGCTCGCCGCTTTCTTTGCCGAGAGAGACGCCTACGGCCTTCCAGATCTGGCAGCCCGCGGGCAGCAGCGGACGCAGTTCCGCGATATAGGCGGCATCCTCATCCCCATGCAGTTGCACGGCGGCGAGCCCCAGCGCATCCACCGTCTTGGCGATGGTGGCTGGCTGGGCGTTGCGAAATACCCCAACATAGGCGAGCGGCGCACCCGCCATCACGGCGCGGGCGGCAGGGATGTCTACATAGCGCGGGCTTTTGGCCACAAAAATCAGACCGCCAAACACCGCACCCGCCTGATGGGCGGCGGCGGCATCCTCGGCGCGGGTGAGGCCGCACACCTTGTTCTGGCCCTGTACCAGCTTGCGCACCGCAGCCTCCAGATCCGGCTCGGCCATCAGGGATGAGCCCACCAGAAAGCCCTTGGCGTAGTGGCGCAGATCCGCCACTTGGGCGCGGTGGTTGATGCCGGACTCGCTGATCACTACCCGATCGCTCGGAATGTCTTTGGCCAGCTGTTTGGTGCGGTTGAGATCGACGCTCAAGTCGCGCAGATCCCGGTTGTTGATGCCAATCACTGGCGCGCCCAGCGCGATGGCGCGGGTCAGCTCCTCCTCGTTGCTCACCTCGGTGAGCACGCCCAGGCCCAGCTCTTTGGCCACCGCGAACAGGGCGCGATACCCCTCGTCGGTGAGCACCGAGAGCATCAGCAGGATAGCGTCCGCCTGATAGTGGCGGGCTAGATAGACCTGATAGGGGTCAATCATGAAATCCTTGCAGAGTACCGGCTGCGATACGCGACCGCGCACCCGCGGCAAAAAGGCGAAATCCCCCTGAAAGAACTTCTCGTCGGTCAGCACCGAGATGGCGGTGGCGTATTTGCCATAGATGTCGGCGATCGCCTCCGGGCTGAAGTCATCGCGGATCAAGCCCTTGGAGGGGGAAGCCTTCTTGCACTCCAGAATAAAGCGGGTGGAGCCCGCCTTGAGCGCGCCGAGGAAATCCCGATCGCTTGGGGTCAGCGCGCTCTGGAAGCTCTCCAGCGGCTGGGCCAGTTTGCGGGCGGCAACCCACTCCTGTTTGGCCGCCACGATTTTGCCGAGAATGGTCTGGCTGATGGAGGCCATGTTCAGAAAAGCATGGGGGGCAATAAGGTCTGACATCTCGTTATCCTTGCGAAACTGGCTCTTGCCCTGCGGGCGTTCTGAATGACTGCTGTGCGACATGGTGGCTGACATCATCCCTCCTGATGACCCGCATCCTGATGGCTTAAAGTGGCGAGCCGGGCGGCGAGATCCGCTGTCTTGCCGCTCGCCAGCACCGCCAGCACCTCGGCCGCCGCGCTCTTGAGATCGGTCGCCTTGCCCGCCATCAGCAGCAGCGGAGCCACATTGGCGGCGATGGCGGCGTTGTGGGCCGGGGTGCCACGCCCTTCCAGAATGGCGGCGGTGATGGCGCGGTTCTCTTCCGGTTCCCCGCCCTGAATGGCGCTGACCGGGTAGGTCTCGAGGCCAAAGTCAGCCGGGGTGATCATAAATTCGCGGATCTCGCCGTCACGGATCTGGGCCACCTGAGTCGGGCCGTGGATGGCAATTTCATCCAGCCCGGCACCGTGCACCACCATACCGGTTTTCAGCCCCAGTGCCAGCAGGGTTTCTGCGATGGGGCGCACCAGCTCGGGGGCATAGACCCCCATCAGCTGATAGGTGGGACGAGCGGGGTTGATAAGCGGCCCCAGCACGTTGAACAGGGTGCGGGTCTTGAGGGCCTGACGCACCGGCATGGCGTGGCGCACCCCGGCGTGATACTGGGGGGCGAACAGGAAGCAGATGCCGAGCTCATCGAGGCAGCGGCGCGCCTGCGCCGGGCTCATGTCGAGCTTGATGCCCATTTTGTCGAGCAGATCGCTTGAGCCCGACTTGCTCGAGACCGAGCGGTTGCCATGCTTGGCCACTTTCAGGCCACAGGCGGCGGCGACCAATGCCGAGGTGGTGGAGACGTTGATGGTGTTGAGGCCATCGCCACCGGTACCGACGATGTCGCAAAATTCATAATCCGGACGCGGGAAATCGCGCGCTTCTGCCAAGAGGGCCTCGGCGGCGCCGGCGATCTCCTCCGGGGTCTCCCCCTTGATCTTGAGGGCGGTCAAGAGACTGGCGAGCACGATGGGCTCCACTTCGCCACGTACTACCTGGCCGAAGGCGTCGCGGGTACTTTCACGGCTCAGAGACTGACCCTGATAGAGGGTGTTGAGATGATGATGCATGTTGGTCTCCTTACCGCACACTGCTTTCTGGACGGGTGATATGGGCGAGCGCCTGAGTCAGCAGGCGGGCCCCTTCCGAGGTCATGATGGATTCCGGGTGGAACTGGAAACCCAGCACCCGCTCATTCTGCTGCTCGATGGCCATGGGCATGCCCTGATAGTGGGCAATCACCGTCAGCTCTTCCGGTACATAGGTAGCGACCAGCGAGTGGTAGCGGGCTACCGGCAGCGGGCTCGGCAGACCGGCGAAGGCGCCGTGGCCGTTGTGCTCAATCAGCGAACGCTTGCCGTGGACGATCTCGCCCGCTGCGCCGACGGTGCCGCCGTAGGCTTCGCACAGGGCCTGATGACCGAGGCAGATACCGAGGATGGGCACCTGACCACGGGCCAGCTTGATGAGGTCGATGAGGCAACCCGCCTCGTGGGGGGCGCCCGGGCCCGGCGAGAGCACCAGCACGGCGTCCCCTTCGCAGGCGGCGATCTCGCTCATGATGCGGCTGGCCGGCAGGCTGTTGCGGTAGATCCGCACCGGATAACCGAGGGAGCGGAACTGATCAACGAGGTTGTAAGTAAATGAATCGAAGTTGTCGAGCAGGAAGATATTAGTCATGGCTCACGTCCTTATGTTGCTCCTGCTGGGCGCTCAGGGCTTGCAGAGAGGTGCCATGGCTGGCAGCGATGGCGGCCAGCACGGCGGCCGCCTTGGCGCGGGTCTCGTCCGCTTCGGCCTGGGGCTTGGAGTCATAGACCACCCCGGCACCGGCTTGCACATGGGCCACGCCATCTTTGACAAACGCCGAGCGAATGACGATGCAGGTATCCATCTCGCCGGCGCCGTTGATGTAGCCGACGGCGCCGCCGTAGCTGCCGCGGCGCTTGCCTTCCACCATGCGAATAAGCTCGCTGGCGCGGATCTTGGGGGCGCCGGTGAGGGTGCCCATGTTCATGCAGGCCTGATAGGCGTGCAGGGCGTCAAGGTCAGAGCGCAGGGTGCCGACCACCTTGGAGACCAGGTGCATCACGTGGCTGTAGCGATCCACTTTCAGCAGCTCCTTGACATAGCGGGTGCCGGGCGCCGAGATACGGGCGATGTCGTTGCGGCCCAGATCCACCAGCATCAGGTGCTCGGCCACCTCTTTTTCGTCCTGACGCAGTTCCAGCTCGATGCGGCCGTCGAGATCGCGGTTGATGCTGCCATCCGGGTTGAAGCCGCGGCGGCGGGTACCGGCGATGGGGTACATCTCCACATCGCGGCTGGCGGCGCAGAATTTCACCGCGCTCTCCGGCGAGGCACCAAACAGGGTGAAGCCCTCATCCTGCACGTAGAACATGTAGGGGCTGGGGTTGGTCTGTTTGAGGCGGCGATAGGCGGCCAGGGGGCTCGGGCAGGGCAGGGAGAAGCAGCGGGACGGCACCACCTGGAAGATGTCGCCACGGCGGATAAAGCCCTTGAGCTTCTCCACCTCGGCGCAGAACTGCTTGTCGCTCTTGTCCACGCTCATGCCACCGGTCAGGGGCTGGGTGGTCAGCTCGGCGCAGAGGGGTTGCTGGCAAATCTGTTTGAAGTCGGTGAGCCGTTCGGTCAGGCGGGTGTATCTGTCTTCCACCTGGCTCTCGTCGCTGTCGCCGCCAAAGATGCAGGCCAGCAGTTGAGTGGTGCGCTCGATATGGTCGATGGTGATCAGGGTTTCGGCCACATAGAAGCAGTAGTCGGGGCAGCTGTTGCTCCCCTCCGGGACTTCGGGCAGATCTTCAAAAGAGGCGATGAGGTCATAGGCAAAGCTGCCCGCCATAAAGAGCGCCTCTTTACCCAGCTGGCAATCGAGCTCCCGCTGCAGGGTACGCAGCACGTCCAGCACGCTGCTCCCCTTGAGGCGGGAGTCTTCGTCCAGCTCCCGATCGGAGGCCGGGAAGTCGAGCTGCAATTCGCCATCTACCAGCGAGCGGGCAACCACCGCAGGTAGCCGCTCGGCCAGCAGGCTTTGCAACTGGGCGCCGTTATCGTTCAGGCTGCGCACCCGCACGGTGCGACCACGGCACTCGATGCGCAGGCAGGCATCCACCAGCAGCAGGCTCTGTTTGCCCGCCTTGGAGTCGATCTCCACCGATTCCAGCAGCAGGTTGTTGGGGCGGCCCTGACAGAGGCGGGTATAGAGTGCCAGCGGATCGGCCACATAGGGGGCATTGAGTTTGAGGGTATCGAATTCACCCAGAGGAAGGCGATGTGTGGCTATCATAGTGCGTTCCCTTGCGTGTGATGCGTGTTACCGATGTTCATGACGTTGAATTCCTTGAAAATTTAATGGGGCCGGGGTGGCTGGTTCAGGGGCGCCATCGCCAGGTCAGCTTGCTTGTCTGAATTCTCGGTTTCATCACAGGTCCATTTGCCGGATAATAAAAAAGCCCGCTGGGGTCAGCGGGCTTTTTCTTTGGGTTCTTAATTTGCTGTCAGATTACAGGTACAGCAACGACCACACGCCCGCATGTCAGGGAGTGTGCCACCACCAGATGGTCAGGATGGAAGTCGTTTGCATGATAAAGTCCTGTAAAAAGATGTTTGCAATGAAGTGCCTACAGAAAACGATAAAGCCGCGGCCAAGTCAAGTCGCTTTTTAGCCTTCTTTCACCGATTTGCCATGAATGGTGACCTGACCACGAGAGCGGAATAACCTGATGAGATTCGATCTTCACTGCCATACCACTGCCTCCGACGGGGTGCTGAGCCCGGCCGAACTGGTGCGCCGCGCTGCCGAAAAACAGGTCGAGGTGTTAGCAGTTACTGACCACGATACCCTCGCCGGGCTTGATGAGGTGCGCCGCACCATCGCAGCCGAGCAACTGCCGCTGCGGCTGGTCAGCGGGGTGGAAATTTCCACTGGCTGGGAGCATCACGAAATTCATATCGTGGCGCTGGGAGTGGATGAAAAAAATGTGCAGCTGACCGATTTTCTGGCCGGTCAGCTGGCACGTCGCGAAGCGCGTGCGCTGGAAATCGGGCGCCGTCTGGAGAAGTGCCTCATTCCCGGCACCTATGAAGAGGCCAAGGCGCTTGCCGGTGACGCCGCCGTGACCCGCGCCCACTTTGCCCGGGTGCTGGTGGCGCACGGGGTAGCCGACAACATGCAGAAGGTATTCAAAAAGTACCTGAGCCGTGGCAATAAAGGGTATGCCCCGGCCGAGTGGCCCGAGATGAGCGAAGCCATCGCGGCCATTCATGCCGCCGGTGGGCTGGCGGTGCTGGCCCACCCCAGCCGTTACGATCTCACCGCCAAGTGGATCAAGCGGCTGCTGGTGGCTTTCAAGGCCGCCGGTGGTGATGCCATGGAGGTCTCATTGCCCCAGCAGAGTCCGCAGGAGCGAGCCAATCTGGGCCAGTGGGCCAAGGATCACGACCTCTATATCTCGGTGGGATCGGATTTTCACTTCCCCTCCAACTGGACCGAGCTGGGTCGCCACCTCTGGTTGCCAAAAGAGGGCATGCCGGTCTGGTTGGCCTATCCCGGTCACTTTGGGCTCACCCCCGAACAGCATGCCGAGCTGCTGGCGAGTCGCTAACGGCACCAGCGAAGCGACCACAAACAAGTTAAGGTAGTGTCATGGGTCTTTGACCCGTGACCATACGAGCGGGCAGGTATTGCTGCCCCCATTGCGAGAACAAGCCATGAGTCAGCATTTTTACGTACATCCGGAAAACCCCCAGGCCCGTCTGATCGGTCAGGCGGTACAGATCATCCAGAATGGCGGCGTCATCGTCTATCCGACCGACTCCGGTTATGCGCTGGGTTGCCAGATGGGGGACAAAGGGGCGCTGGAGCGCATCTGCCGCATCCGTCGCCTTGATGCCAACCACGACTTCACCCTGGTGTGCCGCGATCTCTCCGAGATCGCAACCTACGCCAAGGTCGACAACAGCGCATTTCGCCTGATCAAGAACAACACCCCGGGCGCTTACACTTTTATCTTCAAGGCGACCAAAGAGGTGCCGCGCCGCCTGATGAACGAGAAGAAAAAGACAATCGGTATCCGTATTCCGGACAACAAAATAGCCCAGGCGCTCTTGGAAGCACTCGGCGAGCCGCTGCTCTCCACCACATTGATCCTGCCAGACTCCGAGATGGCCGAGTTTGACCCGGAAGAGATCTTCGACAAGCTGGGCAAGCAGATCGATCTGGTGGTCAACGGCGGTTATCTGGGCGAGCAGCCCACCACTGTGGTCGATTTCTCTGACGACGAGCCGGTATTGCGTCGTCGCGGCGCCGGGGACCCGACCCCGTTTGAGTGATGTCGCTGAACCGGTGACTGTTCCTTCCGTCGAGACGGGAGCTGGCGCCGCACTACCCATCGCGAAAGTCCTGGGGCAACCCTATCACGAGCTGCCCCAGGATCTGTTCATCCCGCCCGATGCGCTGGAGGTGTTCCTCGATACCTTCGAGGGGCCGCTCGATCTGCTGCTCTATCTGATCCGGCGCCAGCAGCTCGATATCCTCAACCTGCCGCTCCTGCAGATCACTGCCCAGTACATGGAGTACGTGGAGCTGATGCAGGGACTCAACCTTGAGCTGGCGGCCGAATATCTGCTGATGGCGGCCTGGCTGGCGGAGATAAAATCCCGCCTGCTGCTGCCCAAGGCGCCGGAGCTGGAGGATGAAGAGGAGGGGGAAGACCCGCGGGTGACCCTGATCCGCCGCCTGCAGGAGTACGAGCGTTACAAGGTAGGTGCAGAGAGGGTCAATGAGCTGCCACGGGTGGAGCGGGAGATTTATATCGCCGCTGCCTTGCCCCCCGATTTTGGCGCCCTCAAGCCACTGGCGCCCGATGTTTCGCTGGTTGAGCTCGCCCTTTACATGCAAAGTGTGGTAAAACGCGCGACTCATTTCGAACATCACCAGATCCGCCGCGAACAGATCCCGACCCGGGTGCGCATGGCGGAGATCCTTGCCATGCTCACGCTGGGGCAGACCCTGCGCCTTGAGCAGGTGCTGCGTGCCGAAGAGGGGCGCATGGGGGTACTGGTGACGTTTCTGGCCCTGCTGGAGCTGTGCAAGGAGCAACTGATCTGGATCCTGCAGGCAGAACCACTCGGCCCAATCCATTTCGCATTGGCCGAGCAGAGCGAGGAGGGCAACCGTGGCGCTGCCCACTGAACGACTCAAGACCCTGATCGAAGCGGCGCTGTTCGTGGCCGGTCGTCCGCTCAATGTCAGCGAACTGAAAAGCAGCGTGCTGGCGGATTATCCGGTGACCAGTCGCTATGTTCAGCTGCTGTTGGCCGAGATCAGGCAAGATTACAGCTCGCGTGGCGTCGAGCTCAAAGAGGTCGCCTCCGGCTGGCGCTTTCAGGCGCGTCAGGAGTATGCCGAAGAGCTCTCGCGGCTCTGGAGCGAGCGTGCGCCGCGTTATTCGCGCGCCGTGATGGAGACACTGACCCTGATCGCCTATCGCCAACCCATCACCCGGGCCGAGATCGAAGCGATCCGCGGAGTGGCGGTGTCGAGCCAGATAGTGAATACCCTGAAAGAACGTGGCTGGGTGCGCAGCATAGGCCACAAAGAGGTGGCGGGTCGCCCCGAGTTGCTCGCCACCACCAGAGAGTTTCTGGATTACTTTAATCTGCAGAGTCTGGAGCAGCTCCCCGAGCTGGATCCGGAGCTGCAACCCCTGTTGCCCTCTGCGGTGGACGGGGAGAGCGATGCCCGGTGAATGGCGCCCAAGCGTGCCGATTTCACCGAGATATACATTTTTCAACTGTGGCAAACGCTCCAACCGGCGTTTGTTACAGTTAACCCCGTTGCCCCTTTCACCAGTGGGCAGCGATCAACAATCAGGTAACCCCGATGAGTGAAAAACTGCAAAAAGTGTTGGCCCGCGCGGGTCACGGCTCCCGTCGTGAGATGGAGGCCCTGATCACCGCAGGTCGGGTCAGTGTGGATGGCAAGGTCGCCACACTGGGGGATCGCGTCGAAGTGAACGCCGTGATCCGGGTGGATGGTCACCAGGTCAAGACCCGTGCCGCAGAGGAAGTGATCTGCCGCGTACTGGCTTACCACAAACCGGAAGGGGAGATGTGTACCCGTCACGATCCGGAAGGTCGTCCCACCGTGTTTGATCGTCTGCCCAAGATGGAAGGGGCCCGCTGGATCGCGGTCGGCCGCCTCGACGTCAACACCTCCGGTCTGCTGCTGTTCACCACCGACGGTGAGCTGGCCAACCGCCTGATGCACCCGAGCCACGAAGTGGAGCGGGAATACGCGGTACGTGTCTTTGGCGAGATCACCGAAGCCATGCTGCAGCGTCTGCGCAAGGGCGTGCAGCTGGAAGATGGCACCGCCAAGTTCAACAAGATCAAGCCGGCTGGCGGTGAGGGTCTGAACCAGTGGTTCAACGTCACCCTGACCGAAGGTCGCAACCGTGAAGTGCGCCGCCTGTGGGAATCCCAGGAAGTGCAGGTGAGCCGCCTGATGCGGATCCGCTACGGCGACGTCAAGCTGGACCGCGGCATCCCTCGCGGCGGCTGGCAAGAGCTGAAACTGCCGGAAGTGAACTACCTGCGCGGTCTGGTCAACCTGCCGCCGGAGACCGAATCCAAGGTCGACCTGCAGCAGGATGGCAAAACCAGCCGTCACAAGCAGGCCGCCCAGATCCGTCGCGCCGTGCAGCGTCACAAAGAGATGCAGGGCAAAGAGCCGCGCGCTCGCGCCACCACCGCCCGTCGCAAGCCGCAAGCCTCTACCCGCAACTCAGGTACCGGCAGCAAGTAAGCCGACAACCCGTTGCGAACTGCGTGCCGTTCAAGTGCGCCGTCGGCCAAATAAAAGGCCCGCACCATCTGGTGCGGGCCTTTTTTGTCAGCGCGTTGCCTGGCGGCAATATTATTGGACCTGTGCCACTGCTTCACGAGTGAGTCGGCCGATCTCTTCCCACTGTTTCTCTGCGATCAGTTTCTTGTCGACCATCCAGGAACCACCACACGCAATGACCCGCGGGATCGCCAGATATTCATTGATATTGTGAGTCGAGATCCCGCCCGTGGGCATCAGCGTGATCTGGGTATAAGGTGCCAGCAGCGCCTTGATCATCGCGCTACCACCCGATGCTTCGGCCGGGAAGAACTTCAGGGTCGTCAGCCCCATCTCCAGCGCCGCTTCAATGATGCTGGGGTTATTGACCCCCGGGATGATCGGGATGTCGAGCTCCTGACAGGCCTTGACCGTATTGGGGTTAAAACCGGGGGAGACGATAAAGGTGGCACCCGCCTCTTTGGCTGCGATCACCTGATCGCGGTTGAGCACAGTGCCCGCGCCAATCAGCATCTCAGGTTGGCTCTGGCGCAGCAGCCGGATCGCCTCGACCGCGGCAGCGGAGCGGAAGGTGATCTCGGCAACCGGCAGGCCGTTATTGGCCAGTGCCGCCCCCAGTGGAATGATATCTTCAGCCTGCTCGATGGCGATCACCGGGATCACTTTCAGGGCTTGCAGTTGTTCAGTAATGGATGACATTCGGTTGACCTCGTTTAGTGTGATGCCGGTTTGATGAAGCTGTCGGTGACACTGCGGGTGGCACTTTCCGGAATAATTGCCCCCTTGTGCTGAATGACGATCCCCGCCAGTCGGTGGCCCATGCGGGCGCACTCGTCGATCGCCCGTCCTTGCAGGTATCCAGCCAGAAAACCGGCATTGAAGGAGTCACCGGCCGAGGTGGTATCCACCACCTTGCTGACCGCTTGGGTAGGGATAGTGATGGCAGGTTCCCCGGTTTGCAGGGCCTGGTAACAGCAGCCAGCCGCCCCCTGTTTGACCACCGCCTGCTGCACCCCGGCCGCCGTGAGGCGCTGCAGGGTCCGGGTCACATCCTCGTCCCCCCACAGGGCCTGCTCATCGTCGTCGGTGACCAGAGCCAGCGTAGTGATGGCCAGCAGTTGCTGGTAACAGGCCCGGGCGTCGGCCGGACTCTGCCACAGGGCGGGGCGATAGTTGCTGTCAAAGATGATCGCCACGTCCGCCCGGTGCAGTTCAGCCAGCCACAGCAGCAGCGCCTGCCGATCTGCCGCGGGCAGGATCGCCAGCGAAATACCGCTGAGATAGAGCGCATCCACGTCGCTGACGGCCTGCTTGAGCCGTGGCAACTGCGGATGCTGCATCAGGTAACGGGCAGCCGAATCGTTGCGCCAGTAGAGGAAGGTGCGCTCGCCGTGCTCATCAAGCTGGATAAGATAGAGGCCGGGATGGCGCTGTTGGTCGATGAGCACCGCGCTGGTGTCGATCCCGGCCTGTTGCCAGCGCGCGATGATTTGCTGGCTGAGAGGATCCTGGCCCATGGCGGTCAGATAACTCACCTGAATATCGGTGGGTTGGGAGGCTCGCGCGAGATAGATGGCGGTATTGAGGGTATCGCCCCCGAATGATTGCTGCATGTCGCCAAAAGGCGTGCCATTGAGCTCAATCATGCACTCCCCGAGCAGGGCAATCCGTTTCATCCCCGGGCTCCTGGCAGTTGAAAGTAGCGGGCTGCATTGTGATAGCAGATATCCTGGATCATTTTCCCGGACAGCTGCAGGTCATTGGGGATTTCGCCCTGCTCAATCCAGCGCCCCACCATGTCGCACAAAATGCGGCGGAAATATTCGTGGCGAGTGTAGGAGAGGAAGCTGCGGGAGTCGGTCAACATGCCGACAAACTGGCTGAGCAGACCGAGTTGAGAGAGCTGCTCCAGCTGGCGCTGCATGCCATCTTTCTGATCGTTGAACCACCAGCCTGAGCCGAACTGGATCTTGCCTGCAATGCCTCCCCCCTGGAAGTTGCCCGCCATGGTTGCCAGCACCTCGTTATCACGAGGGTTAAGGCAATAGAGGATGGTCTTGGGCAGCTCATCGGTTTGATCCATCTCATCCAGCAGATGAGCAAGCTCCCAGGCAAACGGCTTGTCTCCGATAGAATCAAAGCCACAGTCTGCGCCAAGCAGAGTGAACATGCGGCTGTTGTTATTGCGTTGAGCGCCCAGATGCAACTGCATCACCCAGCCTCGCTTGGCGTATTGACGGCCGAGCCATACCTGAACGGCAGTGGAGAAGGCTGCAATCTGCGATTCGTCCAGCACCTCTCCGGCCAGTCGGCGCTGGAGCAGTTGAGTCAGGGTCGCATCGGAGGGAACTGGTGCATAACGCACTATTTCGATACCGTGATCCGCTGCCCGGCAACCATGTCGGGCGAAGTGTTCAAGGCGCCGTTCCAGCGCGGTCAGCAAGTCGGCAAAGGTAGTAATGTCGACATCGGCGGCGGCACCCAATGCCCCAATGTAGTCAGCAAAACCGGCTTGCTCGATCTTGAATACCTTGTCGGGGCGCCAGCTGGGGAGCACCTCGATAGCAAAACCGGGCTCCTCGGCAATCTGGCGATGATAGATAAGTGAATCAACCGGATCATCTGTGGTACCGACCATGCGGACATTCATCTGCTGCATCAACCCGCGGGCAGAAAATGCCGGGGTGGCGAGCAGTTCGTTGCAGTGATCCCATACCTTGTCGGCGGTGTTTGGCGCCAGGGTGATACCCTCCAGACCGAAGGGGCGGCGCAGTTCGAGATGGGTCCAGTGATAGAGAGGGTTACCCAGCGTTTGCGGGACTGTCTGTGCCCACGCATTGAACTTGTCACGACTGCTGCTGTTTTTTCCGGTGATCAGTGCCTCCGGGATACCGGCGCTGCGCATGGCTCGCCATTTGTAATGGTCCCCCTCCAGCCAGATCTGGCCCAGATCATCGAATCGGCGATCTTCGGCGATCTCCCGTGGATTGAGATGGCAGTGGTAGTCATAGATAGGCATATCAGCGGCATAGTCATGGTAGAGATGACGTGCCGCATCGCTGTTCAAAAGAAAATCCTTACACAGGAAAGACTTCATATTCATTTCTCCCTTGGCTCTGTCATTGCCAGATATGGTGATTAGAGCGCAGCGACGCAGTGACGGGCACCGTGGTCAAGCAGTCCTTGATAGGCCCGAGTGACCGCATCGACAAAAGCACCCTGTTGCGGCAGTTCCGGGCCAAAGATGGCCTCAATGGCCAGCAACGGTTTGACCACGTTGCAACTGAGGCCGTGCTCTGCATAGATCGCCTGGAAGCGGGGTAGCAGGGGATCCCTGACATCGATCACCTCACCGTTTTTTCCCTCACCGCTGACATAACGCATCCATCCGGCGATGCCCAATGCCAGATGCCGGTAATCACTGCCGTTCTTCAGATGGAAGAGGACGGAGTCGACCATGCGTTGTGGCAGCTTTTGACTGCCATCCATGGCGATTTGCCAGGTCTGGTGTTTGAGCGAGGGGTTGGTGAAACGGGCGATCAGTTGTTGGGCATAGCCCTCGAGATCAGTTCCAACAGGCATGTTCAGGGTTGGCGCCTGTTCATTGAGCATCAGATCAAGTGCTGCCTGGCGGTAGGCCGGATTGGTCATGGTGTCTGCGATATGGGCATAGCTGCCGAGGTAGCCGAGATAGGCGAGAAATGAGTGGCTGCCGTTCAGCATGCGCAATTTCATCTCTTCAAAGGGCACGACATTGCTGACAAATTCGGCACCGGCCAGATCCCAGTCCGGTCGGCCATTGACGAAATTATCTTCAATCACCCATTGCCGGAATGGCTCGCAGGCAATACCACAGGGGTCAGCCACACCAATGGCCTGCTCAATCTCGGCCAGCGTCTCCGGGGTGGCTGCAGGTACGATGCGGTCGACCATGGTGCAAGGAAAGGTGACCTGCTCACGGATCCAGGATGCCAGCTCTCCATCGAGCAGTTCGGCAAATCCCAGAATGGACTGACGTGCAACATGACCATTTTCCTGCACGTTGTCGCAAGACATGACAGTAAAGGGAGGGAGGCAACGCTCTTTGCGCAGGCGCAGGGCGGCAACGATGCAGCCGATGGCGGAAGTGGGGGCATCAGGGTGCAGCAAGTCGTGCTGGATCAACGGATTCTGCGGGTTGAACTGCCCGGTGGCAGGGTCTGCACAATAGCCTTTTTCAGTGATCGTCATGGATACAATGGCGACTTGCGGTTCTGCCATCTTCTCTAGGATGGCGGACATGCCATCAAAGGTGGGATGCAGTGACTCCACCACAGAACCAATCACTTTGGGGTGTACGCTCTTGGCCCCCTTCTCCAGCACGGTGTAGAGGTGGTCTTGTGCTCTGAGCGAACGGATCAGCTCCTCTCCACCGAACAGGTTGACCTCGCAGATCCCCCAGTCACCTCCGCCAGCTGCGAGCGTCTCATGGGTAATCAAGGCTTGGTGGGCTCGATGAAACGCGCCGAAGCCGATATGAACTATCCGGTTTCGCAGTGCTGCTCGCGGATAGGGGCTCAACATCAATTCACTCAGCTTGTTCTTCATCTTTTCTTGCCTCGATTTATAAATTTTTGCACATCACCAGAGTCGCAGGTTGGCGCCACAGGCGTCAGCCAACCGTTGTGTGTCGTGACATGACTTGTGTGGGTAACTGGGATATCAGCCTCTGCATGCTATCTCCAGGTCAGCCATAAGTCTATTTTGGTTGACCAAATAGATCTTTTTTTGAGATCGAGATCAACCAAATGAGTTAAGTTGGTTGATCTATGGCTGTCACCTCAAGATGATGGCCGCACATCGCAGTAGTCAATATGCCTTGATGTGGCCTGACTCATTTAAATTGGTGGTTGAAGGATTCATTATGAGCATCAAAGTTAAAAACTTGAGGTGGTATATCATCGCTTTGGTTTGTCTTGGCACAATAGTCAACTATTTATCCCGCAGCTCATTGAGTGTTGCCGCACCTCAAGTAATGAGTGAGCTGAATTTTACAGAAAAAGAATATTCATGGATCGTAAGTGCATTTCAGATATGTTACACAATTGCACAGCCGATTGCTGGTTATATAATCGATATGATTGGTTTGAAAGTAGGCTTTTTTATTTTTGCAGTCGCTTGGTCTCTATTTAATATGGCGCATGCATTTGCTGGCGGCTGGATTAGTTTGGCGGTATTGCGTGGCGGCATGGGGTTGACGGAGGCTGCGGCTATTCCAGCAGGGATGAAAGCCAGTGCCGAATGGTTTCCAGCCAAGGAGCGTGGCATTGCCGGTGGATTGTTTAACGCTGGCACCTCAGTCGGAGCCATGCTTGCTCCTCCGTTGGTAGTCTGGGCAATGCTAACCTTTGAAAGCAGTGGGTTAGGCACTGAAATGGCATTCATAATCACCGGAGGTGTGGGGATCCTCTTTGCGATCACCTGGTTTCTTGTATATCGCTCCCCCAGAAAACATAAATGGATTTCCCAGAACGAGCTGACATATATAGAAGAGGGGCAAGAGAAACATCTCACAGCTAATGAGGGTAAGCCTGAAATAAAAGAAATTATCAAACAGCGTAATTTTTGGGGCTTGGCAATAGCAAGGTTTCTAGCAGATCCAGCTTGGGGAACGCTCAGTTTTTGGATGCCTCTATACTTGACTTCGGTAATGCATCTTCCTCTTAAAGAAATTGCCATGTTTGCTTGGTTACCATTTCTTGCTGCTGATTTTGGATGTATTGCGGGTGGATTTATTGCAAAGTTTTTCATGGAAAAACTTAATATGACAACACTGAATGCACGGCGAGCTACTTTCACCATTGGGGCGATACTTATGTTGGCAATTGGCTTTGTCAGTATTATTAAGGATCCCTACGTGGCGATTGCCTTGATGAGTATCGGTGGATTTGCTCACCAGACGTTGTCAACCGTGGTTATTACCATGTCGGCAGACCTTTTCAAGAAGAATGAAGTGGCGACAGTCGTTGGCCTTGCGGGTTCGGCAGCCTGGATTGGCCAGCTATCGTTCACTCTGGTGATGGGGGCCTTGGTGGCAATTATTGGTTATGGGCCTTTCTTCATTAGCCTCAGTGTCTTTGACTTGGTGGGTGCCGTTGTGCTGTGGGTATTGCTAAAAGAGCCGGCAGCCCAGAGGTTGACTCATCTTCACATGGAGAAGGCTGCAACAACGCTCTCATAAGCATGTCAGAGGGTCTCCAAGGTGTTGATAGTGGATATCATGATTACTTTGGTTGACCAATTGTTGTTGGTTGCTTACCATTTTGGAAAACTACGCTACCAATTTGAGAGCAAGCCATGAGTGTTGAAGTAAAGCGTCAATATCGTGAAGTTGGTGAGTTTATCAAGGAAGAGTTGGCTTCAGGCAAGTACGCCTTGGGCTCCCGTCTTCCTCCTGAGCGCGACATTGCTGAACAGGTGGGAGTGGGGCGCTCTGTGGTGAGAGAGGCTCTCATCATGCTCGAGATTGAAGGTTTTGTAGAAGTGAAGAAGGGGTCCGGTATTTATGTCATTGCGATCCCCTCCGAGCCAAATTTCAGCCCGAATGACACCGTGATGGGACCTTTTGAACTGCTGCAAGCCCGGCAATTGCTGGAGAGCAATATCGCAGAGTTTGCCGCCATTCAGGTGACTCCGTCAGATATACAAAAAATGCGCGCAGCCCTGGAGGCCGAACGTCGTGATGTCGAGAGTGGTGAGGGTGAAGAGGGTGATATGAATTTTCACCTGGCAATAGCCGAAGCGACTCATAACAACATGCTGGTGGCATTGTGGCGCCAGTCTTGGGTTAGTCGAGAAAATAACCCGATGTGGCAGCATTTGCATGACCGGATTGCCACTACTGAATATCGCAAAGAGTGGTTGAATGACCATGTTGCAATCTTGTCTGCAATGCAAAAAAAAGATCCTGCGGCAGCCAAACTGGCGATGTGGACCCATTTAGAGAATGTCAAACAGCGATTGATGGAGTTGTCAGATGTTGATGCTCCCGAGTTTGACGGATTTTTGTTTGGCTCTTATCCAGTCAGATTTTCAAGTTAGCGAACGAATTTAAACTAAGAGGTAGTAATGGAACAAACATGGCGCTGGTATGGGCCTAATGACCCGGTAACCTTGAATGATATCAAACAGGCGGGGGCAACTGGTATTGTGACTGCCCTGCATCATATACCAAATGGTCATATCTGGAATAAAGACGAGATACTCGCTCGCAAAGCATTAATTGAAGAAAAAGGTTTAACCTGGTCGGTAGTTGAAAGTGTACCTGTACATGAAGAGATCAAGACACATTCTGGCCAGTATCAGCAATGGATAGAGAACTATAAAGAGTCGATCCGTAATCTGGCTGCATGTGGCATCGACACGATTTGCTATAACTTCATGCCCGTACTGGACTGGACCCGAACCGATCTGGAATACGAGATGCCGGACGGTTCCCGAGCCCTGCGTTTTGACCATATTGCGTTTGCCGCCTTTGAGCTCTACATCCTCAAGCGCCCGGGTGCCTTGCACGAATACTCACCGGAAGAGCAGCAACAGGCATTCAGCTACTTTAATGAAATGAGCCCGGAGCAAATAGAGACACTGACCCGGAATATCATTGCCGGCTTACCTGGTGCTGAAGAGGGTTATACTCTGGAAGCATTCCAGGCTCAGCTGGATAAATACAAGGATATCGACAAAGAGCGTTTGCGGGAGCACATGGCCTATTTTCTCGATGAAATAATCCCTGTTTGTGAAGAGTCAGGCGTCCGTTTAGCTGTCCATCCGGATGATCCTCCCCGCCCGATCCTGGGGTTGCCGCGTATCGTCTCTACCATTGAGGATATCGCATGGCTGGTTAACCGAATTCCCAGTCAGGCCAATGGTATTACCATGTGTACCGGCTCTTATGGTGTGCGTGGGGATAATGACCTGGTTGATATGATAAAACGTTACGGGAATCGTATTTACTTCACCCATTTGCGTTCAACCAAGCGGGAAGATAATCCGAAGACATTCCACGAAGCGGCTCACCTTGATGGTGATGTCGACATGTATAATGTGGTATTGGAAATTGTACGTGAAGAGCAACGGCGACTGAAAGATGGTGATAATAGACTTATCCCCATGCGGCCAGATCATGGTCATCAGATGATTGATGACCTGAAGAAGAAAACAAATCCAGGATACTCATGTATTGGTCGTCTTAAAGGGCTGGCTGAAGTGAGGGGATTGGAAATGGGTATAACCAAGGCATTTTTCTCAAATAACTGACCATTATCGTGTCTGGTTGAATAGAAGACAGGAGGCTATCGAGCCTCCTTTCTTCTATCCGGAAATCCTTGATTGCCAGCCAAAAGATTGCGCCCCGGATCAGCTCTTGTTAGCCTGTGCGGCTCTGATATAGGAGTGAACAATGAGCAAGGTACTTGATGAGCTGCTGGCGTTGCTGGCGCTGGAAAAAATCGAGGAGGGCCTGTTTCGGGGCCAGAGCCAGGATCTCGGTCTTCGGGCCGTGTTTGGCGGACAGGTAATGGGGCAGGCCTTGTCAGCCGCCAAGCAGACGGTCGAGACCGGCCGTCAGGTTCACAGTTTTCACTCCTACTTCCTGCGTCCGGGGGATGTGACCCGTCCCATCGTCTATGACGTGGAGAATATCCGTGATGGTCAGACCGTCTCCACCCGCCGGGTCAAGGCGATTCAGGGCGGCAAGCCCATCTTCTATCTCAACGCCTCGTTTCAGGTGCCGGCCGATGGTTTCGAGTATCAGGCGCAGATGCCCACCGGCATCACCCCGCCGGAGGAGCTCAAGAGTGAGCTGGAGCTGGTGCGCCCCTACGAGAACCTGATCCCGGCCTCCCTGCGCGACAAGATCCTCTGCGAGCAGCCCATCGAGATGCGTCCGGTGACCCTGGTCGACCCTATTCGCCCGACGGTGCAGGATCCGGTGCGTCACGTCTGGTTCAAGGCCAACGGCCAGATGCCGGACGATCTGCGGGTGCACAAATACCTGCTGGCCTACGCCTCCGACTTCAACTTCCTGCTCACCTCGCTGCAGCCGCACGGGGTGTCGTACTGGGAGCCGGATATGCAGGTGGCCACCATCGATCACTCCATGTGGTTCCACCGGGATTTCCGCTTCGACGACTGGCTGCTCTACGTGGTAGACAGCCCGAGCGCCAGCGGCGGTCGCGGTCTGGTGCGCGGCCAGTTCTTTACCCGTGATGGCATGCTGGTGGCGAGCACCATGCAGGAGGGGGTGATCCGCCGTCGCGGCAGTTAAGGCGCAAAGCGGTCAGCAAAACGGGGTGGCTTGGGCCACCCCGTTTTCGTTGCTGCGATGTGCGCGGATTCTGTGGACTCAGCCGCCGCGCTGGTATTTGAAGCGCTTCTTGCGCCGGTAGGGATAGACATCCTCGAACACCCCCACCTTGATGTTGCTCTGCAGCATCTTCCAGTAGTTGGCGTCGAACATCTCCTTGTGCAGCTGCAACATGATCTCGCGCACCTGTGGCTTTTGCAGCAGGAAGGTGGCGAACTCCTCGGGGAAGATGTCGTTGGGGGCCACCGAGTACCAGGGCTCGGCGCTCCACTCATCCTCGGGGTAGCGGGGCGGCGGGATCTGGCGGAAGTTGCACTCCGTCATGTAGCAGATCTCGTCGTAGTCGTAGAAGACCACCCGGCCATGACGGGTGACGCCAAAGTTCTTGAACAGCATGTCCCCCGGGAAGATGTTGGCCGCCGCCAGCTGCTTGATGGCGTTGCCGTACTCCTCCAGCGCGAGCCGCGTCTGCTGCTCGTCCGCCTTGTCCAGATAGAGGTTGAGGGGGATCATCTTGCGCTCGGTGTAGAGGTGCTTGATCACCAGTTTGTCGTCGCTGATGGTGAGCGCCGACGGCGCCACTGTCTTGAGTTCGGCAAGCAGTTCCGGCGAGATGCGATCCAGCGGAAACTCGAAGTTGGTGAACTCCTGGGTATCGGCCATCCGGCCAACCCTATCGTGCTGTTTAACCAGCCGGTATTTCGCCTTTACCTGCTCGTGGCTCACATCCTTCGGGGGAGTGAACTCGTCTTTTATCACCTTGAACACCACATCGTAGGAGGGGAGGGTAAACACGCTCATCACCATCCCCTTGATGCCGGGGGCGATGATGAACTGATCCCGACTCTGTGCCAGATGGTGGCGGTAGTGGCGATAGAGCTCGGTCTTGCCGTGCTTCTGGCAGCCGATGGCGTTGTAGATCTCGTAATCGGGCTTGTGGGGCATGATTTGACGCAGGAAGGCGACAAACAGCGCCGGTTCGCGGGCATAGACCATAAAGTAGGCGCGGGCGAAGCCAAACACGATGGAGGCGAGATCCGGCTCGAAGATGACGGTATCCACATAGATGCTGTGGCCGGTGCTGAGCAGGGGCAGGATAAAGGGGAACACCTGATCCTTGACCCGAATAAGCCCCACCAGATAGGCCCCCTTGTTGCGGTAGAACACCTCTTTGAGCAGCTCGATGGCAAACGGCTCATCATGAAGGATGTGCGGGCCGTTCTCGGCAAGATGGCGGTGGATGTCGACAATATCCCGCTGCTTGTCCTCATAGGGGAGGGTGAAGCTGTAATCCCCCAGCAGCTGACTCAGGGTCTGCGGCAGGTGGGCCAGATCGGTGCGATAGATGCGCAGCAATGCGCTGAGATCGGGTTTGTCACCGCGGCTGACGAAGGGGTGGATATAGAGGTTTTCGTCGCGGATATTGCGATGGCGAAAGATCCGGCGATAGACGGAGTTGAAGAAGGACTCCGCCACCTCGAAGTTCTCGCACTTGGGCAGCAGATCGCTGAAGGCGCTTTTGACCCGCTTGAGCAGCTCCTGGGTGGCGTGGTGCTCCCCCATCATCTGGCGGATGGAGCTGGCGGTAGCCCCCACATGGTGGTCATAGAGGCGAATTCGCTCGCGCCCGGCGAGCTGTACCCCCAGCCAGTCACTGTTCTCGAAGCGGCTCTTGCTGCCCTGGGTTATCTCGAGAAACCGGCTGTAAAACGACTCGAAGCGTTGCAAGATAGTCTCGGCGACGGCCTGTTCCAATGGCTGCTGCATCTCTCTCTTCCTTGTGATCTGTCGGGCCGATAGCGCGAAGGATTGGGTGTAATTTGTTCACACGTCAGGCCACTATCGCAACATTCAAACGTCTGTTCAAGTGGCAATTTTCGGGGATAAACGGTAGATTGCGCCCCTGTTTTGGTGATGGTTTAGCGACTGTTTGCTGTCTGTTTGAGAGGCCATCCGGCCTGTGAGGAAACCCGATGAAGCTCTATTTTGTCCTGGTGGCACCTGCCCGACCTGCAAATGTGGGGGCGGCTGCCCGCGCCATGAAAACCATGGGATTCGATGCCATGCGACTGGTGGCGAGCCGGGTACACGAAGAGGAGGAGGCGAGCTGGGTGGCCCACGGCGCCCAGGAGATCCTGACTCAGGCCGAAGCGTTCGATACCCTGCCCGAGGCGCTGGCCGACATGGATCTGGTGATCGCCACCACCGCCCGCCAGCGTGGTCGCTACCAGCACTACCTCACGCCGGGGGAGATCCGCGAGCAGATCCGCGCCAAGCCTTCCCTCAACAAGGTGGCCATCGTTTTTGGCTGCGAAGAGTCTGGCCTCTCCAACGAGCAGCTGGCCGAGGTCGACCTCATCAGCTATCTGCCCCTCAAGGTGAGCTACCCGTCCCTCAATCTGGGGCAGGCGATCATGCTCTACGCCTACGAGATGAGTCAGCTGATGGATGAGCTGAACGCCGACGGTGCCGCTGCGGTAGCAGAAAATTTTGATAACGCTGGGCAGGTTCGGGTGCTGAAAAGCAAAACAGCAGAATTGCTGGGTGAACTCGGAGTTTCGCAGGATGAAAAACTGCATCAATGGGTGATGGACCGGGTACCCATGCTGCCGCAGCGGGATTTGAACATGCTCCACCTGCTCTGCAAAGACCTTGCGCGCAAACTTGGCAAAGAGGTTTAAGTTGACAGCCCAAGGCCAGCCGCGGTATTGCTAAAAGCCAGCTTCGTCAACGAGTGTTCGTCATGCAGTTATTCACCAACGTCATCACCACCACCATTATTACCGGTACCACCACAGGTGGCACTGGGGCCGGTTGATGCGCTGACGAACAAGCACAGAAATCAGAAAAGGCCCGTACCCACCCAGTACGGGCCTTTTTGTTGGGTTGGTTTTTAGATTGAATTTCATGGATTTACAGGGAGAGAAAGCGATGAGAGTGTTGAAATTTGGCGGGTCTTCACTGGCCGATGCAGAGCGTTTTTTACGGGTGGCCGATATCGCGGTCAACACCCACGGCCAATCTCAGGTAGCCCTGGTGCTGTCTGCACCTGCCAAGGTGACCAATCATCTGGTGGCGCTGGTCGAGCAAACCAGCCGCGGCATGGATGCCAGTTCCACCCTGTTTGAAGTCAACGGCATCTTCTCCCGCCTGCTGGCCGGGTTGAAGGCGGCCTATCCGGCGCTCGATGACAAGGCGCTGCTGGCCCGTCTCACCGCCGAGCTGGATCAGGTGGAGCGTCTGATGCAGGGCATCCGTCTGCTGGGCCTCTGTCCGGACAACGTGCAGGCGCGCATTCTGAGTCGTGGCGAGAACCTCTCCATCGCCTTTATGCACGAACTGCTGCGGGTGCGCGGCCTGGATCTGGAGCTGATCGTGCCGGAAGAGCTGCTGGTGACCGATGGCGGTTATCTGGAAGCCCATGTCGATATCGAAGCCTCCCGCCTGCGCTTTGCCGCCAAGGGGCTGCGTAGCGATTGCCTCTACCTGATGCCGGGCTTTACCGGTGGCAGCGACAAGGGGGAAACCGTGCTGCTGGGCCGCAACGGCTCCGACTACTCCGCCGCCGTACTGGCTGCCTGCGTCGATGCCGAGTGCTGCGAGATCTGGACTGACGTCGAGGGCTGCTACAGCTGTGACCCCCGTCTGGTGCCGGATGCCTACCTGCTGAAAACCCTCTCCTACAAGGAGGCGATGGAGCTCTCCTACTTCGGCGCCAAGGTGCTGCACCCTAAAACCATCGCGCCGGTGGCCCAGTTCCACATTCCCTGCCTCATCAAGAACAGCTTCAACCCGCAAGGGCCGGGCACCCTGATTGGCCCGGAGAGCGGCGACGATGACCTGAAAGTGAAGGCCATCTCGGATCTCTCCGGCATGTGCATGTTCAACGTCTCCGGTCCCGGCATGAAGGGGATGGTCGGCATGGCCGGTCGCATCTTCTCCGCCGTCTCCCGCGCCGGGGTCAGTATCGTGCTGATCACCCAGTCATCTTCCGAGTACAGCGTCAGCTTCTGTATCCACAGCTACGACCAGGATAAGACTCGCAAGGTGCTGGAGCGCGAGTTCGAGCTGGAATTCAAAAACCAGCTGCTGGAGCCGCTGGATATCATCAGCGATCTGGCGATCATCTCCCTCATCGGTGACGGCATGCGCACCAGCAAGGGGATGGCAGCCCGCTTCTTCACCTCGCTGGCGCAAGCTTCCATCAACATCGTCGCCATTGCACAGGGCTCCAGCGAGCGCTCCATCTCGGCGGTGGTGCGGGATCGCAAGGTGGCGGAAGCCATCAAGGCGTGCCACCAGAACTTCTTTGGCAGCCAGCAGTTTATCGATCTGTTTGTGGTTGGGGTCGGCGGCGTCGGTGCCGCGCTGGTGGATCAAATTGCCCGCCAGCAACCGGTTCTGGCCGAGCAGGGCACTGGCCTGCGAGTAGTCGGCATCGCCAACAGCCGTCAGATGGCGGTCAATAAGGATGGCCTGAACCTCGCCAACTGGCGTGAACAGCTGGTGGAAGCCCGCGACAGCTTCTCGTTGGAAGGAGTGAAAAAGCTGGTGGAAGATAGCCATATCATCAACCCGGTGATCGTCGACTGCACCTCCTCCGAGGCGGTGGCCGTCCAGTACGCCGACTTCCTCGCTGCTGGCTTCCATGTGGTCACTCCGAACAAGAAGGCCAACACCGGCTCGCTCGATTACTACAAGGCGCTGCGCCGCACCGCCCGCCAGACTCGTCGCAAGTTCCTGTACGAGACCAACGTGGGCGCCGGTCTGCCGGTTATCGAGAACCTGCAAAACCTTATCAAGGCCGGTGACAAGCTGCGTGCCTTCGACGGCATTCTGTCCGGTTCCCTCTCCTTTATCTTCGGCAAGCTGGATGAGGGGATGGCCTTCTCCGAGGCAACCCAAATCGCCCGTGGCAACGGCTTTACCGAGCCGGATCCTCGCGACGATCTCAACGGCATGGATGTGGCGCGCAAGCTGCTCATTCTGGCTCGTGAGGCTGGCATGGCGCTGGAGCTCTCCGATGTCGAAGTCGAGCAGGCGCTGCCGCCCGGCTTTGATGTGAGTGGCGATGTGGAAGCCTTTATGGCCCGTCTGCCCGAAGCTGACGGCTGGTTCCGCGACCAGTTCGCCGCCGCCCAGCGTGAAGGCAAGGTGCTGCGCTATGTGGGTTCCATCGAGGGTGGCAAGTGCAAGGTGGCCATCAAGGCGGTCGGTGGCGACGAGCCGCTGTTCAAGGTCAAAGATGGGGAGAACGCGCTCGCCTTCTTCTCCACCTACTACCAGCCGATCCCGCTGGTGCTGCGTGGCTATGGCGCCGGTACCGAAGTGACTGCCGCTGGCGTCTTTGCCGACGTGCTGCGCACCCAGAACTGGAAGCAGGAGCTATAAGCATGAGTTCAGACATGTACCAGAGCAGTAGTGTGGTTGCCTATGCGCCCGCCTCCAGCGCCAACCTGAGCGTGGGATTCGATGTACTGGGGGCGGCGCTCGCCCCCGTGGATGGCTCTCTGCTCGGCGATCGGGTGCAGGTAAAAGCGGCTGACGTGCCGTTCGCCCTCTCATCCGTGGGCCGCTACGCCCATAAGCTGCCGGATGATCCGAAAAAGAATATCCTCCATGACTGCTGGGTGGCCTATGGCGAGGCGCTGGAGAAGCGCGGCCTTAAACTCAAGCCCCTCGAAATGGTGCTGGAGAAGAACCTGCCGGTGGGCTCGGGTCTGGGGTCGAGTGCCTGCAGCGTGGTGGCGGCCCTTGAAGGGCTCAACGCCTTCCACGGCGAGCCGTTCAATGAGCACGACATGCTGCTGCTGATGGGGGAGATGGAGGGCAAGATCTCCGGCTCCGTTCACTACGACAACGTGGCGCCCTGTTATCTGGGCGGCATGCAGTTGGTGCTGGAAGAGCACGGCGTTATCAGTCAGGGTATTCCGGTGTTCGATCAGTGGTACTGGGTGGTCTGCTACCCGGGTACCGTGGTTTCGACCGCTGCCGCCCGCGCCATTTTGCCGGCCCAATATCGCCGTCAGGATTGCCTCACCTATGGCCGCCGCCTGGCTGCCTTTGTCCACGCCAGCTACACAGGGCAGGAGGGGCTGGCGGCGAGCGTCTTGAAAGACGTGATTGCCGAACCCTACCGCGCGGCGCTGATCGAAGGCTTTGCCGAGGTGCGGGCGCAGGCGGCCCAGAACGGGGCGCTCGCTACCGGCATCTCCGGCTCCGGCCCCACCGTGTTTGTGGTGATGAAGGAGCTGGCGCAGGCCGAGCGGATGAAGGATTGGATGGAAGCACATTTCGTGCAGAACGAAGATGGATTTGCCCGGGTCTGCAAACTGGACATGGCCGGGGCACGGGTAACAGGAAGCGAGCTATGAATCTCTACAACATCAAGGACAACAGCGAACAGGTGAGCTTCGCGCAGGCGGTGCGTCAGGGCTTGGGTCGCGAACAGGGGCTCTTCTTCCCCGAACAACTCGAACCGCTCGCCGATGTGGATGCCCTGCTGGATCTGCCGCTGGCCGAACGCTCTGCCCGCATCCTGAGCCACCTGCTGGGGGACGAAGTGCCTGCAGCGAAAGTGAGCGAGCTTATCAACGCCGCCTTCACCTTCCCGGCGCCGCTGGTGAAACTCAAAGACGGAACCTATGCCCTTGAGCTGTTCCACGGCCCGACCCTGGCATTCAAGGATTTCGGTGGCCGCTTTATGGCCCAGTGCCTCGCGGCCTTTAGAACCAACGACAAGATTACTATCCTCACCGCCACCTCCGGCGACACCGGCGCCGCCGTGGCCCACGCCTTCTACGGGCTGGAGGGGATCGAGGTGGTGATCCTTTACCCCAAGGGCAAGATAAGCCCCTTGCAGGAGAAGCTCTTCTGCACCCTCGGCGGCAATATCCGCACCATCGCCATCGACGGCGACTTCGATGCCTGTCAGGCGCTGGTAAAACAGGCCTTTGACGACGAAGCGCTGAAAAAGGCCATTGGCCTCAACTCCGCCAACTCCATCAATATCAGCCGTCTGCTGGCGCAGGTTTGCTACTACTTCGAGGCGGTAGCCCAGCTGCCGAAAGCCGATCGTGCCAAGGCGGTGATCAGCGTGCCGTCCGGCAACTTTGGCAACCTCACTGCAGGCCTTATCGCCAAGGCACTGGGGCTGCCGGTGAAGCGCTTTATCGCCGCCACCAACGCCAACGATACCGTGCCGCGCTACCTGAAAACCGGTCAGTGGGAGCCACACCAGACAGTGGCCACCTTGTCGAACGCCATGGATGTCAGCCGCCCCAATAACTGGCCACGGGTAGAAGAGCTCTGCCGCCGCAAGGGTTGGGCGCTGGAGACCTTAGGGTCAGGCATGCGTGATGACGCTCAGACCCGCGACGCGCTGAAACGGCTGCACCAGCTGGATTACCTCTGTGAACCCCACGGCGCCATTGCCTGGGATCTGCTGGGCGAACAGCTGGCCGAGGATGAAGTGGGAGTGTTCCTCTGCACCGCCCATCCCGCCAAGTTCAAGGAGTCGGTGGACGAGATCCTGCATCTCGATGTGCCGCTGCCGGGCCCGCTCGCCAAGCATGCCGAGCTGCCGCTGCTCTCCGTTAATTTGCCAGCGGAGTTTGCCCGGTTAAGAGAGTTTTTGGTGGGTTAACTGCCGCTTCGAGATAATCGATAGAAATACCCCCCCCGGTAACGGGGGGGATATATTGAGATGTATGAGATTAATCAGGGACGAGGTGCAATCCGAAGAATGGTATTTCCATTTCTGAATCAGATTGTTTCCTCCTAAAAGAAGTTACTTAGAGATTTCTGGCTTTGCATTATATTTTTTCTTGTCACAACCGCCCGAGATAGCTAGCCAAACTACAGTTTTTTCCGAAGTGTGAGGGTAAGTATTTATTATGTCGATACAACATCCAGATGTGGCCCGCAATATCCAATAACAATTATTTTCTTTTTGGTGTCAATGTGAAAATATACACGAATAGTTTCATCAGGGTTTCTTGAGTTACCAATCTTTAAATGTCTAAACATGGGGACTTCAGCACCCTCATAATTAAAGGTTCGCTGAGAGGCGTATTTGTCTGTTCTCTCTACAGTTTCTGATTCACTAGCTGAATATGCTGCACCAAATAAAGATCTAGCTTTGGCGTCCCCTTCAGATAAAACCAAGTCTAAATATTCTGTTACCAATCTACTTAGAAGGCTGAGTAATTTGCTCGAATTCTTGAATGACAATGATTTTGTTGTTGAGTGATATGCGTCATCCAAAATTAAAACTCTGTTTGGAAATAACTTTGAAATAAGAAGGAGAGAAGTTTTTGGGGTTAGCCCATCAACGAGGATGTCAGTGATTTCCGTTGGAGAGAAAAATGTTTCACTCTGCGAACCTTTATTTGCACTTTGACTTAGTTGATACTTTAAAGTTTCTATTTGATGTTGTTTGGCTCTGTTTTCTGCTGTAAGAGTTTCAGTTTTGTTCTGCTCATCAGATAACTCACTTATCCATTTTGTTAACTCTTCATTAAAATCGGATTTTAATCTATCTATTATTGCATCATGCTCATCTAATTGTGAAAATGCATCTTCAGCTAGTTGTTTAAATCCTTGGTCATCTTGAAGTTCATCAAATTTATTTTTTAAAAAAACTCTTTGATCTTTCTGTCTTTTTGCCCTTACATCGGTTGGGCTAAAATGTTGCTTTTTCCTAAATCCGTTTGTAGTATGAGTGATTATTGATAGGATTTGAGAGTTTATATTTATATGATTGGCTTTCCATTCCTCAATAGTGGAGGAAAGTAACAATCTATTATAACAGAATCCACGGCCTTGTGATGGATAGATTATATTTATAGCTCCCCCCCAAGCAGAGTAACGCCGCGTTAGAACTCTTTCCATTTCCCAGCTATCAATTTCTTCTGTAGTAGAAACAACTTGAGCCAATCCAAATAATTGTTCCTGTAGCTTTAATGGATTTATTAGAGGTTTTCTATTGGTCCCATTGCTTATTATTATTATAGGGTGACTTCTATCTTCTCGCTCAATTTCAGAACTTAGTGAGATAAAACTGTCAGTTGTATTACTATAATTTTTTAATTGCTTTCCAATAGTATCACGATCAAGTTCTACATTTTTGCTTAAGTATGTAACAAGCTTTGGTCTTGTTGTTGTCGGTATTTCGACAACCTGTGTGCTAATGTCACTCGTTTCTAATAGAATTGATATCTGAGTAAATGTTTGGCATTCTTTAACACCTATTTCAGTTACCCATTGCCTTCCACTAACTTGGTCATCTGGGTGTGTTAACATAACAGAATGCATATAGGGTTCAAATTGAGTTGCAGCATAAGTCCTTACCGTCGAACGTTCTAGTTTGAATTCATCGCTGCTTTTAAGTTGCTCAATGCTAAATATCTTTCCAGTTTTTTCCTTTAACCATCCCGCAATAGTATTAAATGCTCTATTTGTTGCATTATCACCTATCAGATTAAACTGATTCACATAAATTAACATTTGTTTTTCCTTGGAAAGACCTTTTAATAGAATAAGGGTTGTATATCTAGTTTTTTAACCCTAGTAGATTGGCGTTAAACGAAGTAAGATATTAAAATATAGCAAGAAGGCGATTTTTAATTGACAGCTATTTATTTGCGACAATTAAATTGCCTGTCAAGATATCTGTCTCTCGTCGATCCAACGCTACCGCCCGTGGATTACAGCTTCCAAAATGCTCCATAACCAGCGAGGGCAGCAGCCCATCGCAGATGAATAGGCACCGGATGGCTATGTTAAGCCAATCGAATCTGGTCTCACCAGTCAAAAATTGACGTAACTATCAGGAATATCTGCGTTTTATGCGCTGGCTCAACAAATCGAACTGAGTGGGCACCGGATTCCCATGGCCCTTGATTTTATTGGGGGTTGGCGGGCGTGGCAGGAAGGAATAGGGCTGGCTTGCCGCTGAGGAGGGGCTGGCTGAGGGCAATCCTGCTCTGCCAATCGGCGCTATAGTGCGGGCGATGGTGGCCCTGTGCTCCGCTCCCAAGCTGGCGAGGCGGGGGATCTGCGGCAACAATCAGCTGTTGTAGTCACAGCCATTTGCAACACATCGTCATGCCAATATGACCATGCAAACACATCACCTGATAGAGAGGATATCTCCCATGAAGCGTACCATCCTGTTCGGCCTGCTCTGCGGCAGCGTGCTGCTGGCCAATCCGGTCTTTGCCAACGACACAGCCCAGTTGCAGTGCGAGGCGCAGGCCGCGGCCAAAAAGCTAAACGGCGCCGCCAAGACCAGCTTTGTCGGCAAGTGCGTGAAAGATGCCGCTGGTGCCGCGACCGGCGAGTGCGAGAAGGCGGCGGCAGACAAGAAGCTGGCCGGTGCGGCCAAGAACAGCTTTATCCAGAAGTGCGTGAAGACGGGCGCGGCAGTGGATCCGGCGGCCAAGTGCGAGAAGGCGGCGGCCGACAAGAAGCTGGCTGGCGCGGCCAAGAACAGCTTTGTCCAGAAGTGCGTGAAGGATAGCGCCGCCAAGTAAGGCATTTTCTCATCCGGTGTGTTTGCGGGGGCCATCAGGCCCCCGTGCTTTTTGGCGCACTGAACGACGCCTCTTGTGGAGTAAGGTGCACTTCTCTATGTAGCAAAAGAGCGGTATCTGGTTGTGCCTCTTATTACGTCCCATCTCCCCAGCGAGGGATCCCTGCTCCGGTGGCTCGAGCGAACGGTTCGGCTCTCTGATCAAGGCTCATATTTATTCCCGGAGCCATACCATGCGCTTGGTGAATGATGGTGACATCCCTCTGCCTCTGCTGACCGGGCGCAGCGTCAAAACAGACGCAGGTGCTTGGGGGCTGATTTCCACTTCCCATCCCGCTCCAGATTGACTCCAGTGTTAGCAGGGAGTGCTCCCATTGACGGTGTTATGGCTTGCTCTCAAATAAATTTAATCAGGGATATAAACGCATCACTGTTTTTTAATGGCGTAATTTTTACTTATCTGTTTCTGCCATTTTTGACCTCTTGTTTTATGTCAGATTATTCTGATTGTCAGGTTGTCATTTCCGGTTACAATTTTGTTCAAGATCATGCCATCCAGCACGTATCACATTCCCTTGATTCATATATGTCAGAATTTGTCGTATATGGATGTGCCGAGAACGATAATGTGCCGAACAAGATGTCACTAAAGCTTCTGGCGCTGAAAACCTTTGTGAAATGAACGCATGTTTATGATTTTATTGTGTTTTGTTTTTATTTTTATGATGCAAAGCAACGAGGTAGCGTTGACGGTATCAAAAGAAATAAATATGAGGACAAGAGGGTGGGTGCCGTGCGGGTCGCGCCGTGACGGCTTATTGATATGTCACAAAATATTAAAGTTATTACTCGGAATTTTCCCTGTTTAATATGGTCATTGCTTCAACTGTAATTTATTACAGTTGAGGCTGGCTATATTGAATATAAGCTCAGCCCCTCTTGATAAAACCTCAAAATCGGGTACTAGAGCATGGGAAAAGGAATTGATGGCGCCACAGTCGCGCCCAAAGAACGTATAAATATCAAGTATGTACCGTCGACTGGTGGTCAACAGGGAGAAGTAGAACTTCCCCTGACCATGATGGTGGTCGGCAACATGAAAGGACGCACCGAAGATACCCCCATCGAGGAGCGTCAGACTGTCTCCATCGACAAGAATAATTTCTCATCTGTCATGAAAGAATCGGCATTGGAACTGAACTTCACCGTTCCAAATCGTCTGGAAGAGAACAGCCAGGACGAGCTGCCGGTTTCGATCAAAATCCAGTCCCTGGAAGACTTCACTCCTGACAATGTGGCCCAGCAAGTGCCCGAACTGCGCAAACTGCTGGAACTGCGTGAGGCGCTGGTTGCCCTGAAGGGGCCGCTCGGCAATATCCCTGCCTTCCGCAATCGTTTGCAGGATCTGCTGTCCAGTGATGAGGCTCGTGAGCAGTTGCTCAAAGAGCTGGATTTGATCAAGCCAGCCGAGTGATCGGCGGGTTGTATTGACTGAACGAGAAGGAACAAACATGTCTTTGGTCGAAGAACAGGTTCAAGCGGGGGCGAATGCCGCCTCCTCGTCCTCTTTGCTGGACGAAATCATGGCACAAGCGCGCATCACCCCGGTTGATGAGGGTTACAGCGTCGCCAAGCAGGGGGTCGCAGCCCTGATCGCCAACATTCTGGATAGCGGTACTGCCAGCAGTCCGGTGAACAAGGCACTGGTGGACAGCATGATTGTCGAGCTCGACAAGAAGCTCGGCAAGCAGATGGACGTCATCCTCCATGCCAAGCCGCTGCAGGAGATGGAGTCCTCCTGGCGCTCCCTGAAGTTGCTGGTGGATCGCACCGATTTTCGCGAGAACATCAAGGTCCAGGTGCTGCACGCCACCAAGGAAGAGCTGCTGGAAGATTTCGAGTTTTCCCCCGAAATCACCCAGTCCGGTCTCTACAAGCATGTCTACTCCAGCGGTTATGGACAGTTTGGTGGTCAGCCGGTGGGTGCCGTGATCGGTGATTACGCCTTTACCCACAGCGGACCCGATATCAAGCTGATGCAGTATGTCAGCGCGGTCGGCGCCATGGCTCATGCCCCCTTCATCTCTTCCGTTGCACCGACCTTTTTTGGTGTAGACAGCTTTACCGATCTGCCCTCCATCAAGGATCTGAAATCGGTATTCGAAGGGCCGGCCTACACCAAGTGGCGCGCCTTGCGCGAGTCGGAAGATGCCCGTTATCTGGGACTGACCGCACCGCGCTTCCTGGCCCGTCTGCCGTATGATCCGACTGAAAATCCCATCAAGGGCTTCAACTATCAGGAAGATATCAGCTCGGATCACAATCACTATCTGTGGGGCAACACCGCCTATCTGATGGGCACCTCCCTGACTGACAGTTTCGCCAAGTACCGCTGGTGCCCGAACATCATAGGTCCGCAGAGCGGTGGTGCCATCCACGATCTGCCGGTGCATGTCTATGAAGCCATGGGTCAGCTGCAGGCGAAGATCCCGACCGAAGTGCTGATCACTGACCGTCGTGAATACGAGCTGTCGGAAGAGGGTTTCATCACCCTGACCATGCGCAAGGACAGCGACAACGCCGCCTTCTTCTCTGCCAACTCGGTGCAAAAGCCCAAGGTGTTCCCGAACACCAAGGAAGGACGCGAGGCCGAAACCAACTACAAGCTGGGCACCCAGCTGCCCTATATGTTCATCATCAACCGCCTGGCGCACTACATCAAAGTGCTGCAGCGCGAGCAGATCGGCTCCTGGAAGGAGCGTCAGGATCTGGAACGGGAGTTGAACAGCTGGATCCGGCAGTTTGTGGCCGATCAGGAAAATCCGCCGGCAGAGGTCCGCAGCCGTCGTCCGCTGCGCGCCGCCCAGATCAAGGTGCTGGATGTGGAAGGGGAGCCGGGCTGGTATCAGGTTGCCATGTCAGTGCGCCCGCACTTCAAGTACATGGGGGCGAGCTTCGAGCTCTCTCTGGTAGGTCGACTGGACAAGGAATAAGGCCCGATGCCGTATCTCTCTTCCTGGGATAGAGGAAATGCGGCCAGCCTGTTCGATCGCATCCGGGGGGAGGGGCTGAGCCCTTCTCCCCGTTCGGAGGTTGAGGAGTTGGTTGATTCTGTCAAGCGGCAGCTCGAACAGATCCTCAACACCCGTCCCGGCAATTGCCGCAGTGCTCCCGAGCTTGGCGTCATCGATCTCAATGACGCCACTCAGGGCAGTGCGGATATCAAGGGGCGGATCCGCGAAGCGATCCGGCAATGCATCCGTCGTTATGAACCGCGGATTGTGCATGTGGATGTCCGTTCACCCGACTATCAGGCGAGTCCGCTCGAGATGTCGTTTCAGGTGACGGCCCACGTGCGGCTGGAGCATATCGAGCAAGTTACCTCGTTCAACGTCCATATGGACAGTCACCGCCACTACCGCATGGTCTGATCAATGTCGCTGGAACATTACTTCAGGGATGAGTTGGCTTTTTTGCGCCTGCAAGGGCGCGAATTTGCCGATAGCTATCCCGAACTCACCCGTTTTTTGTCGGAGCAGAATACCGACCCGGATGTGGAACGCCTGCTGGAAGGCTTTGCGTTTCTCACGGGCAACCTGCGCGCAAAAATTGAAGACGAGTTTCCCGAGCTGACCCACGGTCTGCTCAATATGCTCTGGCCAAACTACCTGCGTCCCGTCCCCAGCATGACCATCATGCAGTTTTCGGTTATTCCGGGGGCCATCGCCCAGCCCGCGCTGGTGAAACAGGGCTGCCAACTCGACAGTCTGCCTATTGACGATGTGACCTGTCATTTTCAAACCTGTCACGATGCCTGGGTCTATCCGGCCGAGATGCGCGAGGTGACGGCGCAAAGTGGCAACGATCTTTCGACCATCTCGCTCGATATCGCCCTGCATGCCCCCTTGCTGCTCAGCGAGTTGCAGCTGGACAAGCTGCGCTTCTTCCTGGGTGGCGACAGCTACACCGCGTATGAGCTCTACTTCTGGCTCGCCAACCAGCTCTCCCATATCGAGCTGGAGATCGACGGCAAGCGCTTTCGTCAGGAGGCCAGGGCCCTTAAATCGGTCGGCTTCGAGCGCGACGATGCGCTGTTGCCCTATCCGAACAACGTCTATTCCGGCTACCGGATCCTGCAGGAGTATTTCTGCTTTCCGGAGAGCTTCCTCTTCTTCGAACTCTCCGGTGGCGAGTGGCCCAAACAGCCGCTGCCGGTGAGTGAATTCAAAATTCATTTCTGTTTCGACCGGCCCTTGCCGGCGGAACTCAAGATCCGTCCCGACTCTTTCATGCTCAACTGTGTGCCGGCCATCAACCTGTTCCAGCACGATAGCGAGCCGGTCAATCTCAACGGCCGTCAGGCGGAATATCCGCTCAAGGCGAGCTATCGCTATGCCGACAGTTTCGAAATTTTCTCGGTGGATCAGGTTGAAGGCTGGGTCGAGGGCAATCTGGGGCGCTCTCGCGGCACGCCGCGCATCTATCAGCCGTTCGAAAGTTTTCAGCACCAGATCGAGCGGGCCAAGCAGCGGCTGGCGCTCTATTACCGGGTGCGCGTCAGGGAGTCGGTGAGTGGTGATGGTTTCGAGCACAGCCTCTCGTTTGTGCGGGGCGATGAAACCACCACGGTCGATCTCGATGAATCCATCTCGGTGACGCTTACCTGTACCAACCGCTCCCGCGCCGCCCGCCTCAAGGTCGGCAGCATCTGCGTGCCGACCGGCAGCTCGCCGTCGTTTGCCACCTTCCGCAACCTGATCCGGCCGACCCGGCCGCTGCGCCCGGCACTGGATGGCAGCCTGCACTGGACCCTGATTTCCAACCTGTCGCTCAACTATGTCTCTCTGCTGCGCCGCGATGCCCTGGTACAGGTGCTGCGTACCTATGACTTTCCCGCTTTGCACGACAAGCAGGCGGAGCAGGCGTCGCGCAAGCGGCTGGCGGGCATAGAGGAGATCGAGACCAAGCCGGTGGACAGGCTGGTGCGCGGCATGCCGGTGCGGGGGCTCAAGTCGGTGCTCTCCATCCGTCAGTCCGCCTTTGGCAGCGAAGGGGAGCTCTATCTGTTCAGTACCGTGCTGGCCCATTTCTTCTCGCTCTATGCCAGCGTCAACGCCTTCCACCTGCTTGAGGTGGTCAATCTCGATAACAAGGAGCGCTATCAGTGGCCAGTCCAGATCGGTCAGCACTCCCTGATGTGAGCGCCGCCAACGAGGCGCCCCGTTTTAATTTCTTCCAGCTGGTCGAGCTGCTCAACCGGCTCGATGGCGCCGATCAGGAGCGTGGTCTCGACCACCTGCCAAGTGACGAGAATATTCGTTTCAAGGCGACCGCATCGCTGGGCTTTCCCACCAGTGACGTGCTGCAGATTGGCCGCGACGAGAAGGGGCGTCACGAGCTGGAAGTGGCCTTTCTGGGTCTGCACGGCAGCCAGTCGCCGATGCCGGGGTACTACCTCGACTCATTGGCGTGGGAGTACGCCCAGGGGGAGCAGAAGCTCGGCCTGTTTCTGGATTTCTTCCACCACCGTCTGCTGACCCTGCTGCACCGGATCTGGCGCAAGTATCGCTACCACGTCCGTTTTCAGGACGACGGTGAGGATGGGTTCTCCCGCCTGATGTTTGCGCTGGTGGGGCTTGGCAACGACGCCGTCTGCCAGAGCCTGCCGGTCAACCGCGCCAAGATGCTCTCCTATGCGGGCATGCTGGCCAGCCCCAGCCGCTCGCCCGAGGTGGTCGCCGGTCTGGTGGCCCACTGCTTCGATCTGGCGGATGTAGAGGTGAGCGCCTGGCAGTGGCGCAAGGTGCCTATCCATGAGGAGCAGCAAAACCGTCTGGGCGGCGCTGGCGTTACCTTGGGGCAGGACTTCGTCATCGGTGACAAGGTCAATGATTGTGCCGGCAAGTTTTTATTGAAAATCAATGATCTGAGTTTTGGCCAGTTTCTCGGATTTCTCCCGAACGGGGAGCATTTCCACGCCCTGGTGACCTTTGTCTCCTTCATCTTGCGCGATCAGCTGGCCTGGGATCTGCGGCTTGGCTTCGGCCAGGAGCAGGCCAAGGGGCTGCGACTTGGTGAAGAGCAGAGTGCCCGTCTGGGGTGGAGTACCTTTCTCGGCCAACCGCCGAGTGACCCGTTCGTGACGATCTGTGTACAGGAATAAGCACAGAAATTCAGTGTAGGAATACGTGCAGGAGTGAATGTGGACGACTTTAACCAGCAACTATCTCTGGTGGTGCTTAACAGCGAGCAGCTCGACGGCAGCCAGCAGGTGCAATATCGCTTCGACGAGATGGGAGGCACCCTGGGCTCCTCCGAACAGGATGACTGGCAACTGCGAGACAGGTTGGGGGCGGTGATGCCGGCCCATGCCCGGGTCGAGCTCAATGACGGTCGTTTCTGCCTGTGCGATCTCAGCGGCCAGACCTACATCAATGGTGCTACCTCGCCCATCGGGCGGGCTCGCAAGGTGCATCTGGAGCAGGGGGACGAGCTGGTGGTCGGCCCGTTCCGGCTGCGCGCCTATCTCGGTGCCATTTCCCCCGAGCAGAGCCTGCAGCAGGTGCTGGGCAACCGTCCAACCGAACAGCTTGACGAGTGGCTGGCCAGCGATCACCACCACACCCAGACCCTGGATGATCCTCGGGCCCTGGCAGTCGACCCCCTGCTGGCATTGCAGCAGGAGCGTGCGGCTCCTGGCCCGCTGATGGATACCCAGCCGCAGGCTCAACCGCATTTTCAACCGGATATGGACACCGTATCCCTCGCTCCATTTTCTGCCGTCGAGAACACCATGAACCAAGAATTTCTGGATATGCCTGCCATCGAGAACCACCCCGACTTCCAGCCACTGGAGGGCGTTGATCACGTCGCCCTGACGCCGCTGATGCGCGGGCTGGGTCAGCCGTTGCAGTTGCAGGACACCCGACAGGCTCACGACATGCTCGAAGAGATGGGCAAGACAGTGCGGGCCATGGTGGAGGGGTTGCTGCAACTGCAAAGCGATCAGGCGGCGCTGGCAGACAAGCACCTGCGCCCCATCGAGGACAACCCTCTGCGCCTTGGCCTCGATTATGACGAGACCCTGGCGGTGCTGTTTGCCGAGCAGAAGAGCCCGGTGCACCTGAGCGCGCCGGCCGCGGTGGCCGAGAGCCTGCACAACGTGCGCATCCACCACGTGGCAAACCAGCAGGCCATCAGTGCGGCGCTCGACAGCATCCTGCAGGCCTTCTCACCGGAAGCCTTGCTCGGCCGTTTCGAGCAATACCGCCGCAGCGGCGCGCCGGGGATGGCTGATGAGGGGTGGGCCTGGAACATGTACCAGCACTACTACCGCGAGCTCACCTCTGCCCGTCAGCAGGGGTTCGACAAGCTGTTCCATCAGGTCTACGCCCAGGCCTATGACCAGGCCGTGCGTCAGCAACAGGGACTGATTTGATGATACGTGCACTGTGGTTTGGGGCCTGTCTGCTGGCCCTGGCCGGTTGTACCACCATGGGCAAGATGGCCGATGTGGTCATGAACCCGGATGTCCAGGTCGGGAGCAACGATGACCAGCCATCCACCCTGGGGCTGAGCCTGCTGGCGGAGCCTGACGTCAACCCCAACGAGAGCGGGGAGGCGGCGCCGATCGAGTTTCAGGTGGTGCTGCTGGCGGAAGATTCCAGGCTGCTCGCCACCGACTACGACCAGGTGACGGCAGATGTGGAGAAGGCCCTTGGCAAGAACTACCTCGACCATCAGGAGTACACCCTGCTGCCGGGCCAGTTCAAATACCTGCCCCCCGTCAAGCTCGACAAGAAGACCCGTTACATCGGCGTGATTGCACGGTACGCCGATCCGGACAGTGCCGAGTGGCGCAAGGTCATCAAGGTCAAGAGCAAGGGCGCGGCTTATCACATCCTGGTGCACCTGCGCCTGGATGAAGTGGAACTACAAAAAGAAGAAGAATAATTATGTCGAGTCGAAATCGGGTTATCTGGCGTGAAGGGCTCTTTATCAAGCCCCAGCACTTCCAGCAACAACAGAGACATTCGGATTATGCGCTGCACGCGCGTTTGAGCGCGCTGTCCGACTATTTCTACGGGCTGCAGTCGCTTGCTATCAACGAGGATTACCTCGGCTTTGGCCGCATCGCGCTGGTGGGGGCCACGGGTATCCTGCCGGACGGTACCGTCTTCAACATACCCAACGACGACGTGCTGCCGACCCCGCTGGAAGTCACCGACGCCTCGGTGGCCAACCAGAAGGTCTATCTGGCCCTGCCGCTCTCGGTGAGCGGCGTCAATGAGGTGGGGCAGGGCGGTCAGGTGGCTACCCGGTTACAGGCCCATCGTCATGATGTGCGCGACCTGCACAGCGAAGGGGGGGATGTGGTCTCCCTCGAGGTGGGGCGGGTCAGCCTGCGGCTGATGCTGGAGCGGGAAGATCGCAGCGCCTACGCCTCGCTCGCCATCGCCCGCATTCTGGACAAACGTCCGGACGGCGGTCTGGTGCTGGATCCCAACTTCATGCCCTGCAGCATCAGCGTCTCCGCCATCCCGACCCTCAAGCGCTTCCTCGGCGAATCGGCTGGTCTCGTGGCCGAGCGGGCTCGCAGCCTCTCCCAGCGCATTGCCGCGCCGGGTCAGCAGGGGGTGGCCGATGTGGCCGAGTTCATGATGCTGCAGCTGCTCAACCGGGCTCAGCCCCAGCTCTCCCATCTGGCACGCCTTGGCACCCTGCACCCCGAGCGGTTGCACGAGGCGCTGGTGCAGCTCTGTGGCGAGTTGATGACCTTTACCGACGAGTCCCGCCTGCCCCCCGAGTTCCCGGCCTATCGTCACGACGATCAGCAGGTGAGCTTCGAGCCGGTGATGCTGGCCCTGCGTCAGGCGCTCAGTACCGTGCTGTCGCCGCGCGCCGTCTCCATCCAGCTGCGCAAGCACCAGTACGGCGTCATGGTAGCCATGGTCAACGAGAGCGAGTTGATTGCCAGCGCCGACTTCGTGCTGGCGGTGCGTGCCCGCATGCCGCAGGAGCAGCTGCGCAAGCAGTTGCTGCAGCAGACCAAGGTTGCCTCCAGCGACAAGATCCGCGAGCTCATCAGCCTGCAGTTGCCCGGTATTCCACTGCTGCCGCTGCCGGTGGCGCCGCGCCAGCTCCCCTATCACGCGGGTTACAGCTACTTCCAGCTCGACCGGCAGAGCCCGGCCTGGCAGATGCTGGCGGTCAGCAACACCCTCGCCTTCCACATTGCCGGCGATTTCCCCGAGCTCGACATGCAGCTCTGGGCCATCCGTAGCCAGTGATCGCATCAAGGAAACAAGCAGAGATGACCACGGACATTATCAAGAACGAGCAACTGAGCGACCTGCTGTTCGATCACGCCGAGCAGCTGGACATGGACTCGGACTACTGGTTTCGCCTGCGCGGCCAGAGCATCAACCCGATGATCGATGCGGTGACCCCCTTGCTGGGGCTGGTGCAGCGTGTACGCCTGCTGTCGCGCTACGACCGGGTGCCCGAGCTCTACCAGCGGGTGGTGACCGAGATCCAGTCCATCGAACAGGAGCTGATGGCGCAGGGCTACGAGAACGGCGTCGTCCTCTCGTTTCGCTACATCCTCTGCACCTTCATCGATGAGGCGGTGATGGGACGTGACTGGGGTAGCCAGAGTGAATGGTCCCAACACTCCCTGCTGGCCCGCTTTCACAACGAGACCTGGGGGGGCGAGAAGGTGTTCGTACTGCTGGCGCGCCTGCAGGAGGACCCGGTGCGCTATCGCGACATTCTGGAGTTCATCTATCTCTGTCTGTGCCTCGGTTTCGAGGGGCGCTACAAGGTGATGAGCCAGGGCCGTGACGAGTTTGAACGGATCGTCAAGCAACTGCACAAGCAGCTGTCACCTGAAAGTGGCGGCGAGGCCCCCAGCGTGTTTCATCTTGATCTCGGTCAGCAGGCATCTCGCTACCAGCTGCGCAAGCAAGTCTCCCTGCGCACCCTGTTTATGGGCGGCGCGCTGATCCTGGCCATCATCTTTGGCCTCTATCACCACCAACTCGATAACCAGACCCAGGACGTACTGCGTCAACTGGGCGAATTATTAAAATAAAATACTAAGGAGAGCACGCCGTGATTCGTATAGAGCTACCGGTACTGGTGGAAAGACTCAACCCCATCTGCCGTCACATGCTGGAGGAGGCCGCAGCCCTCTGCGTCAATCATCAAGGGGCCGAGATCCGCATCGAGCATCTGCTGCTGAAGATGCTGGAGACCCCCCTCTGCGATGTGCGCCAGATCCTCAAACGGGCCGAGGTCGAGGTTGAAGAGTTAAAGAGCCTGCTGCAACCCTCGGCGGCCGATAACGGTTATGGTCAGGGTTATCCCTCCTTCTCGCCGTTATTGGTGGAGTGGCTGCAAGACAGTTGGTTGCTCGCCTCCGCCGAGCTGCAACACGGCCAGCTGCGCAGTGGCGTCATGCTGCTGGTGCTGCTGATGACCCCCCACCGTTACCTGCCGGGCTCGGTGACCCGTCTGCTTGCCAACGTCAATCGCGAACTGCTGCGCCAGCAGTTCGACGACTGGGTCAAAGATTCCGCAGAAACCCAGGTTACCGTTGCGGCGAATGGCACTGCCACTCAGGCTGCATTGCCCGCTGACGCCAGCTTGCTGGCCCGCTTTACCGTCAATGTGACAGAACAGGCCCGTCAGGGGTCGCTTGACCCCGTACTCTGCCGGGATCACGAGATCGATCTGATGATCGACATTCTCTCCCGTCGCCGCAAAAACAACCCCATCGTGGTGGGGGAGGCCGGCGTCGGTAAGAGCGCCCTGATCGAGGGGCTGGCGCTGCGTATCGTGGCGGGTCAGGTACCCGAAAAGCTGCGCGATGTGGAGCTGATGACCCTGGATCTTGGTGCCATGCAGGCGGGCGCTTCGGTTAAGGGGGAGTTCGAGAAGCGTTTCAAGGGGGTGATGCAGGAGGTCAAGGATGCCGTGCGACCTGTCATCCTCTTTATCGATGAGGCTCACACCCTGATTGGTGCCGGCAACCAGGCGGGCGGCATGGATGTCTCCAACCTCATCAAGCCCGCGCTGGCACGGGGCGAGCTGCGCACCATCGCTGCCACCACCTGGGGCGAGTACAAGAAGTACGTTGAAAAAGATGCCGCCCTGTCGCGCCGCTTCCAGCTGGTGAAAGTGGGTGAACCCAATGCAGATGAAGCCACCGTGATCCTGCGCGGCCTGCGCAGCATCTACGAGAAGGCCCATGGGGTACTGATTGACGAGGAGGCGCTGCAAGCTGCCGCCCAGCTCTCCGCCCGTTACATCTCCGGCCGTCAACTGCCGGACAAGGCGATCGACGTACTCGATACCGCCTGTGCCCGGGTGGCCATCAACCTCACCACGCCGCCACGCGCCGTCAGTCACCTGCAAAACGAACTGCGCCAGCGCGAGCTGGAGATCCGTCAGCTGGAGCGCCAGAGCCTGATTGGTCTGGGTGACAACGATGAGCGCCTCGCCGAACTGCAAGCGGCCCAGCAGACCTGTCGTGACAACCTGCGTGAGCAGGAAGCCCGATGGCAGCAACAGCAGGGGCTGGTGCATCGGATTGTCGAACTGCGTGCCGCCCTGCTGGCGGATCAGCAGGATGAGATGCTGGCCAGAGAGGCGCTGGATCTCGCCGATGCGCCGCTCGATCCGCAAGCGGCCGCCGGGCAGCTTGCCGGGCTCGAACGAGAATTGTCCGAGCTGCAACAGGGTGAGGTGCTGGTCTCTGCCCACGTCGACAAGACTCAGGTCGCCGCGGTGATCGCCGAGTGGACCGGGGTGCCCCTCAATCGCATCTCCCAGGGGGAGCTGGATGTGGTGACCCGTCTGCCGGAGTACCTTGGCGAGCTTATCAAGGGGCAGGATGTGGCGGTGGCTCACCTGCACAAGCACCTGCTGACCGCCCGCGCCGACTTGCGTCGTCCGGGCCGTCCGCTGGGGGCCTTCCTGCTGGTGGGGCCAAGCGGGGTCGGCAAGACCGAAACCGTGCTGCAGATTGCCGAGCTGATGTTTGGCGGTCGCCAGTATCTCACCACCATCAACATGTCCGAGTATCAGGAGAAGCACACTGTCTCGCGCCTGATCGGCTCGCCGCCCGGCTATGTCGGTTTTGGCGAGGGGGGCGTGTTGACCGAAGCGATCCGTCAGAAGCCTTATTCCGTGGTGCTGCTGGACGAAGTGGAGAAAGCCCATCCGGACGTGCTCAACCTCTTCTATCAGGCGTTCGACAAGGGCGAGCTGGCGGATGGGGAAGGGCGGATCATCGACTGCAAGAACGTGGTCTTCTTCCTCACCTCCAACCTCGGTTTCCAGACCATCGTTGAGTATGCCGAGCAGCCCGATGTGCTGCTGGATGCCCTCTATCCGGAGCTCGCCGCCTTCTTCAAACCGGCCCTGCTGGCGCGGATGGAGGTGATCCCCTACCTGCCGCTCGGTCACGACACGCTGGTGCAGATCGTCGGTGGCAAACTCAACCGGCTGGTCAAGCTGCTCAAGGAGCGTTTCGGTGCGGAGGTGGTGCTGGAGAGCGAGGTGGCCGAGGAGATCCTGCTGCGGGCCAACCGCAGCGAGAACGGCGCGCGGATGCTCGAATCCGTCATCGATGGCGCCCTGTTGCCGCCGGTCTCCCTGCAACTGTTGCAGCGCCTCTCGGCCGGTGAGCCCATCAACCGGGTGCGCTTCTCGGTGGCCGATCACCAGTTTGTGGCCGAGGTGGAGGGCTGACCATGGAGCAAGCCCTCGCATTCGCCCTCGCGCTCACCTCGCAACGGGATGAACAACATCTCTGCCACTGGTGGAGCTCGACCCTCAATGCCAGCTTCCAGCCCAAAGGCTTGCTGCTTGGCATGCTGGATGTGAGCGGCCGTCAGCTGGAGTGCAAAGGGTGGGTCAAGGGGCTGGAGGTGGCGCTGGCGCTGGCGGTGGATGATTTCTCTCATCCCCTTGCCTATGTGCTGCACAAGGCGCAATCCCGCACCTGGGACTCCCTCCATGGTGGCGCTCGCATCGAGCATGCCGGTTTTCGTGAACTGCTGGCCAACCTTGGCCAGCCGTGCGGCCTGCACGCTTTTCCACTCAATGATGGCAACGGCAAGCCGTTTGCCGTGCTGGCGATGATGGACAGCGGCGATGTGCTGCAGGAGTGGGCGGCCCGCCCCGAGCTGGCCAGTCTGGCCCAGGTCTTTTGCAACCAGCTCACCCTGATCCGCGATCTGGGACGTAGCCGCCGGGATCAGAGCGTGCTGCGCGACTCCCTGCGTCAGATAAAGGGGGAGGGGGAGCGCCAGCGCCAGCATGAGAAGTTGCTGGGCGAGCAGTTGGTTGGCCAGTCGGCGGTGATCCGCGGCCTGCGCGAGCAGATCGCCCAGGCGGGCCAGCACAAGCTGACCGTGCTCATTCAGGGGGAGACCGGCAGTGGCAAGGAGGTGGTCGCCCGGCTGGTGCATAAGTGCTCCGATCGCGCCAACAAGCCCTTCGTCGCCATTAACTGCGCCGCCATTCCGGAGAATCTCATCGAGAGCGAGCTGTTCGGTTATCAGAAGGGAGCCTTCTCCGGCGCCCTCTCCAACAAGACCGGGCTGGTGGCGCAGGCCAATGGTGGCACCCTGTTTCTCGATGAAGTGGGCGACATGCCCGCCGCCATGCAGGCCAAGCTGCTGCGGGTGCTGGAAACCCGCAGCTACCGGCCCCTTGGGGCAGAGCAGGAGTATCACTCCGATTTTCGCCTCATCGCGGCCACTCATCAGCCGCTGACCCGCCATGTGGAGGAGGGGCGGTTCCGTGCCGACCTCTACCATCGTCTCTGCCAGTGTCTGCTGCTGATCGCCCCGTTGCGAGAACATATCGAAGATGTGCCGCTGCTGTGCCAGCACTTCATGGCCCAGTTTGCCGCGCAGGATGACAAGGGACTGGCTGGCTTGCAGCGCAAGTTCCTCAAGCAACTGCAAAGTTACGACTTCCCCGGCAACGTGCGCGAGTTGCGCAATCTGCTGGAGGTGGCCTGTGCCCACACCCGTCACGGTGAAGAGGTAGGGCTTGGCGCCTTGCCACCGGAGCTGCGGGATCGGGTTTGTGCCGAGCTGCCCGATGCGCTGGATGATTACAACCATATCCGCGATCTGCGCCGGGCCATGCAGCAGTACGAGGCATCGGTGATTGAAGCGCGCCTGCGCTACTTTCAGGGCAATCGCATGCTGGTGGCCGAGAGCCTCAATATTCCCAAGCGCACCCTGGATCACAAGTGCCAGAAACTGGAGGTGAACTGATGATCATCATGGGTTTGTTTCCCCTGCTGCTGGCGACCGGCAACGCAGTCCCCCCCCTCGATATGGCGGGTTGGCAAGCGTGTCGCCGCGAGCCATCCCCGCTGATCCGGCTCGCCTGTTATGACGCCCTTGGCAATGAGGCGATGCCATCAGGCAGCAAGGAGAGCACCAAGTCTCCGTCCTGGCTGGCGATAGCGGAGCAGGAGTTGGCACGAGTGCCCGATAGCTCCCCCTTCCTGTTGCGACAGGATGAGGAGAGCGGCACGGCGGTACTGACCCGTCCGGCCCTGCGCGGTGCCACCCTGGCGATCGGCTGCGTCAACAACATCACCCATATCCGCTTGCGACTGGATGCGCCGTGGCGCGGGGAGAGTGTCGAGGTCGCGCTGGATGGACAAGCCACTCGCAGCAGTCAGAGCTGGTTTATCCGGGATCAGGGATGGCTGCTCGAATATGGCCGCGGTCTGCCCGCTATAGAGGAGCTCAAACGCTGGATTGGTCATCGTGAATTGCAGGTTCAGGCGGCCAACGGTGCCTTGCTGCGGGTCGATCTCGGCGGCCTGAAAGAGGCGCTGATACCGGTGCGCCAACAGTGTCGCTGGTAGGGGGGGCAAATGAGCTATCAACACCCCTGGTGTAGCCGTCTGCTCACCAGCTTGCCGGATGCACAGATCAAAGGGGCTGTGCTGGCCGATGAACCGCGCTGGGACTATGTGGAGACCGAGCTGGTCAAGTTGGGCTCCCTTGCCCACAGCCAGGTCGATCTCAATGCGGTGGCCGAAGCCTGTCTGGGGTTGCTGGAGAGTCGCACCAAGGATATGCGGGTGTTGGCCCAGCTGTTGCGCTGCCTGCAACATCCGGCCAAAGCGACCCCGATGGGAGCGGCATTGAGTTTGCTGGAAGCCTGGATCAAGGCTTACTGGCTGTTGGCCTGGCCCGGGAATGCGGCTCAGAAGCAGCGATTGATGGTGCAGATCATCAAGCGCTTCGAGGGGGCCCTGCCGAGGGTGAGCGAGAGCGCTTCGGCGGCCGAGCTGGCTCAGTTGCTGGCGCAGGCTGAACAGCTGGAGGCCGTCTGGCTGGCCCAGTGCCCCGACAAGAGCGAGCTGCTGGATCCCCTGATGATGGGGTTGAAGCGAGCGCAGCGACAACAGGTTGTCCAGGCTCAGGCTGATGTCGGAACTCAACCTGCAAGCAGCGCTGTTGCAGCCACCGCCAGCGCGAGCAGCATGGCGAGCGCTATGGTGCTCAGTGGCACCAGCAAGGGCTCCGGCATCGAGATTGACAACTCCAACGATCGGGCATGGCGACAGACCCAGCTCAAGGTGGCGGAGCTGCTGATTGAGCGCCAGCCGGAGGCTGCGATCGGTTATCGGCTGCGTCGTCACGCCATCTGGGCCGGTATCACCACCCCGCCGATGACGGCGCAGGGGAGCAAAACCCAGCTGGCCTCCATGTCGGTGGACATGGTGGATGAGTATCGCGCCGCCATGGGCACGCCAGATCTGGCGCTCTGGCAGCGCATCGAGCAGAGCCTGACGCTGGCCCCTTACTGGTTCGAGGGGCACAGGCTCTCGGCCGAGGTGGCCCAGAAGCTGGGATATGGCGCGGTGGCGCAGGCCATCATGGCGGAGCTGGATGCGTTTTTGCTGCGTCTTCCCGCGCTGCGGGATCTCACCTTCAGCGATGGTTCCCCGTTTCTCTCCTCCGAGTGCAGTCGCTGGTTGCAGCCTGCCAAGAGTGGTGGAGGCGGCAGCGGACAGGTCGAGTTGGCCGAGGAGGTTGCCTTGCGTCATGGGGAGCAGGGGATTGCCGCCGCGCTCGCCCTGCTTGATGAGCGGATGGCACAGATGAAAGAGCCAAGAGCCCGCTTCCATGCCTTGCTGGTGCAGGCGGAGTTGTTGGAGCAGGAAGGCATGGAGGCGCTTGCGCGCCAGCAATATCAACACTTGTGGCAAGAGGCGAATCGCCTCGGGTTGTCGCAGTGGGAGCCTGGGCTGGTCAGCCGCCTGGCCCCCTATGCCGCTCATTTGCCGAACTAAGTGCCGAAATGAGTCATTGAGTCGGAGTTGGATCACATTTTATGTTCAAAACCATTTTTACCTTGTCGAGGCAACAGCTGCCGAAACTGAAACCCTCCTGGCCCCTGCTCGGTGCTGTGCTGTGGGTTGTCGCCCTGATCCTGGTGTGGTGGCTGGGGCCTCGCATCGAGATCCGTGATGCCAGGCCATTCGAGGCCTTGTGGGGGCGGGTGGTATTCACCCTGCTCTGGCTCTGGTTGCTGCTGGGGGTACTCTCCTGGCGGGTATGGCGCAAGATGAAACAGCTCAAGGCCGAGCGCCGGCATGAGGTGCTGCTGGAGCAGGATCCGGTCAAAGGGCTCATCGACAAACAGGCGCTGTTCCTCGATCGCTGGTTGCAAGCTCTGAATGAACACCTTGGCAAGGGGGCGCTCTACGCCATGCCATGGTATCTGGTGTTGGGGCTGCCCGGCAGCGGCAAGAGCAGCCTGATCCACCGTGCCAACCCGGCCAACAAACTCAATCCCAGGCTCGATACCGAACTGCGGGACGTGGCGCAAGGCCAGCTGGTCGATTGCTGGCTGGGGGAGCAAGCGGTGATGCTGGATCCGGCCGGTGTGCTGTTGTCCCAGACCGAGCAGGAGCCGGAGTCTCGCAAACATGAGCGGCTCTGGCTGCATCTGCTGAACTGGCTCAACGAGCATCGTCGTCGCCAGCCCCTCAATGGTCTGGTATTGACTGTTGATTTGGCGTGGTTGTCTGCAGCCAGCGTGGCCGAGCGCAAGGCCTATGCCCAGCTGATGCGTGCCCGGTTGCAAGAGGTGTCGGCCACCATGAATACCCGGCTGCCGCTCTATGTCACCTTCACCAAGCTCGATATGCTGCGCGGCTTTGATGTGGTCTATGAACAGCTGGATAAAGAGGCCCGTGACGCCGTGCTGGGGGTGACCTTCAACCCCGGCAGCAGTCAGGGCAAATCCTGGCAGCAGGATCTGGCGCTGTTCTGGGATCAGTGGGTCGACAACCTCAACCGCAATCTGCCCGAGATGATGCTGGCCCGGCTCGATGCCGCCCAGCGCAACGCCCTCTTCTCGTTTGTCCGTCAATTGGCGGGTCTCAAGGATTATGTGACCAGCCTGCTCGATGAAACCCTGACCATTGAAGAGAGCAAGCCACTGCTGGTGCGCGGCGTCTATATCAGCTCCGTTTATCAGCAAGGTGTCCCGTTCGATGCCTTTGCCCAGGCCGCTTCCCGGCGTTACAGCTTGCCCGAGCCGATCCACTCCGCCCTGCGCGGGGAGTCCAACACCTATTTCGTGCGCAAGCTCTTCTCCTCGATCATCTTCCCGGAGGCCCATCTGGCCGGAGAAAACCGGCTGCATACCCTCTATCGCCGCCGCCGGATGACCATTGGCCTCGGCTGTTTGTCGCTCTTCTCTGCCGCCCTGATCGGTGGCTGGCACTACTTTTACCGGGTCAACGAGGAGGCGGGTCGCAATGTACTGACCAAGGCGCAGGCCTTTATGGAGACGAATGAGGTGGCCGATGCCCACGCCTTCGGGGTGAGCCAGTTGCCGCGTCTCAACCTTATTCGCGAGGCGACCCTCTCTTTTGGCAACTACCGGGAACGCATGCCGCTGGTGGCGGATCTCGGCCTCTATCAGGGGGACGAAATTGGCCCCTATGTGGAGGGATCCTATCTGCAACTGCTGAGTCTGAGCTTTCTGCCGGCCCAGATGCAGGGGCTGCTGGACGATCTCGACCAGGCGCCGGCTGGTAGCGAGGAGAAGCTCGCCATTCTGCGGGTGATGCGGATGCTGGATGATGCCTCTGGTCGCAACAAGGAGCTGGTGGAGCAGTACATGGCCAACCGCTGGCAAAAAGCGTTCCCGGGGCAGGGGGCAGTGCAGGAGCAGCTGATGGGGCATCTTGACTATGCCCTCGATCATACCGACTGGCATGGCGCTCGCGCCGCCCGTGATCAGGCCGCCATCACGGCATTTTTGCCGTTCAAGGAGCCGGTGTATGGCGCCCAGCGGGAGCTCGGCAAGCTGCCCATGTATCAGCGGGTCTATCAGAATCTGGTGGTGAAGGCGGGCGATGTGCTGCCGCCTGCTCTCAACGTGCGTGACGAGGTGGGCCCCGCCTTTGATACCGTCTTTGCCCTGCGCAACGAGAGTGCCGGTCAGGTGCCGCGTCTGCTGACCTGGCCCGGTTTCAGCGATTTCTTCCTCAAGCAGGACAAGGCGCTGCTCGACCTGACCGCCATGGATGCCTGGGTACTGGGCCAGCGCAAGCTGAGCCAGTTGAGCGAGGCCGATCGCAAGGATATCACCCGTCAGGTCAACGATCGTTACGTCACCGATTATGTCAACCAATGGCAGACGTTGCTGACTAACCTTGACATCCAGCCTCTCTCCAGCCCCGAGCAGGCGCTGGATGTGCTCTCCACCATTACCGGTAATGACCAGCCGTTCCTGCGGGTGCTGGCCGCACTGGATGATAACACCCGTATTCGCAAACTGTCCGATGTGGAAGGGGATCCGGCACAGGCACTCACGGCGCGTATCGGTCGACCCTTTATGGCCACCAACGGTGTCTTGACCAGCCGTGGCGAGCAGGGGCCGCTGATTTCGGAAGTGAACCAGAAGCTGATTGAGCTGCAGCATTATATGGAGCTCATCGTCAATGCCACCGAGCCGGGACAGTCTGCCCTCAAGGCGGTGCAGTTGCGTCTGGCCAACAAGTATGCAGACCCGGTCTTTGCTCTGCAGCAGTATGCCCGTGGCCTGCCAGACCCACTCAATCGCTGGGTGGGGCAGCTGGCGGATCAAAGCTCGCAACTGGTGGTCGATCTGGCGATGTCATCCCTCAATCAGGAGTGGCAGGAGAAGGTGTTGGCACCGTTCAACAGCCAACTGGCAGATCGTTATCCGTTTAACCCGGGCTCAGCCAAGGATGTGCCGCTCTCAGAGATGGAACGTTTCTTTGCCCCCGGCGGCACGCTGGACAGCTTCTATCAGGTCAACCTCAAGCCGATGGTTGAAGGCGGGCTGATGGAGGGTGAACTGAGCTCACCCATTCAGGCCGAGCTGGTCAAGCAGCTGGATCGCGCGGCGCGCATCCGCCAGACCTTCTTCAGTCAGCAGGGCAATCTGGAGGTGCAATTTGCCCTCGAGCCCATCGAGCTCACCGCCAACAAGCGGCGCAGCGTGCTCAATCTGGATGGCCAGTTGCTGGAGTATGCCCACGGTCGTCGCAACAAGATCCCGCTGGTGTGGCCAAACACCATGCGCGACGGGGCCGAGAGCAAGATCACCCTGGTACCGGCTGCTCGTGAACGGTCGCCGCGCAGCGAAGGCTTTGTCGGACCCTGGGCCATGTTCCGCCTGATGGACAAGGGGGAGCTGACCCGGGTCAACGACGCCACCTTTGATGTCCGTTTTCCAGTGGATCACGGCGCCATGACCTATCGGGTCTATACCGACAGTGCCCAGAACCCCTTTACCGGCGGCCTGTTCAGCCAGTTCAGATTGCCTGAATCCCTCTATTGATCATGCAGGGGGGCATGCGAGCCCCTCTCATCTTGGAAGCCGATATGTCACAGAATCAACAAGGCCAGCAGGCATTGAAGGTGGGGCGAGACCCCAGAATGTTGCCGGAATACGAGGCGCTGCGCGCCGAGATCAACAAGCTCAGTCACGCCTCCCGCCCCGAGGTGGATTGGGTCCGGATCCATCAGCTCGCCAGTCAAATCTTTGAAAAGCACGGGGTGGATCTGCAGACCGCCATCTACTTCACCCTGGCACGATCCCGGCTGCAGGGATTGAGTGGCTTTACCGAAGGGTGCGAGTTTCTCGCCAATCTGATCGTCACCCAGTGGGAGAGTGTCTGGCCACCGTTACACCAGGAGCGGGCCCGTATCGAGATGCTCGACTGGTTTATCGCCCGCATCAGCGACGTGATCCGCCAGTACCAGATCAGCCACGAGGACAAGCGGCTGATCTACCGCTGCGAGCGTGCACTGCAACTCATCAGCGAGAAGTTGCACAACGTCGGCCTCAGTCGCATTCCCCGGGTCGAGAATCTGGTGCACTTTATCGAGGGGTACACCCATCTGTTTGACGAGACAGAGATCGTCATCGTCTCCGATGAGCCGGGACTCAAGGAGGAGCTGCAGATCCCGCCGATGGTCTTTTTCAAGCCGGATATTGAGCAGAGCCACGGCAGCGTGGCTTCGGCATCGACCCCGCACTTGCCTCAGGGCAGTATCCTGGTGGGGCGTGAGAAGGGACAGGTCAAGCCGACCGTGCTCAAGATTGAGCAGCACCGCAAACAGCGGCCGGCCTGGTTCTGGTTTGGCTGTGGCCTGCTTACCTGCGCCTTGCCCATGATGGGGTGGTTTGGCTGGCAACATCAGCAGCAGGAGAAGATCATCGCGGCGCAACGGTTGCAACAACCCGCTGCGGCGTTGCCGCAGGCTCTGAGTTATGACGACATTCGCCAGGCGCGCATCGTGTTGGGGGAGCAGACCCTGCAGGGGATGGAGAGCGAGCTGGTGTCGCGTTATCAGGCCCAACTGGATCGGCTGGAGCAGACCTCGCCCCTCTACTGGTACCGTTATGGCGAGGGGCTGCGCAATTCGCTGCAGATGCTCTATCCCGACTCGCTGGCGGTCAAGGCCCTCGACAAACAGTGGCAGACCGCGCTGGCCGGCCAGCAGGGGGATCTCAACCGGGTGCCGACCTATCTGGAGGCGCGCGCCGGGGTCGATGCCCTGATCGATCAGCTGCTGGAGCTGGAGCGTCAGCGCAAGACGGTCACGATTTCCTACCTCAAGTCTCAGCTCTACGAGGTACAGAAGAACCTGATGCAGGAGGTCCCGTTCAGTTTACGTCTGAGCGAACTGGAGGCGCGAAAAGCGTCGCAGGAGCCTATTACGGCTGCCGAGCTGAAAGGGATAGAGAGTGACTTGAAAGCACTCAACATCCGGCTTTACCAACTGCAAAAGGGGCTATCAGGTAGCTGATTGCTCTGTTATGCGCAACCAGTTGCGCATACTCCAGATGGTTGCACTGCAGATGCAATATTTTGCAGGGGGATTGCCCAGTTTGCGCAATCCCTTGCGAACAGCTCAGTCTGTTGTTTATCGAAATATGGTAACCATTTGATTTTATTTGGCTAATTTCGCCAGTGCTGAATGGCATAGCCTGTGCTGTGGCCTGTTCTGTTTATCCGCTGTTTATCAAAATCGCCTGTGCTCGGTGCGTTCCATCGGGCACAGGGGCAGAGGGATGATGTCTGTGCGTCTCCCCGCTCATATGGAGAATGACTATGTGCCCCGCTATCGCACTGCTCGGTGACATTGGCACCGACCACGATGGCTTCCCACCGACCCCGGTGATAGCTGCCAGTCCTGACGTGCTCCTCGATGGCAAGCCAGTGGCCCGTCAGGGCGACCCGCTGGCACCCCACGACAAGCCCAACAATCCACCTCACCCGCGCAGCATCGCCGGAGGCGTAGGGTCTGTGCTGGTCAATGGCAAACCTATCGCTATAACCGGCACCGCGGTGGATTGTGGTGGCGTAGTGATTGGTTCCGGTAGCGGACAGGCCGGTTAGAGAGTGCTGTCACTGTTTTGATCGGTTATGAGGTAAGGCCGTCAATGATGGCTTTATCTCATCATCGAACCACCAAGTAGCGCGCCGCGGGCGTGCGGTAGCTATGGAGAAGGCACAAGATGGCCAATAGCACAGGATTACAATTTACCGCCAAGGTGGGGGCGCTGCCCGAGAGCACCTTCGTGGTGGCCAGTTTCCAGCTGGATGAGGGGCTGAACCGGCCGTTCAATCTGCAGCTGGAGTTGGCCAGCAGCCAGCCTGATGTCGACTTTGGCGCCGTGCTGGACCAGCCCTGCGAGCTCATGGTGTGGTACAACGGCGAGCTGCAACGCCGGGTGTGCGGGGTAGTGAGCGAATTTGCCCAAGGGGACAGCGGCTTTCGTCGCACCCGCTATCAGCTGCAAGTCAAACCCGCCCTGTGGCGACTGGGGTTGCGCCAGAACTCCCGCATTTTTCAGGCGCAGAAGCCCGACGAAATCCTCAGCATCCTGCTGCAAGAGCACGGCATCACCGACTACGCCTTTGCCCTGAAAAATGAGCATGCCCAGCGCGAGTACTGCGTCCAGTATCGCGAGACCGACCTTGATTTCGTGAACCGCCTCGCAGCCGAAGAGGGCTTGTTCTACTTCCACGAATTCGAGCAAGGCAAACACCGCATCGTCTTTGCTGACGATGCCGCAGCCCTGACTGCCGGCCCCGAGCTCTTTTTCAACCTTGGCAACCGTTCGCTGGAACAAGGTCCTTACGTGCGCCAGTTCCACTACCGCGAGGCGGTGCGTCCCTCTGATGTGGAGCTCAAGGACTACAGCTTCAAGACCCCGGCCTATGGCCTCTCCCACAAGAAGCTGGGCGCAGAGCTTGAGCATCAACGGGACACTTACCAGCACTTCGACTACCCGGGCCGCTACAAGCAGGACCCGAGTGGCAAGGCGTTTGCCCAGCACCGGCTCGATGCCCTGCGCAATGACGCGGTGGCAGGCAGTGGCAAATCCAACTGCGCCGCCTTGTTGCCGGGCCAGCACTTTTCATTGACCGAACACCCCAACGGTAGCCTTAACACCGACTGGCAAATCGTCCATATCCGCCACACCGGTGAGCAACCCCAGGCGCTGGAGGAGGAGGGCGGCAGCGGCCCGACCGTCTACCACAACGAATTTGGCGTGGTGAAGGCAAGCACCACCTGGCGGGCCCGCGTCGGCAGCCCCGAGGCGCCCCACAAGCCGATGGTGGACGGCCCGCAAATCGCCATCGTAGTCGGCCCCGAGGGCGAGGAGATTTACTGCGACGAGCACGGCCGGGTGAAGCTGCAATTCCCGTGGGACAGATATGGCAGCTCCAACGACCAGAGCTCCTGCTGGGTGCGAGTATCGCAAGGCTGGGCCGGCGGCCAGTACGGCATGATGGCCATCCCGCGTATCGGCCACGAGGTGATTGTCTCGTTTCTGGAAGGAGACCCTGACCAGCCCATCGTGACGGGGCGCACCTACCACGCTACCAACCGGCCACCGTATGAGTTGCCGGCCAACAAGACTCGCACCGTGCTGCGCACCGAAACCCACAAGGGCGAGGGTTTTAACGAGCTGCGTTTTGAAGACCAGGCGGGGCAGGAAGAGATTTATATCCACGGTCAGAAAGACCTGAATGTGCTTATCGAAAATGATGCGGCGTGGCATATCAAGCACGACGAGCACCGCGATATCGACAACGAACGGGTCACCCGCATCAAGGCCAACGACCACCTGACGGTGGAGGGTGAGAAGCGTGACCAGATCAAGGGGGACTATTCGCTGACGGTGGATACCTCCATGCATCAGAAGCTGGGTCAATCTCTGCTGGTTGATGCTGGTCAGGAGGTGCATCACAAGGCTGGCATGAAGATCGTGATGGAGGCCGGCGCCGAGTTGACCCTCAAGGTGGGTGGCAGCTTTGTGAAGCTCGACGCCGGTGGCGTCACGCTAAGCGGTGGCTCCATCAAGATGAACTCCGGCGGCAGTCCTGGCTCTGGCTCCGGTTGGGCTGGGCAGATGCCGATCCAGCCCGGTGCGGTTGAGGTTGTTGCCCCCCCTGTGCCTATGGATCCGGTGCGCCAGATTGCAACGCTCAAATCGGCAGAGCCGGTCTGCGAGATTTGTGAACAACTGGCCAAGGGGGAGAGCCAGTAATGGTTTTGCCCGAGTTTGATTTGGCCAAAGGAGAGCAACTCTATCTGCTGCTCGATGGCGGGCAGATCCCCGAGCTTGAACGGCAGTTGTTTGAGGTAACCGATAGCCCCGTTTACCAGCCACTTTATCTCTACGCTCCATGGGATAGTTTGCGGGAGGTCTCGCCCTGTCTGGTTGAGGCCAGCGAGCCCTTGCTCGGCTGGTTTCAGACGCTGCCCGCCAATGCCGGATGGCTGCTTTCATCCCCTTTGTCCCTTTTGCCGCTGGCTGACCAGTTGCGCCAGCTTATCGAGGTCGAAAGTCCCTACGGTAGCCGTATTCTGCTCAAACTGGCAGCGCCGGAAACCATGGCATGTCTATTGGTGGATGCGGATCCCTGGTATTGGCGAGGGATCACACAGGTCTGGCTGCCAACCCGCACAGGTTGGCTCCATTGGCAGGTCAAAGAGGCACTTGCCGAGCCGATTGGCGATACATGCAGACTAACCGATGCACAGTGGGCACGTTTGAGTGACGTGAGCTGGCAACACCAGTTGGATGCAACTTATCACCACATGGCGCACTGGTTTCCTGCCCGATTGGCGCAGCAGAGTGATCCGCAGAACTGGATTGCCCGCTGGGCCGAGCAGGCTTATCAACTTGGATTTCAGACCGAACGCGACTTGCTGCTGTTTTTCAATGTGTTGGGATTTTTGGGCGAGTCGTGGTGGCAGGACGATGCCTATCCGGTCGTGACCAAGTTATTGACTACCCCCTCGGCACAGACCCCGTCACAACGTGTTGAACAAGCTGCCAGCTGGGCAGAGCAACACGTCATTGCACAGGAAAGAACCTCATGAGCACCCCGAATCAAGCAGCTGGCGCTGCCGGCAACAAGGATTGCAAAAGTCCGGTTGGCACTTGCCCTTTTAAAAACAAAGAGATTGCTCTGGTGCCGGTGCGTTATGCCCTAGATGAGCTCTTTGACGTGCCAGCCAAACAACCTCATCCCTTACCGTCGAAAGGGTTCAAGGGCGCCCTGGATCTAAAGGCAACGCCTTACACTTTGCGCCAACTGCGCGATGGCTGGCTCTATGTCTTTGATGAAAAAGCAAAAATTCTCGACGAGTATGAGGTTAAAGGCAGCCAATTTATTCACGAGAGCAAGGGAAGCAAGGGGCATCTGCTTTATCCGGCCAACCACAAGGTGGCGATGGCCTTCTCCCATCAGCGCTGGACCGAGCGGCTGAAAAAGGCGTATCGCAAAGAGAGCGGCCTGCGCAGCAAAGGGATGCGCTCTTTTAATCTGCTCTCGCTGGCCAGCAAGATGGGGGGCGAGCATGCGGGATTGCTCGACCTGCTCTCTACTCACGTAGCCGACATGGGCTTGCCCAACAAGGGATTCGTCAATAGTTGTGCCCCCCTTAAGGCTCCCGCAGGTATTAAACCTGGCAAGCTGTGGCACGACAAACCCGCAGGCTCACCGGAGGCTAGCAAGGCTGGCATACCAGATTTTAAGAGTGCTCTGGTGGTGGCACTCGATGACCTTATCTCGGATATGCACGATGTGACCGAGCGCCTAAGCGACATCATCCTCCGCTATGAACATCCCTTTCATGACGACAACACCCGCCACCGCTGGAACATGGCCGGTATCACCGAGATGCTGGCTCTGCCACAGCTTGATGAGAGCAGTTTGCCGGTCTCAGCCAGAGGCGACCGTCTGGCGACCTTCAAGCTCAAGAAGCAGTTGCAGTCATATCTGGTTGCCAACCATGACTACAAAGAGCGTAAGGGGAGTGGTAATCACTACATCGATCTGGGGGCCGAGCAGCGCCTGATGGCGCAGCATGCTGAACTCAAGCTGCTGGGCCTCAACCCCGACAAGTGGGCCAGCTGGCCTGGAGTGCGTTTTGATGACGAAGTGAACTGGTCTGGGCTGGAAGGGATTATCCAGCAATATGCGCGGGGCGTGGATGCTCTGCGTCCGCGCTGGCTGGCGACCTATGACGATGCCCTGCAGTTACTGCAGGCGTTACCGACCTCCCCTTTGCTGTTGGGGCTTGATAGCCAGACGGAGGATACCCAGACCCTCTTGCTGGCCAGCAGTAGCCAGTGGCTCTTTAGCCTGTTTTTTGCCCCCGATACCCAACGGGGGGCCGCGCTGACCAAGGCATTGAAAAAGGGGGCGCTGCCCGCGCTGGCACACTACGGCTTTGATATCGAAGTTAAAAAAGAGCTCGAGAACAATCCCGGTTGGATTGGGGTGGGCAATATCACCGGTGTCGCCAATGCGCTGGCGGCGATGGAAGCGATAGCCAGTAACCATCTTCTGAGCAATAGCAAGCTGTTTGGCGGGTTCCATGAGGCGGCCAAGGCAACCATGAGCGCCCTCAAAGCGGCCATCGCCGGGGCGGCCATCAAGCCATGGCAACAGCTCAGCGAGTTGCTGCATCCCCATCTGCTCAGCGGTGAAAAACTTGGCCGCACTCTGAGTCTGGTGGTACTCGAATCCATTCACACCGGCCAGCAGGTGCGCATCAACTCCGCATTTGCGGCCGAGAGCAAAGCCTTTGTGGCTCAGGTGCAGGGCAACCTGCTTGGCAAGTTGGCAACGCCCGGCAAGATAACAGAGGGCCACCTTGGCCGGATGAAGGCGGCAGGCGCCGAGTGGTCGCAGCTGAAATGGCCCCGCCTGTTATTGCTGGAAGGCGGTTTGCAGCAGGATTTTGAACGTAAGATGACCAGCTACCTCAATTTGCAGCGGCAAGGGGCGAAAGGGGCACAAGCGGCTGCCAAGGTGTGGCAAGAGTGGGGCAACTTTGGCGGGTTGGCGGCCCTGCTCAACATCGCCAACCTGACGGTGGCGCTGCAAGGGTATGACGAGAGCGCGCGCAAACTGCATGGCAACCCTGCTGCACAGCAGGAGCTGAGCCGCAACCTGGCCTACACCGCCGCCTGGACCGGCAGCGCTATGGTCGCCATCAAGCAAGGGCAGGTGGTGGTGCCTGACCATCTTCTTGAGAAACGCTTGGCTCTTGCCATGAAGGAGAACCCCGCCCTGGTGCGCCGCTTTGCGCTCACCACTGGCTGGATGACCGGGCTGGGGCTGCTGGCGGCGGGGCTGGAGGCGTGGGAAACACGCGCCAAGCTAAAGGATGATACCAATGCCGATATGGAGAGATTTGGTTACCAACTCAAGCTAGGTGGCCTGATCGCGCAGGGTATACCAGCCTTGTGGGCTTCCGGGAATCTGATAGCTGGAGCATCACTTGGTGCAATCTGGGCTCCCTGGATGGTTGCCGCTATCGGTATCGGCAGCCTGCTCTATCTGGCCGCCACCGTGATACTGGCACGCTACAGCCGTCTGCCTATTGAGCGCTGGCTGTTGCAATCCACCTGGGGCACCAAACCAGCCGGGTGGCCTGCGGCTGAAGAGTTGCTCCAGTATGAGCGGGTTGCCTGCCAGCCGACGGTGGAGCTCAAGGGGGAGACGCTGACCGTTGCGCTGCCGCCGCACCTGCGCACTATCACCTTGCAGCTGTCGATAAGGCGCCTCGGTTATGCGCCCTCCGGCCAAAGCTACCCCGCGGTGAGCGCAGTATTAGGGCCTGCGCAAGAGGCCGCCATCAAGATGACCAGCCAAGAGGCGGGGCAGGTGACACTGGCGGTTGTTGCCAATCAGGGGGATGAACTGCAGTTGCAGATAGGTTACCCGGCGGAAGAGAGTTTAAGTGGCCAGCCCTTGCGCTTTATGGCCCGCGGTACCTTGGCCAAAGGGGTGGTATTGACCGCTGAGATCGATGATAAACTGCCCGCCCAGGGCACCTTGATAGAGTTGAAATAAGATGAGTGACACCACAGAGCACAAGCAGAACGCAGAGAGTGCAGAGGCTGATGGCGCCAACCACTACTACAGCGAGCAGTACCTTGAGTTGCAAAAGGAGCCGGTTTTATATGAGTGGCAGATTGATCATCGGCAGAGGTTGGTGAGAGAGATGGCTGCGGGTTTATGCGGTTTACTTTGGTTTATTGGTTTAATGATTTTTATTAACGGTGATAATGAGCATGACTGGCAAATAACTCTCATGTTTCTGGTGTTTGGTGTATTAGGAGCACTTCAAGGACGTTATCTTTTTTCGCCTAATCAACTCTATCACTACCGAATGACTGCCAAGGGGATTTACTACACCCAGCAAGACAAGATCCCGGAAGTGGCTTATAGCATTATGCGTGGGATTGGTGGTTTGTTGATTGTGGGTAGCATCATTGCAGTCGGCTTGGTAGGCCCGCTGGCATTGGCCGGTGCAGGTGCAGGTGCATTTCTGGCCTTTAAAATCACCAATATGAAGCCAAGGATCCGCCATTATGGGTGTATTTTTAAGGGGGCAGGTGAAATATCAGTTTTTGGCAAGCTGTGCGGTATGGAAATCATGGAGATCCCGTATAGTGGAGGGGAATACGCACTCGTATTTAGCAAGCCGGAGGAATATCAACGTGTACTTGGTGATATCACGCGAGCGTTGCCGCACTATAAAGTGATTGAAGCTGCGAGCCGTAAGGAGTTTGGTTATTGAGACATGGGGACAAAGAAGCTGTAATTAAGCTTCTTTGTCCTTTGATTGACTAATAACAGAGCAAGATAGGCGACCCGGTGGCAGAGCGTTTAAGCGGCCAACCCCTGTGCTTTATGGCCCGTGGCACCTTGTAGAGTTAAAATAAGATGAATGACACCACAGAGCACAATCATAACGTAGAGAGTGCAGAGGCTGATGGCGCCAACCACTACTACAGCGAGCAGTACCTTGAATTGCAAAAGGAGCCGGTATTATATGAGTGGCAGATTGATCATCAACAATATCGCGTGTGGTTAGCCATTGCAGTGGTTGGGGGGGGGCTGTGGGCCATCAGTATTGGTTTTTTAATATTTGGTAATAATAATATTGACAGACAGTTAAGTCTTTTCTTTTTTGTTTCAGGTGTTTTGGCTGCGCTTCAGGGGCGTTACTTATTTGCACCCAATCAACTCTATCACTACCGAATGACTGCCAAGGGGATTTACTACACCCAGCAGGACAAAATCCCGGAAGTGGCTTACACCATTGCACGCGGGATTGGTGGCTTGCTGATTGTGGGTAGCATCATCGCAGTAGGCTTGGTTGGCCCGCTGGCGCTTGCCGGTGCAGGTGCAGGTGCATTTCTGGCTTTTAAAATCACTAATATGAAGCCGGAAATAAAGTATTTAGGTGCACTTTATACCGCAGAAGGAACATTGAAGTCATATAGAAAGGATAATGCGTTCATTATTGAAAGCTCACCCTTTAAGTTAGTTAATCACATAGTGATTAACTGCAATGCTGATGATTTTGATCATGTTTACAAAATAGCCAGGCAGTTCACCCCGAATCATAATGAAAGAGAAGTCTTTACGTATCGTGAATTCAGAGGGTGAACAGGTTGAGAGGCTATGTTGATGCTGCCTCAACCTGCTCAGAGGCCAAATAAAGAGTTGAAATAAGATGTGTGACGCCACAGAACGGCAGAGCGTAGAGAGTCCAGAGGCTGATAGCGCCAACCACTACTACAGCGAGCAATACCTTGAATTGCAAAAGGAGCCGGTTTTATATGAGTGGCAGATTGACCATCGGCAGAGACTTGCATGGGAACTTCCGATTGCCATAGGTGGCTTTCTTTGGTCAATCGGGATCTATTTGTTATTAACGAATGGTGAGGGTTTTTTCCCTAGGAATATATTCCTTTTTATTTTTGGGGCTGTCGCAATACTTCAGGGACGTTATCTTTTTACCCCCAATCAACTCTATCACTACCGAATGACAGCCAAGGGGATCTACTACACCCAGCAGGACAAGATCCCGGAAGTGGCTTACACCATTGCTCGCGGCATTGGTGGTTTGTTGATTGTGGGTAGCATTATTGCAGTGGGTTTGGTGGGCCCTCTGGCACTGGCCGGAGCGGGGGCGGGTGCATTTCTGGCCTTTAAAATTACCAATATGAAGCCAAAAATAAATCATTTTGGACGTTATTTTCACTCTGGTGATGGCACATTCTCTACATTTAGGTCTGGGTACTCAATAAAAATTGAAAGCATCCCTTTTAAAGTTCAAAATTTCTGTGTTGTACATTGTATGCCTGAAAATTTTGAGGAAATTTATGCGTTTATGAAAAAACAGCTTCCTCAATTTGATGAGATGGAAGTGTTAAGCCGCAAAGAGTTCGGTTATTAAGCCATGTGGCAGAGAGGCTGCAATTCAGCTTTTCTGCCCTTTGATTGACCAATAATGGTGCCACCTGCAATAGCGCCTGTCAGCCTCAAGGGTCAGCAGCTTGAGATCGGGTTACCCGGTTATATCAACAATCAAGCTGCCAGTGAAAGGCACCATCATAGGGTTGCAATAACATGAGTGAAACAACAGAACAGCCGCAGAACGCAGAGGCTGATGGCGCCAACCACTACTACAGCGAGCAATACCTTGAATTGCAAAAGGAGCCTGTTTTATATGAGTGGCATATTGACCATGCCCCGCGAGCAGCATGGTCATCGTCACTGTTAATGGGTGGTGTGTGTTGGCTAATTGCATTAATGGTTTTTATTAATAGCGATAGTCAGAACCCCTGGCCGTTAATTTGGGTGCTTTTAATACTGGGTGTGTGGGGTGTTATTTTTTCGCGCTACTTAACTGACCCCAACCAGCTCTATCACTACCGAATGACTGCCAAGGGGATCTACTACACCCAGCAGGACAAGATCCCGGAAGTGGCTTACACCATTGCACGCGGGATTGGTGGCTTGTTGATTGTGGGTAGCATCATTGCTGTCGGCTTGGTGGGGCCGCTGGCATTGGCCGGTGCAGGTGCGGGTGCATTTCTGGCCTTTAAAATTACCAATATGAAACCAAGAGTGTTTCATAGTGGCTGTCAGTTCAAAGGTTTTGGTGGTCTTTCCATATTTAGAGATGTTTATGGGATCAAAATTATAGAGATGCCAAGAGAGACGGGGCAGTACGGCATTGTGTTAACACACAAGGAAGATTATGAACGCGTGCTAAATGATTTAGCTCGTTCACTCCCTGACTATCAAATTACCGAAGCCAAGTCGCGCAAAGAGTTCGGTTATTAAGCCATGGGGCAGAGAGGCTGCAATTCAGCTTATCTGCCCTTTGATTGACCAATAATGGTGCCACCTGCAGGCGCAGCGCTTTGTGGCAAGAGCAACCTTTACCAGTGGAGTGGTCTTGACCGTAGAATCTGATATCACACTGCCAGTGAAAGGCACCATCATAAGGTTGCAATAACATGAGTGAAACAACAGAACAGTCTCAGAACGCAGAGGCTGATGGCGCCAACCACTACTACAGCGAGCAATACCTTGAGTTGCAAAAGGAGCCGGTTTTATATGAGTGGCAGATTGCTCATCGGCAGAGGTTGGTGAGAGAGATGGCTGCGGGTTTATGCGGTTTACTTTGGTTTATTGGTTTAATGATTTTTATTAACGGTGATAATGAGCATGACTGGCAAATAACCCTCATGTTTCTGGTGTTTGGTGTATTAGGAGCACTTCAAGGACGTTATATTTTTTCACCTAATCAACTCTATCACTACCGAATGACCGCCAAGGGGATCTACTACACCCAGCAGGACAATATCCCGGAAGTGGCTTATACCATTTCTCGCGGCATTGGTGGTTTGTTGATTGTGGGCAGCATCATCGCTGTGGGTCTGGTGGGGCCGCTGGCACTGGCCGGTGCAGGTGTCGGTGCATTTCTGGCCTTTAAAATAACCAATATGAAACCTCAAATAAATCATTATGGTTGTAAGTTTTCCAAAAAAGCTGACATCACCATTTATAGAGGTGTATATGGCATTGATATATTTGGTCGGCCATTTGACTCTGAGGGGCATGCAACCATATTCACTAACGCGCAAAAATACGAAAACGTATTGAATGATATTATTGGTTTCTTACCTGAACATAAATTGATAGAGGTTTCGACGCGCAAAGAGTTCGGTTATTAATTCAGGGCGAAGAGGCTGTAATTCAGCTTCTTTGCCCTTTGATTGACCAATAACGGTGCAATTTGCAATAGCGCCTGTTTTATTCTCATTTTTTCACTCTGCGAAGGATTTCCCATGACATATCGAGTCTTATGCCTGGCAGTGGCAGTCAGTGTGCTTGCAGCCTGTTCTTCCACTGCCCCACGTACTGACGCCGAGCTATCCCAAGCTGCAAAGCAGGGGGATGGCCGCGCCCAATATGAGCTGGCCAGACGGCTGGCAACCCAACCCGATTACCCCAATGCCATGCACTGGATGCAGCAAGCGGCTGAGCAGTCGGGCCCCTTGGCTGCCGATCAGCAGATCCGCGCCAACGCTGCGTGGCAAGTGGGTGACTGGTATCAGGCCGGGCTCGGTGAGCCCAAAAATCCGGCGCTCGCTACCCAGTGGTGGCAGCGCTCGGCTCGCCTTGGCAACAGCAATGCCAGCTATCAGCTGGGCGTGATGTGCCAGGAGCAGCATCAAGGCAAACTGGTGAGTGAATGCCTCGACTGGTTCGAGCAGGCCGCCAAGCGGGATCATGCTGACGCTCAGCTGGTACTGGCCCGCTGGTACAGCACCCAACCGGGGGCCGATACGGATGCCGTCAAGTGGCTTGAACGGTCCGCAGAGCTTGGCAACCGTGATGCCCAGTACCTGCTGGGCGAGCGCTATGCGCAAGGTAAAGGGGTCGCCAAACGGCCGGATCTTGCGCAGCGCTGGAACGACAAGGCAGCAGCCCAGCAGCAACCGGACGCTTTGCTAAAGCAAGCCAGACAGGCCGCCCCTATCCATGGGTTCGCTGCCTATCAACGGGCTGCCAATGCCGGTTCTGCTGAAGCCGAGCTCTGGCTTGGCCAGGCTTATCTGGCCGGGGAGTTGGTATCAGCAGACCCTGCTTTGGGCCGTTACTGGCTGGAGCTGGCCGCTGCACACGGTTCCCATGAGGCCGAATATCAATTGAGTTTGCAGCAGGTAGACCGGGAGCAGCAGATCCACTGGTTAATGCGTGCTGCTGACGGTGGTGTGACCAGGGCATGGTTCGATCTGGCAGCACTGCAGCAGGAGCAAGGTGAACTGGAGCAGGCCAGAGCCAGCTATGCCAAGGCCGCCCGGAAAGGGAATAGGGCTGCACTCTATGCCTACGGTGAAATGCTGCGTTTGGGGCAAGGGGGTAAAGAAGATTACGCGTTGGCACTCAAGCAGTATCGGCAGGCGGCCCAACAGGGTGATCGTATGGCGCAATACCGGATGGGAACCATGCGTGAAGAGGGACTGGGGGCTCCGCGTAACCGGGTACATGCCTATGCCTGGCTGTCATTGGCAGCAACAGAAGGGATGCCGGAGGCGGTGCAGGCTCGCGACGAGCTGGAAGCAGCGATGACCAAGCCGGAGGTCAAACAGGCGCAGAAACTGTCGGAGCACTGGTTTGGCAAGATGCCATCACCGGTGGGGAAAAGCTAAACAGCGTAGCTGCGGGCTCCGGCCTTTTTCTGAATCGAGGTCAGAACGATACCATTGCGGCCCCTCTTCAGCGGGAAGAGGGGCCGCAATGGTGTTCCTAGGCGGGCCGAGTTAGCCGAGGCTGGCCCAGGCCAACCGCAGTTTCAGTCCCGGGCCAGAGCTCCAGCCAGTGGTGGTGCTCACCACTTTACCCTGCTTGATGATGAGGAAGCTGGGGGTGACGCTCACCTGCCAGCGGGCGGCAAGGTCGCCATGCTCATCATTGTGGGTCGGGAAGGTCAGCCCCTTCCTGGCTATCCCCTGCTGCAACCTGGCTGGGTCGCCGGAGCGCAGCGCCACTGTCAGCACGTTTTCGCCGTCTCGCCATAGCTGCTCCACTGTCGGTGTGGTAACACGGCAGACTGCACACCAGCTGGCCCAGTAATAGATCAGCAGTGGTCTGTCCCGGCTCATTGTCTGCAGGTCGGCCAGAGTGCCATCTTGCAGCAGCAGTTTAGGCAGCGGGCTTCCCTCTGGCAGCGCCGGACTGCGCCAGAGGTCCAGCGCTGTCGAGATAATCACCGCCAACAGCAGCAGCCAGAGGGCTTCCTTGCTCCAGCGGCGCAGACGGAGGATTCGGGATGATGTTGCTGTCATGACTGCCCCTTGATGACCAGTGCGTTTTTGACGTTGCCCCCGAGCGCTATATGAGGGAGATCAGCCGATTGCCGATAATTTCCCCCTTGCGCTGCGGGTATGCCCCGCTCTTCCGGCAGGATCTGTATGAGCAGGATATATCTCATCTTGTTTCTCCTTGAACAGGGGCGTGCGCAGCTTGCTCCAGAGTGGCCAGCAGAGTTGCACGATCTAGCAGCGGAGAGAGGATCTCGCCACCTGGTAGCCCGGGGCCATAGATTTGGTTGAAAGGAATGGCCACACTGCCGCGTTGGCGCAAGAAGCCGGCGATGCTGTCGGAGGGGCGGCTCCAATCCCCGCGCAAGGCCACCACATCGGGGGCACTCAGGGCTCGTTGCACATCATCGCGCAGCAGCACGTTGAATTTGTTGGCTTTGCAGGTGATGCACCAGTCGGCGGTCACATCGACGAAGACCCGCTTGTGTTGTGCCAGGGCGTCCTGGATGGCCAGCTCCGAGAGAGGCTGCCAGTTGACGTTATCCTGTGGTGGTTTGCCCTCCATGGTGAAGGCGCTGCCGAGCAGCAGGGCGGCGACCAGCAAGCAGCCCAGTGCCAGCCCCAGGGTTACACCGCGAATACCGTGGCGCCATACGACCGCCAGCAGCAGGGCCACCAATATCAGCACCATCAGGATCACTACCCTGTTATGGCCGATATGGTTGCCAAGCAGGCTGAGCAGCCAGAGGCTGGAGCACAGCATCATCAGGCCGAGCAGGATGCGCAGGCGCCCCATCCAGCGTCCCGGTTTTGGCAGCCAAAGCGCGAGACGGGGCAGGGCGGCGATGAGCAGCCATGGCAGGCTCATGCCAATCCCCAGTGCGGTAAAGACAAGCCAGAGTTGACCGGATGGTGCCCCGAGCGCAAAGGCGACTGCGGTGCCAAGGAAAGGGGCGGAGCAGGGTGTTGCCAGCAGAGTGGCAAAGCAGCCCTGTAGAAAGTGACCGGCCATGCCGTTGCCACCTGCGGTTGCCAGGCGGGTGTTGACATTGCTGGATAACCTGATCTCGAACAGCCCCAGCAGGTTGGCACAGAACAGCAAGGTCACCACGACCATGAAGCCGATAAACCAGACGCTCTGGAACTGGATACCCCAGCCGACGGCCCCCTGGGTGGCGCGCAGCAGGGTGCTCATCAGTGCCAGCGTCCAAAAGGAGACCAGGATACCTGCGCTTGCCGCCAGGAACTGCAAGCGAACCGGGCGACGCTCACGGGTCTCCAGTTGCAGTACTGATCCCAGCTTGAGGGCCAGCACCGGCAACACACAGGGCATCAGGTTGAGAATAAGCCCACCAAGCAGTGCAGCCCCCAGGATCCAGCGCAGCGAGTGGCCACCAGCGGGTAGTGGCAGGGGATCACCTATGGTGACCTGGCGCTGCCAGGCTTCATCACCATTGACCAGTACCACGCCCAATTGCTGATGACGGATATCCGGTGCATCCCCTTGCCAGCCATCGCTGACCGGAATGCGGGCAATCAGGGTATTGCCCTGCACCTCCAGGCTGGGCTCGCCAAACTCGACCCCCTCCAGCTGCTGGAGGAAAATCTGCGGAGCCCGCCACCCCTCTTGCTGCTTAGCGCTCAGCTGTAGCCGGTTTTGCTGGTAGCCAGCCTGGAGGTTGACGCTCTTGGGCATGGCTTGTGGCAGCTTGCTCATCGCCTGTGCATAGGTAAGATCGAACCCGTCCGGTGCCGTACCATCCAGAGCAAGGGCAAAAGGGTAGTCGGTCAGGATGCAGACGTTGCTGCAGGTTGAAAGGCGTAATGTGCCGGTCAACTCTTTGCGGTTGCCATGCCCAAGGCTGATGGGAAAGGTGACGGCCTGCTGATACCCCTGGGTCGACATGCCGCTGACCGCGAATCGCTCTGGCACTGGCCAGTGCCATTGTTGAGTGAGTTGGGGGTCATCCCAAAGAATTTCAGGGGCAATCCCCCCTTCACCCGGGTTTTGCCAATAGGTTTTCCAGCCGGACTCGAGTGCCAGACTGAGCAGCACCCGGGGCTGTGCCGGATCCCGGCTATCTGCTTGCAGCCGGATTTGTGCGTGATCGTTGCGGGGGCTGGTGAGCCAGCCGGTATCGCTGGCCAATCCGATGGATTGCCACAGCAGGCTGCCCAGCAAGAGGGCAGTCTTGAAGATGTTTGACATGGTGTTGTCTCTTGAAAATGAAAGTCAGGGTTGTTTAAGCCGCGACTGACTCATTCTCGCCAGACACAAAGGGTGAGATGAAGCCGCCGTTCTGGCGGAGAGATATTTCTGGGTGGGGGGAGGGGGGGCGAGCAACGGGGCAGTGGTGCCAGCAGGCCGATCAGGAATGCGATGGCAAAGAAGATCTGTTCGGCGCATTGCAGGCTGGCGGCACTGAGCCACTTGCCGTTGAGCTGGCAACTGCCGGGTTGCGGCGTTGCGGCGCGGCCATCCTCATCGACATCGATGGCGGAGGATGGGGCGGTCAGCATATGGCAGCCAGCGGCTATCTCCAGCTGAGCCAGCCTGGTCAGTGGCTGGAGTGCACAATTGAGCAGCAGAATGCAGACCAGCAGCAGGAGTCTTGTCGCCACGCGTTGTCGCAAAATCATGTTGCTCCTGCCTTCTTGGAATGGGGCACATCCTATCGATCAATGACAGCCCGGGCAAGCCGGTCGGATGGATCCCCGTTTCTTGCAACCGGTGAGTTGCCACCCAGCCCTCGTAACTGGCCGAGTACCGAGCGTGCTGGCCAGATCAGTCTGCCAATGCTCCGGACAAGGGCAATCGCTCCGCTACCAACAGTCAGTGATGTTCCGCGCATGCAGGCAGTCAGTGTAAAGAGAACCCGTCGAGTACTGAATGGACATTGGGATATGGGGACCCATGTCGAGACGAGAGAAAGGCCAGGCTGAAGATGGTTCATTTGGCGCAAAATCATCTCTTTTGGTCGCCAAATATTGAAAGCGTTTTCAGAAATCCTTTTCAACTGTGATCCGCTTCAAAGCTTTTTCGGGCGCCAACCTCTAGCATTGGCCCCACGAATTAGGGGCTAGCGCTCCCGATTTTCCCGCTGTGGGAGGTAACCGGATGATCCGGCTATTTCCTTCGTTACTTTCGACGGTCATCACGGATGGCCGTTTTTTTTTGAGTTATTTCACGGTAAAGGGTCGAGTGGCTGACGCTTTCCCGTTAAAATTCCGCTTTTGCATCTGCCCGTGAGTCTTGATGTCTGCCTCCACCCTCTCCTCGGATAGTTATCTGCTGCTCAGTGCCTTGCAACTGCAGCGTGTCGCCAGTACCCGTCTGTTACAAGATACGCTGGGGGCGGGCCATGAGCTCGCCAGCCACCTGACCCGGCTCCATGACGCCGGCCTTGTCAGATTGCGCGGGGAGCAGCAGTGGAGCCTGACTGCAGAGGGGACGCTTGCGCTGATCCTGGGGGTGCGGGCTGGGCTTTGTGCTGCCCCTGACTGGAGCCGGGTCTCCTCGGTGACCGGCCAGGATCTGGTTCACGGGCTGGTGCGCGAGCTTTGCAGGGGCAAGGCGGGCGAGATCCCGGCTTTCTTCTCTCCCGGTGATCTGCTCACACTGCTCGATACCGCAGATGCCCATCTGCTGCTGGCGGGTTCCAGCCCCGCCTGGCAGCAACTGTTGCTGGAGCACTTCTCGCTGCAGCTGCTGCTCGATGCCCCTTATGAAGAGCGCTGGCCGCTGGCCAATGCGCTAGTGCGCTGTGCCCCCGAGGTGCAGGCGCAAGGTAAGGCGTTTGAGGCGGAGTGGCGCTGGCTCTGTGGGGATGGCGAAAGCACCGATTCCAGCCTGTTGTGGCCTGCCCTGCAGGCGGTTGCCTCGCAGGGGGAGTGTGGCCCTCTGGGTGAGCGGTTGCTCACAGCTCTGGGCCAGTGGCAGGCCGAGGGTCATGAGGGGCAGTGGCCGCGTGCCTTCAGTGCTTTGCTCTGGCTCGGCTGGTTGCAGCAGGCAGACCCCGTCATTGCCAGCGAGCAGCGCAAGAAGTGGCAGCGCAGCCTTGGCGGACAATTTCCGCTGCTGGCCGATCTGCTCAGCCAGTGGGCCGGTGAGCGGCATGGGCAGGCGGTCGGCTTGTTCGATACCCTGCAACTGCCGGTGGAGGAGCTGCACTGGGGCTATCTCTGGCTCGATCTCTGCGCGCTGGCCCGTCACGGCGCCCAGAGCGCGCAGGTGGCCATGCTGCACAAGTGGGATCTCTCCCACCTGCTTGACGCCGAACCCCATCATCGGCTGATGGCGTTTTGTCAGGATCTGCTGCGCCTGCTGCTGGGAGAGGGGGCCAAAGGGGCGCCACTCTGCCAGCTGCGCAACAGCGAGGCCGAAGACGAAGAGCCAGAAGAGGAAGGCGGCGAGGAGAAGGGGGCTGCCTCCGCCAGCTGGCTCAACTGGCTGCAGGGGCTGGGACGTGCCAGCGGTGTGCGCAAGCCGCAGGAGCGGCTGGTGTGGCTGCTTCACGCCGATGGCCCCGAGCTGGAGTGCAAGATCCAGAAACTCAGCACCAAGGGGGAGTGGACGGCGGGCCGCCGGGTCGATCCCACCCTGCTCTCCACCCAGTATGCGGCGCTGCTCGATGAGCACGACTGGGCAGTGGTGCGCACCCTGCCGCGGGTGATGGGACGCTTGCCCCGGGATGTCTGGGCGCCGCTGGCCGATCACCCCCGCCTGTTCAACGCCAAGGGGCAGAAGCTGCAGCTCGCCATCACGGCGCCGCTGCTGCAGATTATCGCGACCGAAGAGGGGATGAGTGCCTTGCTGATCCCAGATGCAGCCGCCCGCGGGGCCCATATCATGCCGCTGGCGCAGGATCTGTGGCAGCTCATCCTCACCCCGCAGCCGCTGCTCGACCGTTTGCCAGCGCTCGAATCCATCCCGCTGCTGCCCGCCGAGGGGATGAGCGAGTTGCAGCGCACTCTGGACGGGATCGCCGATCTGCCTTGGCACAGCCAGGTTGAGGGATTGCACGGCAATGCCGAACTGGCCCCCTGGCCGGGCATTCCTTCGGTGCAGCTCGATTGGCAGGATGGCCAGCTGGCGGTCAAGCTGGTGACCCGTTTTGACGAGTTGCCTCCCCAGCCTCTGGGCAAGGGGGAGAGCATCATCCGTCAAGGGATCAAGGGTAACCACTATTGGCAGCGGGATCTCGGAGCCGAGAAGGGGCAGGCCCAACTGCTGCGCAATCAGCTTCCCATCGATCTGCCCGGCAGCGAGTGGCGCCTTGAAGGAGAGCAGGCACTGGCATTGGTCAATGCCCTGCCGGAGCTGGTGGATGCCGGCGTGGTCATTCACTGGCATCAGGACAGCGCCCGCCTCAAGAGCCTCGATGAAGCGGCACTGAGCCTGCGCATCGAGCGGCGGCAGGACTGGTTCCAGGTCGAAGGGGCGCTGGCCCTCGATGAGCATCAGATCCTCGATTTGCGCCTGATCCTGCGTCAGCTGACCCCGGGTCAGCGCACCGTCCAGCTCGACGAAAAGACCAGCCTGATGCTGAGCGACAAGCTGGTGGAGCGGCTTTCCATGCTGGGGGCCATGCTCGACGACGAGCAGCGGATCAACCACAAGCTGGCCTATCCGCTTACCCGTCTGCTCTCGGTCATCACCACCGAGGGGGATGCGGCATGGCAATCTCTGCAGCAGGAGTGGCAGCAGGAGGTATCCTGCCCGCCGGAGCTGCTCACCGCGCTGCGGGATTACCAGAAGGAGGGGGTGCGCTGGATGGCGACCCTGGCCCATCACGGTTTTGGCGCCTGTCTGGCCGATGACATGGGTCTGGGCAAGACGTTGCAGGCGCTTATCGTGCTGCGCATGCGCCAGCACCTTGGCCCAGCCCTGGTAGTGGTGCCCAAGTCAGTGGTCACCAACTGGCAGGAGGAGGTGGCCCGTTTCGCCCCCGAGCTGGAGGTGGTGATCTTTGACAATCCCGCCGAGCGCGAGCGCATTATTCGCGATGCCAAAGCGGGGCAGGTGATCATCATCAACTACGGTATGCTCGGCAGTCTGGCGGAGGCGCTCAAGGGGCGTCGCTGGCCCTCCATGGTGCTCGATGAGGCACAACAGATCAAAAACGCCGGTACCCAGCGCGCCAAGTTGTTGTTCCAGCTGGAAGGGGATTTTCGCCTCGCCCTCTCCGGCACGCCCATCGAGAACCATCTGGGGGAGTTGTGGAGCCTCTTTACCTTTATCAACCCGGGGTTGCTCGGCAGCCTTGGCGAGTTCAAGCGCCGCTTTGGCAAGGCGGTCAAGGATCCCCAGCATATGGCGTTGCTGCGGGCGGTGATCAGCCCCTTCATCCTCCGTCGTCTCAAGCAGGAGGTGTTGACCGAGCTGCCAGACAAGACCGAGATCATTCACCACATCAGCCTCTCCCCCGAAGAGCGTCAGCTCTACGAGGCGACCCGGCGTGAAGTGGTGCAGCAGGTGCAAAGTGCCGATGGTCGTGCCCTGATGCATGTGTTGAGTGGCCTGACCCGGTTGCGCCGGCTTTGCTGTTCGCCGGAGCTGGTGATGCCCGAGTGGTCGCAAACCAGCAGCAAGCTGGATGAGGCGATGGCCCTGCTGGAAGAGGCGATTGACGGTGGTCATCGGGTGCTGGTGTTCAGTCAGTTTGTCGATCTGCTGAGCCTGCTGCGGGCCCGCATCGAGCAGAAATCCTGGGATTACTGCTATCTGGATGGCGGCTGCTCCGCCAAGTCCCGTCAGGACTCCATCCTGCGTTTTCGCCACGAGGCGGTGCCGTTGTTCCTCATCAGCCTCAAGGCAGGGGGGACCGGCCTCAACCTCACCCAGGCCGATACCGTGCTGCACCTCGATCCCTGGTGGAACCCGGCGGTGGAAGATCAGGCGAGCGATCGGGCCCACCGGATGGGCCAGACCCAGCCAGTGACCGTCTATCGCCTGGTGTGCGAGCAGACGGTGGAGGAGAAGATTGTCGCCCTGCACGACGAGAAGCGGGCGCTGGCCGATGGTCTGCTGAGCGGCCAGTCCGAGGTGCGCGGGCTGGATGTGGAGAGCCTGCGGGCCCTGCTGATGAGCTGATCCGCTGTAGCACCAGCGACATGGCCATGCCATATGAAAGAGGGGAGCACATCTTGCCGATGTGCTCCCCTCTGTCGTTTCTGCGTGCCGGTTTTAGCTGGCTCGTCGCGTTAGCCCTGATAGAGGTAGAGATGCAGCCGCTCGATGATGGGCTCGCCACCAATCTTGCGATCTCGCCGCGCCTGCCGGCTCTTGGGGGGATAGTTGCCCAGATGAGTGACTGCAGGCGGGGTATCCGAGCAGAGCAGCAGCGGCAGGCTCGCCTTGATCTGCTGCTTGCGCGGGGTGCGCTCCAGCCAGAGCAGGTTGATCATCGGGTGGGTCTTGACCGGGCGGCGGATCCGCAGCTCGGCATCGGCGGGCAGACGGCGAATGTCGTACACCTCCTGATCCACCATCTTGCTCCACTCCTCGCTGTTGGAGAGGGCCGGTATGTAGCGGCGGCTGCGCTCCAGCATCTCCAGCACCTGCTCGCGACTGAGACGATTGATGGTCTGCTTGTCAGCCCAGGTAAAGCCGAGGGATTGCAGCTCCCCCGCCAACAGGGTCAGCTTGCGGTAGACCTGCAGGGTGATCACCCCGGGCAGGGCGGTATGTACCAGCTCGAACTTCTCATCCCGTCCCCCCGCCTGCTGCACCAGCGCCTTGAAATAGAGCTTGTGTTGGTTGATTTGGTCGATCAGCGGTTGCAGCAAGGGGGCTGCGGCGGCAGGAAAGCGCAACCAGCCAGGCAGCCGGTGAGTCGCCTTGGTGGAGCAGCCGGGGCGGGCGCTGTGGTCCCGATAAGCGGCGAGGGTGGCCGCCAGTGCGGCTTCACCGTTGAGATAGCCCACCTCAATTTGCTCGATCGGGTCGTGCTCTTCTCCCTGCGCCACCGGGGGGAGGGGATAGACATGGGCCTCCTGCAGCTCGAGCTGGTCAAGCAGATCGGCCAGCTGGTTGAGAGAGGTTTCAATGGCGGCCATCTGTTGACGCAGGGCGGCGGTAGGGGTAAAGGTATCCATCGATGATCCTGTGGTCTGACCCGCTGTTGACGACATCAGGTATGACATCTGCTGCGGGTAGCAAAACTACTGTATAAATAAACATACCAGCATGCGGTTGGAGTGCCAAGAGGCACTTTGGGGAGGAGGCAATGTGCGCCTCTGAATGGGGATGCAGTAAGGGTTTTATTTATGTTTCAGTATGTTAAATAAAGATCGCCGCAAGATCATTGAATTAACAATCATGTGTAACTCCGCTGTTGCCCGCTGTTCACACCTTGTCCATCCCTGCATATGTAAAGCAGTAAAATGCATATATAGATGGGGGCCATGCAGCACAATATGCTGTGCGACTCTGCTGGCCAACCATGAAGATAATTAGTTGTTTAAAATCAGGGTGTTAAAATTAAATCCTGCCATTTTTAAACATTAGATTTACTAATGTAACGTATCAAAATTCGTCAATTGAGTCGGTCTGACTCCCTGACTAAGCTTTGCGCATCAAATTGAAGCCCAGTGCGTAAACAAATATTCAGAGGAGCCACATCATGGCCAACATGACTTATACCGAAACCGGTTACCAGCATTCCAGCCAATTGAATCTGGTTGCTCGCGTTAAAATGACCGTTCTGACCTGGCTGGAGCGCAGCCGTAGCCGTCGCCAGCTCTCCGAGCTGCCCGAGTACCTGCTCAAAGACATCGGCCTGAATGAAGCTGACCGTTATCAAGAGACCACCAAGCCGTTTTGGCGTGGTTGATCAGCCGGGCATGGATGCCTCGTTTATCTGCTGATACTTGTATGCTGACTGCCGGGTGACATCAGGTCACCCCGTCAACCCTGCTGTTGTTTGCACCGTTATTGCTCTCTCATCCCCGCTTTCATATCCCTTTGTTGCTCCGCCCATTGCTGCCGTTTTACCTTGCCGCTGTTTGTATCGTTAATGTTTGAATTTGTTTAAAAATCGGTTTTAAGCCGCAACGCCTTGCGTATAATCCGGCCATAGTATTCCAGCGCAAGAGGGTGAGACGGATGATTCCCCAGCACGATTTTTTGGCCATGACCCGCAGCCACGAGTGGCAGCTCGATCCCTTTGATTTTGCGCTGCCGGATGGCACGCAAGTCAGCGTCTGGGATACCGGTGTCATCTGTCTGGAGCCTGCCAGCGGAGCGAGCGGCCAGCCGGGGGGGCGCAAGGATATCGTCCTCTCCTGCGGTATTCACGGCAACGAGACCGCCCCCATCGAGATCTGCAACCAGCTGCTGAGCCGTCTGCTCTCTGGCGAGCTGAGCGCCCGCCATCGGGTGCTGTTCCTGTTTGGCAATCCGGCGGCGATGAACCTCGGGCTGCGGGAGGTGGAGGAGAACATGAACCGGCTCTTCTCTGGCGCCCACAGCAAGGGGGAGGGGCTCTGCAATCGGGAGCGGATCCGCGCCATGCGTCTCGAGCAGTATGTGAGCCGCTTCTTTGCCGATCCGGCTCGTCCCCGTTACCACTACGATCTGCACACCGCCATTCGCGGTTCGCGCCACGAGAAGTTCGCCGTCTACCCCTTTCCCCACGAGCGGCCCCACTGCCGCGAGCAGGTGCAGTTCCTCGGCGCCTGCGGGGTGCGCACCATTCTGCTCTCCGCCAGCCCGACCACTACTTTCAGCTACTACAGCTCACGCCAGCATGGGGCCCACGCCTTTACGGTGGAGCTGGGCAAGGTCCGGCCATTTGGTGAGAACGACATGACCCGCTTTATCGAAACCCGGCAGGCACTGCAGGAGCTGGTCACTCAGGATGAGGTGGTGCTGGAGCCGTGGCGGGCGGATGATTTCACTCTGTTTGTTATCGATCGGGTGATCACCAAAAAATCAGCGGACTTTCGCTTCCTGTTCGCCAGCGATGTGGACAACTTCACCGAATTCCCCCAAGGGTTCGTGCTGGCCGAGGATGGTGAGCTGCGCTACACGGTGGAAAAGCCGCGTGAGGCGGTGGTCTTCCCCAATGCCAATGTGGCGATCGGCCAGCGCACTGTGTTGCTGGTTGTGCCGACAAGGCTCTGGGAATAGCGGTGATAGTTTTGCCTGCAGAGTGATGATGCATCCGCAGGCGGCGCCAAGTCATTGTTTTAGTCGGTGGCTCAGACACAGCAGCGGTTAGCCGCAGTAATAAAAAACGGGGCCAGTCATCTGACTGGCCCCGTTTTTTATCGGGTTCAAGCGGTGAGGCTTAGCTGTTGTTCTTCACAAACAGGGTCAGCTCCTGGCCGGGCTTAAGGTAATCCCCTTTATCCAGCTGGTTCCAGCGCATCACATCGTTGATGGCCACCTGGAAGCGAGCCGCGATGGAGGAGATGGAGTCGCCACGGCGAACCTGATACACCATCGATTTGTCGCTCTTCTTCCCTTGCTTGGGATAGACCACCAGCTTCATGCCTGGCTTGAGCGCCGACTTGGCATTCAGACCATTCCACTTGGCGAGCTCTTCGTGGGAGACGCCGTGTGCCTGGCTGATACTCCACAGGTTGTCACCCGAGCGCACCTTGTAACTGACCTTGGCCTTCTGGCTGCTGCCACGGCTTGCCAGCTGCTGCGGTTTGCTGGCGGAACTGGCCTTGCTGACCTGACCGTGGGTCGGGATCACCAGTTGCTGACCGCGACGCAGGTTGTTGCTGCGCAGATTGTTAGCCAGCTTCAGCTCACTCACGCTGACGCCATGATTCTGGGCGATGCGTGACAGAGTATCGCCACTGGTGACCTGATAGGAGCGGGTACGAATACGCTCGCTCTTGGGCAGATCGGCCAGTGCCAGCTCCAGGGTATCGGCATATTCTACCGGTACCAGCAGGCGGTAAGGGCCACGGGGCGACATCACGCCACGGCTCAGGGCCGGATTGACCTCCTTGAGCTGTGACGTGCGCAGACCTGCCAGTTGGGCGGCCACGTTCAGATCGATCTGGCTGCCGGTCTCCACCACTCGCAGCTTCGGCTCGTTGGCGAGCACCGGCAACTGGATATTGTACTTGTCCGCATTGCTGATCATGTCAGCCATGGCGAGGATCTTGGGCACATACATCCGGGTTTCGCGGGGCAGATCGAGTGACCAGTAGTCGGTCGGTTTGCCTGCGCGCTGGTTACGCTGGATGGCGTTGCGCACCCGTCCTTCACCGGCATTGTAGGCGGCCAGCGTTTGCAGCCAGTCGCCGTCAAAGAAGCGGTTCAGGTATTCCAGATAGTCGAGCGCCGCATTGGTGGAGGCCAGCACATCACGCCGTCCGTCATACCAGTTGTCGTGGCGCAGACCGAAGTTTCTGCCTGTCGCTGGCACAAACTGCCACAGACCGACGGCATTGCTGCGGGATCGGGCATGGGGATCAAACATGCTCTCGATCATCGGGACAGTAATAAGCTCCATTGGCAGCTCACGCCGTTCAATCTCCTCTACCATCAGATAGAGGTAGGGTTCAGCCCGGCTGGCAATGGTCGCCAGATGCTTATCATTGCGCAACAGCCACTCACGTTGCTGGCGGATGCGCGGGTTGTCCGGAGTTTCCAGTTGCATATCATCGCTGATACGCACCCACAGATTGTCCGTCTCTTCCATTTCATCCAGCTGTTCATCGCCAAACAGGAAATGGGAAGAGTGTTTTTTATGCGCTTTTTTCTTGACCTGGGGGGACTTGATCGGCTCGATTGCCGTTATCGCCCGGTCATCCTGATGGCTCAGGTTTTGGCAGCCGCTGAGCAACAGCGCTGCCAATAAGGCCGTTCGTACCTTCATCTCGTTCCGGTCATTTTTAAGAAAAACAGCCGGCATCATAAGGGGCAATCCCCTCCTGATCAAGGTTTGTTCAAAAAACATCCTTCCATTGACGCAAGATCGTAAAGGTATCTACCGGATTTTCCACGCATTTTAGCCCCTTCTTTTCAGCAGAAAATTTTACCGAATCGAGCTCGCAGCGCAGAAAAACATTAAACTTGCGCTCATCCTCCAGCCGGGTGGGCAGGCTTGGCAGCCCTTGTTGCCGCAGTTTGCTGATCAGTCCGATCTGATCACGGATCGCCGGATTGTCCGGTTCAACTGCATAGGCAAAGCGCAGGTTGGAGAGTGTGTACTCATGGGCGCAGTAGATCAGGGTCTCGTCGGGCAGGGCGGCAAGGCGCTGTAACGAGTGGTACATCTGTTCCGGTGTCCCTTCGAACAGACGGCCACAACCGGCCGAGAAGAGGGTGTCACCACAAAAAAGCATGCCGTTGCCATGGTAAGCGATATGGCCACGGGTGTGGCCGGGCACATGGATCACCTCGAGGGCGAGGCCGTGCCAGTTAATCTGATCGCCATCTTCCAGCCACTGACCGTGATGATCCGGCATGGGGTCAAGTTTGGGGCCATATAGCCGGGCATGGGGAAAGTGGCTGAGCAGGTCGGTGACGCCCCCGACATGGTCGTGATGGTGATGGGTCAGCAGGATGGCGTCGAGCACCAGACCCAATGCCTCGAGCCGCTCCAGCACGGGGGCGGCATCGCCAGGATCGACCACCAGACAGTGATTTTCGTGGCGGATCAACCAGATGTAGTTGTCATTAAAGGCTGGAACTGTGATCACTGGATACATGAGTCTGCTTCTCTTTAGGGAGGGTATCTTATATAACAGGATGGCGTTCGAAACCGCGAGTTGAACCCTATTATGCAGGTGGCACGTACCGAACAACAAATCGAGATCCCGACCAGCTGGTCAGCGCTGCCTATGGGTGACTGGGTGGCGGCCGAAATTCAGGAGCGGCTCGACAGCTGGTGCCCCAACTTGTTCGGATATCACTTGCTCAAGGTAGGAGCTCTGAGCGCGGAGCTCTCCTGCAAATGTTCATCCATTCGTCATCAGGTGGGCGTCTCGCCCGAGGGGCGACTGCTGGACATTTATGGCGATCCCCTCGAGCTGCCGGTGCGAACCGGTAGCGTCGATGCCTGTCTGCTGGCTCACTGCCTCGATTTTTCAGCCGATCCCCATCAGGTATTGCGTGAAGCCGAAAGGGTACTGACCGATGATGGCTGGCTGATTATCAGTGGTTACAATCCGGTGAGTTTGGTGGGGATTGGCCACTGTATCCCTTTTTTACGGCGCAAGTTGCCCTGGTCGGCGCGGATGTTTACCCCCGGGCGAGTCATCGACTGGCTCCATTTACTAGGGTGTGAAGTGATGTTCGACGAGCGTTTCGGTTACTCGTTTATGGGTAAACAGAGCTGGCACAGCTGGTGGCGGGAGAGTATCGGGCGGGACTATTGCAGAGCGTTTGCATCGGTATACGTTATTGCTGCCCGCAAACGGCGCTTTCCACTGATCCCGGTGCGGCGTCGCTGGCAACTGCCCAAATCTCTCGCCACACCGGGCATGGCCCGTCAGGGCTGGTAGCCGGTATCTTCGGCCAGATCCTTGCCGCATGCGGCATCTCTGGCCAGCTCGTCGCACCGTTCGTTCTCCGGGTGGCCGGAATGCCCTTTTACCCATAGCCACTCGATCTGATGACGACCCACTTCCGCATCCAGCGCTTTCCAGAGGTCGACATTTTTGACCGGTTGACGATTGGCGGTCATCCACCCCTTCTTTTTCCAGCCGATGATCCACTGGGTGATCCCCTGGCGCACATATTGGCTATCAGTGGTGAGGCGCACCTTGCACGGTTCGTTGAGGGTTCGAAGCCCCATGATGGCGGCCATCAGCTCCATCCGGTTATTGGTGGTCAGTTTGAAGCCGGCTGAAATTTCCTTGCGGTGTTTGCCATAAACCATGACTGCGCCATAGCCACCCGGGCCCGGGTTGCCAAGGCAGGAGCCATCCGTGAATAAATCAATCTGTTTTAACATGAGCAATCAATCTGTTTTAGCCAGAGGCTTGGGGTAAACTAGCGAGTAAAGCCGAAGTTTGACATAGATTGGATCATGAACACACCCCAACTGAATCGCCAGATCATTCTGGATACCGAAACCACAGGTATGAATACCGGTGGTGGCCCCGTTTACCTTGGCCATCGCATCATCGAAATCGGCTGTGTGGAGGTGATCAACCGCAAGCTGACCGGTAACCACTATCACGTTTATATAAAACCTGATCGTCCGGTCGACCCGGAAGCGGTACAGGTGCATGGTATCACCGACGAGTTTCTGCGGGACAAGCCGTCGTTTAGCCAGATTGCCGACGAGTTCCTTGAGTTTATCCGGGGCGCCGAACTGATCGCCCATAACGCACCGTTTGACGTGAGCTTTATGGACTACGAGTTCAGCAAGCTCGGACTCAACTTCAAGACGGCGGATATCTGTACTATCACAGATACCCTTGCGATGGCCCGGGATCTCTTCCCCGGAAAGCGCAACAACCTGGATGTGCTGTGTGATCGCTACGGTATCGACAACTCTCACCGTACTCTGCACGGGGCCTTGCTTGATGCGGAGATCCTGGCTGACGTCTATCTGTTGATGACCGGTGGCCAGACCAAACTCAATCTGGCTACAGAAAGCAGTGAAAACGAGAGCAATCAGGACACCAGCATTCGCCGGCTGGAGAGCAACCGGCCTGCGCTCAAGGTGATCCGTGCCAGTGCCGAGGTTCAGGCCCAGCACGAGGCTCGACTCGACCTGGTACAGAAGAAGGGAGGGAGCTGTCTGTGGCGGCAATGAGCAAGTGGTGGGCTTCCCTGTTGTTGTTGATGTCGCTTGGGGCTATGGCGACCGAGGTGTTCGCACCTTCTGACATTCCCATGCTCGATAACCGCTTTCGCATCGATTACGGTGTGAAGGAGATCACCTTCATTATCAAACGCAAAGCGGGCACTCCTTCGGTGATCCTGGTGCGTCCCGATGGCAGCAAGCTTTACGTGGGAAAGGCCAAACCCGCCGATGTGGGTTGGCTGGCCCTGCCGGAACATGATCTTATTACCCTGCGCAATCCGATGCCGGGCCCCTGGCAGGCGATTGGGGAGGTAGATCCCGACAATCGGGTTCGTATCCTCTCCGATATCCGGCTCGATATCGCCGCCTTGCCGATGCAGCTCTATCAGGGAGAGGTGGTCAAGCTCAAGTCATGGTTGCTGATCAATGGCCAGCCACCGCAAGATAAATACTACCTCTCTGACCTGGGGATGACGGTCAAGCTGCAATCATTCAGTGATGCTGCTCAGCAACAGGTGGTGCTGGATCAGGAGCTTGGCCGTTACCACGATGATGGAAAGGGGCTCGATGAGGTGCCGGGTGACGGTATCATGACTGCAGAGGCGACGCTGCAAGATATTCCCGCTGGCAAATACCGCGCCATGTTCAGCACCGGTAATCAGGTGTTTGTCCGTGCCCGCTATCAGGATGTGCTGCTTTATCCCTATCCGTTCAGCTATAACCTGGCGCCGCCTTCGGAAGAGCTGGGTGCCAAGCTCTCACTGCTAATCGACCGTGATGAGCTGGATCCCGCCTCCGTGGTGATCAAGGGGAGTGTGACCAGCAATGTGGGCGGCCTCTACGAGTTCAGCGAGACCGCCAGCGCCCCCAAGCTTGATATTGATCTCTCTGTCATCAAAGAGGTGGGGCAACATGAGGTGAAAGCGACCCTCTATGGCACCACTCGCCTGGGGCGCGAGCTGAAAATCGAATTACCGGTAAAGACCTTCAATATCTTCCCGCCTCCACCGCCTCCCGCAGAGGTGGCGTCGGCAGCTGCTCCGATTTCCAGCGCCGAGTCAGTCGAGGCTTTGCCTGAAGAGGGAATGGGATGGCTGCTTTGGCTACTGGTTGGGGGCGGGGTTCTACTGGTGTTGCTGGGGGGCGCCGGTTTTGTGGTGATGCAAAAACGGCGTGCCTTTAAACGTGCGCTGGCAGCCGCTCAGGCTGAAAATCAACAAAATGGCCAACCGACAGCCAAGCTGGATCTCAACTTGCCAGAGCAGTAGCCCGGACTCGGGAAAAACAATACACCAAATAAAAGAAACCGCCCTTGATATGCAGGGCGGTTTTTTTAGCTCGAACCCTTGGGATAAGGGGCCTGACGCCCTCAGTGATCGCCGATATAGACATCCTTGTTCTGCTCACGGATTTCGAGGAACCTGTCCAGATTGGCCATCATCAACTCGACCAGTTGGGGATCAAAATGTTGTCCCTTCTCCTCCTCAATCAGCCCAAGCACCTTGTCCAGCGGCCAGGCTTTTTTGTAGCAACGATCCGAACCAAGTGCATCGAACACATCGGCCAGTGCAACAATCCGTCCTTCCAGTGGAATATCGGCTCCTTTCAAACCTCGGGGATAACCGCTGCCATTCCACTTCTCATGGTGATTGCCTGCAATGGTGGCGCCAATCTGGAACAGCGCCAGATCGCTGCCGGAGAGCATATCCTGACCGAGTTGGGCATGGGTTTTCATGATCTCCCACTCTTCCGGGGTCAGCTTGCCCGGTTTGTGCAAAATGGCATCGGGAATACCTACCTTGCCAATGTCGTGCAGTGGTGAGGCGCGTTTAACCAGCTCGCTCTGCTCTTCGCTCATCCCCAGCAGGTGGCAGAAAAGCTCGGTATAGAGGGCTACCCGTTTGACGTGTAAACCCGACTCCTTGGAGCGGGTTTCGACCAGTTCGCCGATGCGATAGATGATCTCCCGCTGGTTGTCGGCGATCACCTCGTTGAGCCGGATATTTTCCAGCGCCACTATGATGTTTTCGGTAAACAGGGTAAGCAGGCTGGTATCGATCTGACTGAGCTGGCGAGTGGTCTCGATATGAAACAGCAGGTGGTGGCGCTGATTTTGGCAGTAGAGCGCCATCTGGTTGGTGTTGTAGATATTGCAGCCCCTGGTCATGGCTTGACGCAGTATCTCGGGCGCCTCTGTCAACCGCACGGGAGGATGACCTGGCAGCAGGGGCTCCAGCAGTTGATCCTTCACCTCGTAGGCATATTGTTTTACATCGTAAATCTGGGTCTCTCCCAGATGGAGCAGGGCGCTCAGCTGCTCCTGGGCACCTTCGACAAACTGACGCAGTGCCCGTTTCTCAAAGATCCCCTTGGAGGCCTCAATGACTTTTTCCAGTCCTTGCCGATTGCTCTCCAGAGTACGGATATCGCGATAGGAGCGCAGGCTGGCACGTAGCAGGGTGCGCAGCTTCTGGGAGGTGAGCTCGGTTTTATCCTTGTAGTCGTTGATGTCGTAGTTGGTGACCACGTCATCTTCCGGCGCCTGGCCGGGTTGGCCGGTACGCAGCACGATGCGTACCATCTTGTTTTGCAGCTCTTCCCGGACATATTTGACGACATCGAGGCCAGCGTGATCGACCTCCATCACCACGTCCAGCAGCAGTAGTGCAATGTCCGGGGTGGTGGCCAGCAATTTTTTTGCCTCTGCTGCCGAATAGGCATGCAGAAACTCGATGGGACGATTGTCAAACTCGAATTTGTTCAAGGTGATCTTGGTGATGCGATGTACTTCGGGTTCATCGTCAACGATCATTACCTTCCAGCCCGCTTGCTGTGCGTCGGGGAGGGAGAGCTCGTCATCATCAATAATCAGGATCTGGTCATCCATCATACAATCCTGTTTGGCATCCTGTGCTTACATTAACTGCTTCACTAAGGATAGGAAACTTATTGAGAAATAAAATTTGATCTCGAAAAACTATGGTCGAAATAGGCAAATGGAACCCTTCGAGACAGTGTTGTTGTCCGGCTGCTTTCTTTGCCCAATCATGGGGCTAGCGTGCATAAAGCCCGTTTTTCTGTTCGGGCATTGGTGGTAGTGGCAGGGGATGCTTGAATCCGGCTAACACCTATTAGGCGAGAAATAATCTTATTTGATAGTGATTCCTATTTACGTGTAGCATGGGCGACACACTCAACGAGGAGCCCCATCGTGTCCCCATCTCTGCCTCCCAATCGTCCCCGTCTACTGACCGTCAAAGCCATTACCCGGATCACCCCCCATTTGCGTCGCATCACCTTTGGTGGCAGCGAGTTGGCTGATTATCCCTTTACCTGCGGCGGGGCCCATATCAAGGTGATGTTGGCACAGCCTCATCAGGTAGAGCCGGTGCTGCCTGCCATGACCCCGAGTGGCCCGCGCTGGAGTGACCCGGCTGACAAGCCGGTGATCCGCACCTACACCATCCGCGCGTTTCGCCGTGATGAGCAGGAAATTGATATCGACTTCGTGCTGCACGGTGACGGCGGGCCCGCCAGCGCCTTTGCTACCCATGCCAAGCCGGGAGAGAAGGTGATCCTCTCCGGGCCGGGTGGTCCCAACCCCATGCTGCAACCGGCCGATCACTACTGCCTGGTGGGGGATCTCACCGCCTTGCCCGCCATCATGGCGATGTGTGAGGTGATGCCTGCCGATGCCAGAGGGGAAATTGCGATTCTGGTGCCGGATCAGGCCGATGCTCAGCCGTTGACGCTGCCGGTCGGGGTTCGCTGTCACTGGTTTGTCGGCGAGCCCGAGTCCAGTGGCCTGCTGGAGCATGTGATTGCTCTGCCGCTGGTGCGCGATGGTGGCTTCTTCTGGCTGGGTGGGGAAGAGGCGCTGGTGCTGCCGCTGCGCCGCCATTTTCGGTCTGTGCTCGAGGTGGATCGCCAGTCGCTCTACGCCGTGCCGTACTGGCGTCGGGGCAAGAGTGAAGAGGCCTATCACCAGACCCGTCACGATGTGATGGATAATTAAGCGGATGCGAAAGAATACCTGATTCACTCTTGCAAATAAAAATGATTTGCATTTAGTATTGCGCCGTCCCGATGTCAGTCGGTACGGCGCTTTTGTTATTGATGGCTGCGAGTGGCATAGCACAACGCAGGGCCTGCCGTAATGCACTGATGTTCGGGGTGATGGGGCATGGACGACTGTTCATGCCAATGAACTCCATCACTTTGCACCGGGTCTGGCGAGGTCAGACAGGGATGTCGGTGGTGTTGGCCTTGGTTGTTTTATGTGGAGTGTTGATGATGCGTACATCATCCCGACGATTTGCAGTGCATCCACTGGTGTTGTCCCTTTTTGCCCTGCCAGTTCTGGCCCAAGGGACTGCGCCTGTCGCCGCTCATGAAACTATGGTGGTGACGGCGAGTAAAACCCGGCACAGCGAGCTGACCGCCCCGGCCAGCGTCTCTGTGGTGACTCGGGTCGAGCTCGACAAGCTCAATGTCAATGATCTGACCGGCGCTCTGAAACAGTTGCCGGGGGTCAATATCAGCCCTGCGACCAGCTACGGCCGCAGCGAGATCAAGTTGCGCGGGCTGGAGGGGGATTACACCCTGTTGCTGGTCAATGGCCGGCGTATCAGCTCCCGCGATGCTCTTACCTCCGGTTATGGCAATGATTTCGATCTCTCCGCCATCCCGATGGCGGCCATTGAGCGTATCGAAGTGATCCGTGGCCCCATCTCCTCCCTCTACGGCGCAGATGCGCTGGGTGGGGTGGTCAACGTCATCTTGCGCCAACCCGGGGAGAAGACCGAAGCGGCGGCCACCTATACCTTCAGTGACCCCACCGACGGTCACGGCGGGGATATCAACAAGGCGAGTGCCTATGTGGGCGGGGCGCTGATCGACAACAAGCTGCTGGCCAACCTGGTGGTGGAAGGGAACCACAGGGATGCCTGGCAGAGCGAGCAGAGCATCAACCCCAAGGCCGATGCCATCGAGCAGCGTGAAAAGCTGGGGCTCCTCTCCAACGTCAAATGGTTGATCGATGATCGTCAGGATCTGGATGTGGGGATGAACTACGCCAAAGATGATCGGGAGGCCCACTGGAACAACTACGGCCAGACGCCGCGCAATATCCAGCAGATGGAGCGACTGGGGCTCAATACCACCCACGTCGGCCGTTGGGATAAGTTCGACAGCCGGGTCGGCTATGCCTTCGAGCAGGTTGACCTGTTTGATGACTCCGAACTGATGACGGCGCTGAGCAAGACCAGCGGCGATGTTAGCCAGACCAACCACACCTTCGATGGCCAGCTGAGCGGTAATCTGGGCAGCCACCTGCTGACCAGCGGTGCCGAGTACCGCATCACCGAACTCAAGCATAACGTCAACCTCAAGGGGGGCGATGTCAGCGTCAACCAGAGCGCGCTCTATCTGCAGGATGAGTTTGGCTTTGGCGATCTGGCGTTGACCCTGAGTGGCCGGGTCGATCACCACGAGACCTATGGCACCGAGTTCAGCCCCCGCGGTTATGCCCTCTACAGCCTGACTGACAACTGGGTGGTCAAGGGCGGCATTGGCAAGGCATTCAAGGCGCCGACCATTGCCCAGTCCAACCCGGATTATGCCGTAGCCGCCTGTCGCGGTCGCTGCGCCGTAGTGGGCAACCCGGATCTGAAGCCGGAAACCGCCGTCAGCTACGAGCTGGGCACCGCCTATGATGGTTCGTTCTGGGGCGCCGGGGTTACCGCCTTCCACAACGATATCAAGGACAAGATCCAGAGCGAGGCATGGACCTCCACCTGGCGTCCGGCGGTGATGACCTATCAGAACGTCAGCAAGGCCCGCATCAAGGGGGTGGAGCTGAGCGGCTGGTTTGATATCACCGATGCCCTGACCCTCTCCAGCAACGTCACCCTGATCGACGCGGAGGACAAGACCAGCGGCAAGGATCTCTATCGGACGCCGGAGCATACCGGCAACGCCAAGCTGGAGTGGCAGGTCGTCGAGAGCCTGAGTACCCAGCTCGGCTGGAACTACACCGGCAGCCAGATCCTTCCGGTTCCGCGCGTGAGCGGCACCACCTATGAGACCACCGCCGGATTCCACACCCTGGATATCGGGGCAGTCTGGAACGCCACTCGGGCACTGGATCTGAAGTTCGGGCTCAACAACCTGACCAATACCAAGCGTGACTGGGTTGCCACCGAGGCCGATCAGATCCTCGACGGGCGCACTGTCTATGCCGGTGTGGCCTACAAGCTGTAATGGCTGAACGGGAGCCCGCATTGGCGGGCTTCCGCTGTTGTCAGGGGATCACCTCGGGTGACGGCTTTTATTTCAACCACATGTATTTCAACAACATGCGCATTGCCACCATAAGGAGTTAAAGGGTGTTTAGAGACCAGACCTCGCTGTTCTGGCTGGGATTGTTCCTCCTGTTTGTACTGCTTTCTCTTTCGCTCGCCACCGGTGCGGGTGTCTATGGTGCTCGCGAGGTGCTCGGCTACCTGATGGGGGATGCCCGCTGGGCTGGCGACGAGAAGCTCGCCATGGTGCTCAATACCTTGCGACTGCCGCGCACCCTCTGTGCCATGGTGGTCGGCGCCTCTTTATCTCTGGCTGCCTCCTTGTTGCAGAGTGCGACCCGCAACCCGCTGGCAGAGCCAGGTCTGCTGGGAGTCAACGCCGGGGCCGTCTTTGCGCTGGTGGTGGGGCTCACCTGGTTTGGTGTGGAGTCTGCCTATGGCTATTTGCTCTGGGCCGGACTCGGCGCACTGCTCGGCAACGTGATTGTGTTGGGGCTCGGCATGATGATTGGCCGCTCCAACCCCCTCAAGCTCATTCTGGTCGGGGTGGCGCTCTCCGCCACCTTCGGCGGTCTCTCCAGCTTTCTGCTGCTCTCCAACAAGATGGTGCTGGAGCAGTACCGCTTCTGGAACCTCGGCTCCCTGTCGGCGGCCAATCTCGATGCCATCATCGCCGTGCTGCCCTTGGTGCTGGCGGCGTTTGTCATCACCCTGCTGCTCTGTCGCCAGCTGACCCTGATGCAGATGGGGGACAGTCAGGCCCAGGCGCTGGGGATCCGCCCCAACCGGGTGCGAATTGGCGTACTGCTGGCCGCCACCCTGTTTACCGCCAGTGCCATCGCCATTGCCGGTCCCATCGGCTTTGTCGGCTTTCTGGCCGCCTACTGTGGCCGACGGGTGGAGCCGGTGAAGCTGTCGGTGCAGGTCTGTTTCTCCGCCCTGTTCGGCATGCTGTTTCTGCTGTTGGCCGACATTCTGGCGCGCTGGCTGATCCAGCCGTTCGAGTTGCCCAATGGCGTCATTCTGGCCCTGATCGGCGCACCAGTGCTGATCGCCATTGTTCATCGCGGGGGCTTTCGTACCCTGCTGACCGTCAAGTGAGGGGCTGATGCGCACACCTACCGATATGCTCTGCCTGCGGGCCGGTAACCGCTCTTTGCTGATCCATCTGCCGAGCTGGCGCTGGCTGGCGCTGCTGGCCATGGCGCTGCTGGCGTTGGCTCTGCTGGCCCTGAGCGTTGGCGGCGGCAAGCTCGGTTTTGCCGGGGTGGTCAACACCCTGCTGGGGGAGGGGACGCGGCTTGAGCAGCTCACTCTGTTCAAGATCCGGCTGCCGCGCATCCTTGGGGTCGTGGTGGCGGGAGCGGCCATGGGGCTCTCCGGCTGTCTGGTGCAAACTCTGGTTCGCAATCGGCTGGCTACCCCCGATATGGTGGGGGTCAACAACGGCGCATCCCTTGCCATCATTGTCTTCTCCCTCTACCTGACGGTAGGCAGCTGGCCCTGGTGGGCTGCGCCTATCGGTGCCATCTTCGCGGCGCTGGTGCTCTATGCCCTCTGCCGCAAACCGGGTGAGCAGGGCTATCTGTTCGTGGTGATCGGCATCGGCCTCTCCGAGCTGTTCGAGGCGCTCGGCCAGTTTGTGATGTCCACCCAGGCCCTGCTGCACCTGAGCTCCCTCTATCTGTGGAACATGGGCAGCTTTATCGCCGTGGGGTACAGCACCATCACCCCCATCGCCATCCTGTTGCTGCTGCTCTGCCCCTGGATCGTCTATCTCTCCCGCTCACTGGCGGTGCTGCGCTTTGGCCCCGAGATGGCCAGAGGGCTTGGCGTCAACGGCGATAGGGTGCAACTGGGCATTCTGGCACAGGCCATTCTGGTGGCGGCGCTCGGCACCGCCATCGGCGGCCCCGTGGTCTTTATCGCCATGGCGGCCCCCATTCTTGCCTCCTGGCTGGTGAAAGACCGGGTGGTGCCGCTCTGGCTGGCTGCACTTAGCGGCGCCCTGCTGCTGCTTGCCAGCGATACCCTGGTCCGGGTGCTGGCCAGCCCCCACGAGGTGGCGACCGGTATCATGACCCGCATTCTCGGCGGCCTGTTGCTGCTGTTTCTTCTTGTTAACGATCGCCAGAGGGCTGACTGATGACGCTCACCGTAAATCGCCTCCATTTCGCCTATCAGCAGACCCCCATTTTGCGGGACATCTCCTTCAGCGTGCCGAAGGGCAAGCTGGTGGGGATCGTCGGCCCCAACGGCTGCGGCAAATCGACCCTGCTCAAGCTGCTATCCGGCCAGATGAAAGCACAACGCGGCGAGATCCTGCTCAAAGGCAAGCCGCTTGCCAGCTACCCCATGAAGGGGCTGGCACGGGAGCTCGCCTATCTGCCCCAGCGGCCGACCCTGCCTGCCGGCATTCTGGTGGAGCAGCTGGTGCAGTATGGCCGCCACCCCCATCAGGGCTGGTTCAATCAGTGGGGTGAGGAGGATGCCCGCATGGTGCGTATTGCCTGCGAGCGAATGCAGCTTGAGGGGATCTGGCAGCAGAGCGCCGCGTCCCTCTCCGGCGGGCAGGCACAGCGGGCGTGGCTGGCGATGATCCTGGCGCAGGACAGCGACATGGTGCTGCTCGACGAGCCCACCAGTGCCCTCGATATCGGTCACCAGACCGAGGTGATGGAAGCGATCCATCGCATCACCGCCGAGGGCAAAACCGTGCTGCTGGTGATCCACGATCTGGCGATGGCGGCCCGCTACTGTGACGAGCTGATCGCCATCGGCGAGGGGACCATTGCCGCCATGGGCCCAGCCCGGGAGGTGGTGACCAAGGATCTAATCGACCGGCTCTACCACACCAGTGTTGACATTCTGCATGCCCCCGGCGACGGGGCGCCCATTATCGTGCCCCGTCGTCACGAACATAGCCGCGCCCTGCGTTCGGCGAGTTGAGTCATATGGGCCTGCTCTGTTGGCCCACCGAGTGTATTCACGCGGCCGATTATCCGGGCCGTGCAACGAGAAGGAGTGAGATGATGAAGCGTTTTGCCGCCCTGGCTGCAGCCATCCTGATGCTGGCTGCGCCGCTGGTTCAGGCGCAGGATATGCGTGAAGTGACTGATGCGTTTGGCCAGAAGGTGCAGGTGCCAGTCCAGCCAACGCGGGTGGTGGTGCTGAGCGAGCTTGAACTCGATAGCACCCTGACTCTGGGGCTGACCCCCATCGGCGCCGTCAATGGCCGTGGTCAACCCACTTTGCCCCGCTATTTGCTGAACAAGGCGGGCATGGGTATCCAGGTGATCGGTGATCTCGACAGCCCCAATCTGGAGTCGCTGATTGCGCTGGAGCCTGACCTTATCCTGACCGGCCAGACCCGTCCCGAGCTGCTGACCTTGCTGGGGGAGATCGCGCCGACCGTGGTGACCAGTAAGTGGGGTGAGCCATGGCAGGATAGCTTCCGCCGCACCGCCCACACCCTTAACCGCGACCAGCAAGGGGATACTTTCTTGCTGCAGTATGCCGAGCGGTTGACTCAGGCTCGCAGCAAGCTGGCCAAGCATCAGGGGGAGAGCATCAGCATAGTGCGCTGGAACCCCAAGGGGCCGAGCTTTATGTATCAGGGCACCTTTGCCAGCAGCGTAGTGGAGTCGATGGGGCTGGTACGCCCAAGCAAGCAGCAGGGTACTGGCGCACCCCACTCACCGGCGCTCAGTCTGGAGTCCCTCAATCTGCTGGATGCCGACTGGCTGGTTGTCGGCACCCTGAGCGCCACCGGTGATGCGGTGGATGCCATGCGTCAGGCGGAGCAGACCCCGGCGTTCCAGCAGCTGCCGGTGATTAAGGCCAAGCGCTTTGGCGCCGTGGACGGGTCGCTCTGGACCTCCAGCGGCGGCCCGCAGGCGGCCCTCAAGGTGATCGAGGATGTGGAGCAGTTGCTGACCACCCGCAGCTGAACGAGCGCGTTATCTCAGGGATGAAATCTGTGCGAATGAACCACAGATAGAGTATCTATCAGTGGTTCATTAAAGTGGATGTTAATTTCTTTTATTGGCTCATTCGCAAAAGAGTGCTTTCGTTTATTGATTAATGTGTGAATTGCTGCACGTTCTGGGTACGAGCCTCGCGGTATGGCTTTTGTCGCCCCCATTTTTCCGTATGGTATGAGCGTTTATTGGGTCAAGGGTTAATTGCTGCTTGTTCCCGTTAAGTGCTTGCTACCAAAGAGGAATCTAAATGAACGAGAGTCGACGTAGAGTCACCCTGGGGCTGTTGAGTACCCCCCTGGTCGCCACCCTCACCGGCTGCAACAGCAGCAATGACAGCCAGGGGAGTGCGGCGGATTTTCGCACCACCCTGACCGACCGGCTGAGCGCCGAGCTGCACGACGAGCAGACGGCCCGCCAGCTGGCCCCCTTCATCGAGGAGGCCTGCTTCAACATGACCCCGTCCCGGGTCGCTATCGACCAGGCCCACTGCGTCATCGCCTTTGCCTTCGGCAACCGCCCCAACGCCTCGGGCAACCCGGATGAACTGGCCGAGCCCGGTCCCATGAACGAGGCGCTGGCCGCCTGCTGCGCGGCCCTCTATCGGCAAAAGCCGGTGCCCATGTACGTGCAGTGGGAGATCGCCCGCTTCCTCGACTCGGCCCGCTATCCCGATATCCCGGCCCGTGATGTCATATCCATCGAGCCTTACTGGGATGATGAGGGCAAGCTGGTCTACCTCAGCACGGACGGGGTGGTGGAGGCCATCGTCAGGGATTATGCCGGTGGAGAGGCAGCCGCCCTCGGCACGGCGGCCGTTATCGGTCATCGCGACCACGTCAAACGCTGTATCATCACCTGCCGTGCCCGCAAAGTGGCGAGCCATGCCCCGGAGGGTATCGAACTGCCCGTCTGGTATGACGAGCAATCCGATCAACCCTGGACCCGTCGCCGCGACCTCTATGTGTTGCAGGACATGTCTGTTCAGTTGCTAGGGATAGCTCAGGCGAATATCGCTCAGGCTTATCCGTACGACTGAGGACGCCACTCGGCGGATGGTGCAGTAGCCGATGGTGCAGTAAAAGAAAACGGCGGGATGATCCCGCCGTCTTTTATTGAAATGACTCCGCTTACTCTTTCTGGATGGCGGTCACGGTGAGCTTGCCGGCCGGGTTCTCGGCGTGAAAGCGCACCGCATCCCCCACCTTCAGATCCTGGAGCAGGGCCGGATCTGCCACTCGAAAGACCATGGTCATGGGGGGCATCTTGAGGTTCTCGATCGCCTCGTGCTTGATGCCGACTTTGCCGCTCCCCTCATCGAGGCGGGTAATGACCCCCTTGGTCATCACCATTGCGGCCTGTTCGCTCATCTCACCCGTCTGACTCATATCGTGCCCTTCATGGTGCATCATCTCTTCGGCTTGCAGGTTGGTGTGGGTGGCAAGGCCGAGCAGCAGGGTCAGGGTCAGCGTTTTGTAGTTCATGATGGTTTCCTTATCGTTCAGTCAATATGGATCGTGAAATCGGGTTATTCGGATTGCGGGTTCGCGCCCTTGCCAAGGCTGTGACTGCGCCACAGGTAGTAGGCCGCAGGCAGCACCAGTAGGGTCAGCACCAGCGCGCTCACCATGCCGCCGATCATGGGGGCGGCGATGCGCTGCATCACCTCGGAGCCGGTGCCATGGCTCCACATGATGGGCAACAGGCCGGCGATAATGGTCACCACCGTCATCATCTTGGGGCGCAGGCGCAGGGCGGCGCCGTGGATCACCGCCTGGTGCAGCCCCGCCTTGTCCGGCTTGCCGCTGGTCACGAGGTCATCCCAGGCATGGTTGAGGTAGACCAGCATCAAGACGCCGGTCTCCACCGCCACCCCAGCCAGGGCAATAAAGCCAACACCTACGGCGACTGACAGGTTGAAGTCGAGCAGCCAGAGGGTCCAGATCCCCCCCACCACCGCCAGCGGCAAGGTGGTGAGAATGAGCAGTACCTCCTGAACGCGGCGAAAAGCCAGATAGAGCAGCAGCACGATAATGGCGACGGTTAATGGCACCACGTAGGCGAGGCGCGCCTTGGCCCGCTCCATGTACTCGTATTGGCCAGACCAGGTGAGGGCGTAGCCCGCCGGCAGCACCAGCTGTTTGTTCACCTCGGCCTTGGCCTCATCGACGAAGGAGCCGATATCGCGGCCGCGAATGTCGACGTAGACCCAGCCGTTGAGCCGCGCATTCTCACTGCGCAGCATGGGGGCTTCGTCGCTGATGTAGACCCGTGCCACGTCCGCCAACGCGATGCGCGCGCCGCTCGGGGTCACCAGCGGCAGCAGCTCGAGGCTGGCTACCGAGTCGCGATAGCTCTGGGGGTAGCGCAGGTTGATGGGGTAGCGCTCGCGCCCCTCGATGGTCTGGCCCACCTCCATGCCGCCCACTGCGGTGGCGAGCACCGCCTGCACGTCGGCGATGTTGAGGCCGTAGCGGGCCGCTTTCAGCCGGTCGATGTCCACCTTGACGTAGCGGCCACCGGCGACCCGCTCGGCGTAGACCGATGAGGCGCCCTCCACCTTGCCGACGATCTGTTCCAGCTGCTGGCCGAGCTGCTGGATCACCTTGAGATCGGGCCCTGCAATCTTGATGCCGACCGGGGTCTTGATGCCGGTGGCCAGCATGTCGATGCGGGTCTTGATGGGGGGCACCCAGGCGTTGGTGAGGCCGGGGAAGCGGATGAGGGAGTCGAGCTCTTCTTTGAGCTTCTCCGGGGTCATGCCGGGGCGCCACTGATCGCGGGGTTTGAGCTGGATGCTGGTCTCCATCATCACCAGATCCGCAGGGTCGGTGGCTGATTCGGCGCGGCCCGCCTTGCCGAACACGTTCTGCACCTCGGGCACGGTACGAATGAGCTTGTCGGTCTGCTGCAAAATCTCCCGCGCCTTGCCCACCGAGATATTGGCTGCGGTGGTGGGCATATACATGATGTCCCCCTCGTCCAGCGGCGGAATGAACTCGGAGCCCAGGTACTTGAGCGGCCAGAAGCCCGCCACCGTCACCACGGCGGCGATGGCCAGGGTGGTTTTCGGACGAGCCAAGACGGCTTTGAGCAGTGGCACATAGCCCAGGCTCAGCCAGCGGTTGAGCGGGTTGGCCTGCTCCGCCAGCACCTTGCCACGGATAAAGTAGCCCATGATCACCGGCACGAGCGTGATGGCGAGCCCGGCCGCCGCCGCCATGGCATAGGTCTTGGTGTAGGCGAGCGGGTGGAACATCCGCCCCTCCTGCGCCTCCAGCGCGAACACCGGCAGGAAGCTGATGGTGATGATGAGCAGGGAGAAGAAGATGGCGGGGCCCACTTCTATGCTCGCCTCGGTGATGATCCGCCAGCGGTTCTTGTCGGTGAGCGCCTCCCGCTCCATGTGCTTGTGGACGTTCTCGATCATCACGATGGCGCCGTCCACCATGGCGCCGATGGCGATGGCGATGCCGCCGAGCGACATAATGTTGGCGTTGATCCCCTGCAGGTGCATCACGATAAAGGCGGTCAGGATGGCGATGGGCAAGGAGATGACTACCACCAGTGAGGAGCGCAGGTGGAACAGGAAGGCGAGGCAGACCAGTACCACCACGGCGAACTCCTCTACCAGCTTGCCGGAGAGGTTGTCGATGGCGCGCTGGATAAGGTCGGAGCGATCGTAGACGGTGACGATCTCCACCCCCTCTGGCAGGCTGCTTTTCAGCTGAGCCAGCCGCGCCTTGACCCCGTCGATGGTGTGCTGGGCATTCTCGCCATAGCGCATCACGATGATGCCGCCTACCACTTCCCCTTCGCCGTTGAGCTCGGCGATGCCGCGCCGCATCTGGGGACCGGTGACCACATCTGCCACATCCCCCAGCAGCAGCGGGGCGCCGCGCACAGTGGTGCCGAGCGGGATCTGCTTCAGATCCTCGACGCTCTTGAGATAGCCGTTGGAGCGCACCATGTACTCCGCTTCCGCCATCTCGATGACGGAAGCGCCTGTCTCCTGATTGCCCTGTTTGATAGCGGTCTCGATAAGGGAGAGCGGGATGCCGTAGGCGCGCAGCTTGTCCGGGTCGACCCGCACCTGATACTGGCGCACCATGCCGCCGACGGTGGCGACCTCGGAGACCCCGTTCACCGTCTGCAACTCGTACTTGAGGAACCAGTTCTGCAGCGAGGTGAGCTGGCTGAGGTCATGCTTGCCGGTTCTGTCCACCAACGCGTACTGATAGACCCAGCCCACCCCGGTGGCATCGGGGCCGAGCTGGGGGCGGGCTGAGGCGGGCAGGTTGGGCGCAACCTGGCTCAGATACTCCAGCACCCGGGCGCGGGCCCAGTAGAGGTCGGTGTTGTCGTCAAACAGCACATAGACGAAGGAGTCGCCGAAGAAGGAGTAGCCGCGCACCGTGGTGGCCCCCGGCACCGCCAGCATGGCGGTGGTGAGCGGGTAGGTGACCTGATCCTCAACTACTTGGGGCGCCTGGCCCGGATAGGAGGTCTTGATGATCACCTGCACGTCGGAGAGATCCGGCAGGGCGTCCACCGGGGTCTGTTTGACCGACCAGAGCCCCCAGGCGGTGAGCATGAGGGTCAACAGCAGCACCAGAAAGCGGTTGCCCACCGACCAGCGAATAATCGACGGAATCATGATTGAACTCCTTTCTCACCAAGTAGAGAGAGCGGAGAGCGGTTGCCTGCTAGGCAGCGAATGATGGCAGGGATCATGACTTCTTCTCCACCTCGGGCATCGCCATTTGATGCTGGCTATGGTCCATGCCTTCCATCTCATCCGACGCAGGCTTGGCGTCACCGTCAGTAGCGGTTGCCTTCTCCTGATGGATGTTGGTGACGCGGTACTCATCCCCCTCCTGCATCACCTGCAGGTGCAGGTTCTGCCCCTCGACCAGCTTGCTGATATCGACCCCGTCGGCGACGGTGAACTCCATCTCCATGGCGGGCCACTGCCACTCGGGGATGGGCTGGTGGGAGACCATCAGGGTACGTTTGGCCAGATCGATGCTTTCAACCTCGCCCTGGGTCCACACCTGAGCGGGGCGTACCGCCGTCATACGCTGGAAGTCCGAATCGATGGCCGATTCCGAGTCGAGCAGGAACTGGGCCGAGCTGACTATGCTGTCACCCGCTTCCACCCCCGCCTTGATGGCGACCTTGTCGCCAAACTGGGGGCCGAGAGTGACGGCCACCGACTTGAAGCTGCCATCCCCCAGCGCCAGCACCAGCCGATCCTGACTGCCGGTGCGGATCACCGCTTCGCTCGGTACCACCAGTTGCGGCTCTCCCTTGCCCGCCTGAATCGTCACCTTGGCGAACATGTTGGGTTTCAGAAACTCGTCCGGGTTGGCGAAGCGCAGCCGCACCTTGAGAGTGCGGGTGGCAGCATCCAGAGTCGGGTAGAGGTAATCCACCTTACCTTGCCAACTGCGACCGGGGGCATAGTCGAGGGTCATGGTGACCAGATCGCCCACCTTCAGCTGGGCCGCCTGGCGCTCGAACACCTCTGCACTCACCCACACCTGTTTGAGGGTGCTGATGTTAAAGAGCGCCGCAGCGGGCTCAACATACTGGCCTTCGCGCACCTTCAGCTCGGAGACATAGCCGCTGCTGGGGGCATAGATACGCACCGTCTCCTGCACCTGACGGGTGCGCTTGAGGGCCGCAATCTGATCCGCCGGCACCTGCAGGGACTTGAGCTTGCCCTCGGCGGCGCGCAGCAGCAGCGGGTTGGCGGTGTTGAGGGCCAGCAGGTACTCGTGCTGGGCGTTGACCAGATCCGGGGCGTAGAGCTCGTAAATCAGGCTCCCCTTGCTCACCTGCTGCCCCTCGCTCTTGATAGCGAGGGTGCGGATCCAGCCTGCCATGCGGGCGTTGACCGCCTCCAGCCTGTCCTCGTCATAGCCGACGTAGCCCACCGTCTCGATCTGCTGGTGGATGGGGAGCTTCTCCACCTTGGCGAGCCGTACCCCCAGGTTCTGCTGGATCTCGGGGCTGATGGTGACTGTGCCCGGTGAGCCGCCCTGTTTTTCCTCATAGACGGGGATAAAGTCCATCCCCATGTTGTCCTTGGCTGGGGCATCTCGCTTGTCGCGCGGATCCATGGGGTTGACCCAGTAGAGCGGCGTCTTCTCCTTGGCTGCAGTGCCAGTTGTGGTCTGTTTGGCGGCCCAGTAGCCGCCACCGGCGCTGAGGGCGAGCAGCAGGGCCGATACCAGCAGTTTCTGGCTCATCGCACACCTCCACTTAATGGCTGGGTGGCAAGGTTTTTGGCGGCGATAAGGCCGGTAACAGGGACAAGTGACATCATATCTCTTCTCTTGTGCAGGCCGCCTGATGGGAGATGGACAAGGCATCACCCGAGGTATTGGCGGCAAACGGGGCGCAGCTGTATCAGCGCGCACGGCTCCCTGTGAGCGGGCCGGTTTGGCCGGGGCACAGGGTCAGGCAAGGCGGCAGGAAACGGGCAAGCCGAGGCTTGCCACTGCCGCAAGAGAAGCGCTTTCTAGTGGCGCAGCACCGACAGCATCAGGTGTCGGCGTGGCCAGGAGGGGGGATGGGTACCACGGGAGCGCAGGAAGGGATCCCGCAACCAGTTATCAAGCAGTGACGCTGAGAAGTTGTTGCCAAGCAGCAGGGGGAAGATCAGCAGGGCGACCAGTATCCCCAGCAGAGCCATCGCGCCGAAGGAGAGGGCATTGACGCCAGTTTGCATCTGGCACTCATCACCCATGACTGACCCATCTTTTCCCTGATGGCAGGAGAAGGTCATGCCATCGCCTGGGTGATCCATGGCGGGCATCGCATGAGAGATCTCGTCATCCGCCATCACCATCGATGAATCGAACATCATCATTGGCAGGGCCCTGTTTGGGCTCGTTTCGGAGGAGAGGGGAGAACCATGCCAGCTGATGCAGAGGGTCAGATTGCACACGAGCAGCAGCGCCAGCAACAGCCGGGCCAGAGCAACGCAGGGCAATCTTGCAGCAAGCTGGATGAGTGACAAACTGGATATCCTTCTGGATCAGATGGTTGGACTGTAAACCTTGCCACAGGGATAAGGTCAAGGTGCGCTCGCAGGCATCATGAGGGGGGAAGAGATAAAAAATACCCCCGCAGATGCGGGGGTAGGGGTTATCAGCGAACAGGCTCAGCCTTACTGCTTAGCTCCTTTTTCCGAGCCTCGCATGATGAGGCGGAAGAAGAGCGGGATAAAGAAGATGGCGATAAAGGTCGCGGCCAGCATGCCGCCGATGACCGGCCAGCCAAGGGCATGACGGCTCGCCGCCCCGGCCCCGCTGGAGGTGACCAGTGGCACACAGCCGAGGATAAAGGCCAGCGAGGTCATGACTATGGGACGGAAACGCAGACGCGCCGCCTCCAGTGTCGACTCGATGAGGCTCATCCCCTCTTCGTGCTTCATCACCGCGAATTCCACGATCAGGATGGCGTTCTTGGCCGCCAGCCCGACGAGCGTCACCAGCCCGATCTGGAAGTAGACGTTGTTGGTCAGACCCACCAGCCAGGTGGCCAGCAGAGCGCCGAACAGGGCGAACGGCACGGCGGTTATCACCGCAAACGGCAGGCTCCAGCGCTCATACTGGGCGGCCAGAATGAGGAAGATCATCACAATACCGAAACCGAACGCCATGCCTGCGCTACCGGCAGAGGCCTTCTCCTGATAAGCGGAACCGGTCCACTCCAGCTTGGCATCGTTGCCAAGGGTGCTGTTGGCCACCTCTTCCAGTGCTGCGATCGCCTGACCCGAGCTGTAGCCGGGTGCCGGCTGCGCCATGATCTTGGCCGCCTGGAAGATGTTGAAACGCTCTACCAGCTCGGGGCCAGTGGCATCACGGACCGTCACCAGGCTGCTGAGCGGGATCATCTCGCCTGTGTTGGAACGCACGTAGACGTTGCGGATATCGCTCTTCTTGGCGCGGTAGTCTGCTTCGGACTGCAACTGTACCCGGTAGGTTCGCCCGAACTGGTTGAAGTCGTTGACATAGACCTGACCGAAGGTGGCCTGCATGGTGTCGAACACCGCATTGATCGGCAGCCCCAGCGCCTTGGCTTTCTCGCGATCCAGGTCGAGATAGACCTGCGGCACATTGGCACGGAATGTGGATGTGACACTGGCAAACTCGGGGCGCTCCTTGGCTACGGCGAGGAAGCGCTGTACTTCGCCCGAAAACTCCTGGGCACTGCCGGACCCACGGTTTTGCAGGTAGCCTTCCAGTCCGCCGGTGGTGGACATCCCCTGGATGGGGGGCGGGTTGAAGGAGGCAACGAAGCCGTCAGCCAGCCCCATCAGGCTCATCCCCTGCAGGGTTTTGGCCAGTTCGAAAGAGTCCTGACCAGACCCCTTGCGCTCGCTCCAGTCCTTCAGGGTAATGAAGGTGAGGCCACTGTTGCTGATGATGGCATTGGAGAGGATGTCGAAGCCCGAGAAGGTGATGACATCCTTCACATTGGGATTGGCCATGGCGATCTTGTCGAACTGATCCGCCACCGCCTGAGTCCGGCTCATGGCGGCGGCATCCGGCAGCATGACAGCTGAGATGAGGTAGCCCTGATCTTCGTTTGGTACCAGCTCGCCCGGCACTTTCAGGAAGAGACCGTAGATGGAGAGGATCAGCACGGCGATGATGGCAAAGGCGACCCCCACCCGGCGGTTCAGGAAGGCAACACCCCGTACATAGCCGCGAGTCAGCTGGTCAAATTTTTCGTTGAACCAGACGAAGAAACGGGCCGGTTTGTGGTGTCCCTCTTTCAGCAACACGGCGCACAGGGCCGGCGACAGGGTCAGTGCCACCAGACCCGAGATGGCGACCGAGACCGCAACCGTGATGGCGAACTGCTTGTACATCACACCCGTCATACCACCCATAAAGGCGACCGGCAGAAACACGGCGCAGAGCACCAGCACGATGGCGACCACCGGGCCGGAGACCTCCTGCATGGCGAGGATGGCCGCTTCCTTGGCGGAGCACTTCTTCTCGCTCATGATCCGCTCGACGTTCTCGAGCACCACGATGGCGTCATCCACCACGATACCGATGGCGAGCACCATGCCGAACAGGGTCAGCAGGTTGATGGAGAAACCGAGCACCAGCATGCCGGCGAAGGTCCCGATGAGCGACACTGGCACCGCGATACAGGGGATCAGGGTGGCGCGGAAGTTCTGCAGGAACAGGTAGACTACCACGAACACCAGCACGATCGCCTCGAACAGGGTGTGTACCACCTCTTCGATGGAGATCTTCACAAACTCTGTGGTGTCGTAAGGGATCTGGTACTCGATATCCTGCGGAAAGCGCTCCTTGAGCCGCTCCATGGTGGTGTGCACCGCATCGGCGACTGCTACGGCGTTGGCACCGGGCTGCAGATAGGTAGCGATACCGATGGCCGGTTTGCCGTTGGCGCGGGCCACCAGATCATAATCCTTGCCCCCCAGCTCGACCCGGGCGACATCGCGGACCCGGATCTTGGAGCCATCGGGCATGGAGCGGACGATGATGTTCTGGAACTCTTTCACATCTTCAAGGCGACCCTTGGTCTGCACCGTGTAGGTGAAGTCGATGGGGGTCGAGGTGGGCTGAGCGCCGATCTTGCCTGCCGCAAACTGGGTGTTCTGCTCGCGGATGGCGCTAATCACATCGCTCGGGGTGAGTTCGAGCTGTGCCAGCCGATCCGGCCGCAGCCAGATACGCATGGCATAGTCGGTACCGCCAAACAAGGTGGTATCACCGATGCCGGGAATCCGCTTGAGCTCGTCGATGATGTTGAGCAGGGCATAGTTCGACAGATAGGTGGTATCAAACGAGCCGTTCGGCGACTGGAGGGTGACCACCTGCAGGATGGAGGTCGATTTCTTCTTGACTGTGACCCCCTGCTTTTTCACCTCTTCCGGCAACTGGGCCATGGCGGCCGAGACCCGGTTGTTGACGTTGATAGTGGCCTGATCCGGATCGGTGCCGATCTCGAAGTAGACGTTGAGGTTCATCTGGCCGTTGGAGGCCGATCCCGACTGCATATAGATCATCCGCTCGACGCCGTTGATCTGCTGCTCCAGCGGTGCGGCGACAGTCTGGGAGATCACCTCGGGGGTGGCGCCCGGATAGAAGGCTGTCACCGAGACCACCGGCGGGGTGATCTGGGGGTACTGCTCGATGGGGAGCGATCGCATTGCCGCCAATCCACCCAGCACGATAATGATGGAAATCACGCTGGCGAAGATGGGACGCTCGATAAAAAACCTGGAAAACATACGAGCTCCTTACTTGGCCGCTGAGTGGCTGACCATCTTGGCGGTGATGGCTTTCATCTCGTCGGCAGAGACAGGTTTCACCACGGCACCGGGGCGGGCCTTCATCAACCCTTCGACGATGTAACGATCACCGGCATTGAGGCCACTGTCGATCAGTACCCCCTCGGCGACCACCGGGCCCAGCTTGACCGGGCGGGGCATCACCTTGTTCTCTGCATCCACCACCATCACCATGCGGTCAGCCTGAGACTGGATGATGGCGCGGGGCGGTACCACGATGGCGTTCTTGCGCAGGCCAAGATCGATGGTCATGCGGACAAACTGGCCGGGCAGCAGCACGCCATCCTTGTTGTCGAAGATGGCACGGGCCCGGATGGTGCCGGTCTGGGGATCGACCCGGTTGTCGGAGAAGTTGAGCTTGCCCGCTTCAGGGTAGACAGAGCCATCGGCCAGACGAATATGGGTGCGCCAGGTGGTGGCATCCTTCGCCTCAATCACCCCTTTCTTTACCGAGTTTTCGAAGTTGAGGCGATCCTGCTCCGAGTAGGAGAAGTTGACATAGAGCGGATCAAACTGGGTGATGGTAGTGAGCAGGCCGTTGTCGCCGCTGGTGGAGATAAGGCTCCCCTCGGACTGGGAGCTCTTGCTCGCCATGCCGTTGATGGGGGCGGTGACCTTGGTATAGCTGAGATTCAGCTCGGCCTCCTTCACCTTGGCCTGGGCGGCCTGGTGACTGGCGATGGCAGCCTCGTAGTTGGCAATAGTATCGTCATAGTCCTTGCGACTCACTACTTGGCGTTTGAACAGCGGGATGATGCGATCCCGATCGGCGCGGGCCTTGTTGAGGCGAGCCTGCTCCTGAGCCAGGGTCCCTTTGGCCTGCTCCAGCGCCACCTTGTAGGGCTCGGGGTCGATCAGAAACAGCTCCTGGCCGGCGGTAACCGGCTGACCTTCGATGTAGGTGCGCTTGAGCAGGATGCCACTGACTCGTGATCGCACATCGATCTCGCGAAAACCGGCGGTTTCACCCACCATCTCGGTGGTGAGCGGCACATCGGTCAGCTTGACCTCTGCCACCACTACGGGGACCGGCGGCAGCGCCTGAGCTCCGGCAGTTGGTTTATCACCACAGGCGGTCAGGGCACTGGCTAGAGCCAGAGCGATCCAGCCGCGTTTTAACATCTCTTCCCTGACGGATTGCACCTTCATCATCATACTCCTGTGGGATGGTGCACGATTGCCGCGCCCACCCTTTCTCTTCATGAACATGGTTAACTGCATGGTTACAAATTTAACTTATTGGATTACTGATAGTTTTTAATGATAGAGCACGAATATTGAACCCAAGCTGCTCGACAGTGAAAGTTGTCAGAACATGACGGCAGGTTGTAGACGGGGCAGCGACAGGCGATAACAGGCCAGCAGGTATCTTTCGGCGTTGTCATGGCTGGATGCGGGGCCCAAAGGAATTATAAGAAGGAAAAAGCGAGGGAAGTGGGGGCTGGGTCACAGTGGGGGCGTCAAATGCCCCCACTATCAGGTCTGTCAGGCAAAGCAGGCCCAGATGGGGGCGTGATCTGAGGGTTTCTCGATGCCGCGCAGCTCATAATCGATGCCGGTCTCGGTCACGCTGTCCTTGAGAGCATCGGAGGCCATGATGAGGTCGATGCGCAGGCCACGGTTCTCGTCAAAGCCCTTGGAGCGGTAGTCAAACCAGGAGAATCGCTCGCACTCGGTGGGGTTGGCGGCGCGGAAGGTGTCGGTGAGACCGAACCCTTTCAGCCGTTCCATCCACTCCCGCTCGATGGGCAGGAAGGAGCACTTGCCATCCCGCAGCCAGCGCTTGCGGTTCGCTTCGCCGATACCGATGTCGAGATCGGTGGGGGAGATATTCATATCTCCGATCAGCACCAGCTGGTCGTCCGGGGTGTGGTTGGTCTCGAGATAGTGCTGCAGATCCTCGTAGAACTTCTGCTTGGCCGGGAACTTGGTCTCGTGATCCTGGCTTTCACCCTGCGGGAAGTAGCCGTTCATTACCTTGATGAGAGAGCCGTCTTCGCGCTCGAAGGTGGCCATGATCATCCGGCGCTGGGCCTCTTCGTCATCGGTGGGGAAGCCTTTCTCCACCTTGACCGGTTTCTGCTTGCTCATGATGGCGACCCCGTAGTGAGCCTTCTGGCCGTGAAACGCTACGTGATAGCCCATGGCCTCCACATCGGCCAGCGGGAAGGCCTCGTCATGGACCTTGATTTCCTGCAGGCCGATCACATCGGGCTGGTGCTTGTCGATGATGGCTTGCAACTGGTGCAGACGGGCGCGCAGGCCGTTGATATTGAAAGAGATGATCTTCATGTCCGGGATGCTCATGTCATTTTTATAAGTCGCTATTGGACTAGGAATCGGCGGTGGATGCAAGTTTGGCCGCGGGCCTGCATCAGTGGCAGGCACCGCGGGGTGGGCAGAGGTGTCAGCGGGTCATCTTTTTGACGAATACCACCACAAACAGCGCCAGTGTGAAGCTGCCGGTAAAGGCTTCAAAGGCGGCAAAGATCCTGGAAAGCCCGACCGGAGTGAAGTCGCCATAACCCAGGGTGGTGAAGGTGACCACGCTGTAGTAGAGGCACTCCAGCAGGAAGATGGCGTTCTCTTCAAGAGAGGCTTCTGGTCGGTATATAAGATGATTGCCCGCGAAGTTAAGGCCGCAGAAGAAGTAAAAAATGCTGCAGATGAAGATGAGCAGCAACGAGAAGAGCACCACCCGCATCGGAGCCTCGCCATAGCCACAGAAGAGATCGACCACCCAGGAGGTGAAGCGCTGGGTCGACCAGAACGGCAGTTGCAGGCGGCGCATGGTGAGCTCTTGCTGGATATAGTTGCCGGACATGGTGAAGATCCCCTGCGCCTCGGAGGCTTTGCGTAGATCCCGGTAGGTCTCTTCCGCCTCCTTGAACCAGATGCGCGCCTGTTTGGGATCCCGTTCACGGCGCCCCTTGCGATCCTGCATCACCCGTTTGCCGGTCTGCATGTTGTCGAGCCGGGTGTTGTGCCAGCGGATGCCGAGCAGATTGACGTCATCGAGGGTGGCGCACTGGAGGTTGGCATCACTGAGATCGGCCTTCATCAGGCTGCCCCCTTTCATGCGCAGGCCGTAGAGGTGACCCCCGCGCAGGTTGGCGCGATAGAGGTTGCACTGCTCTAGCAAGAATCCCTGATCGGACTCCTTGTTGACCAGATTGAGGCCAGCCAGATTGGCCCGTGACAGCTGCAGGCCGTGACATAGACCGCCAGCGCGAACGTATTGTTCGAGCGCCTCGGCGGTGCGGGCTTCCTGATGAGGTCCATGGGGATCATGCCACTTGCAAAGATCGTGCTCGCCAGCTTCTTCACTGCAGTGGCGGCCATCGGCCACCAGATAACGACACATCGCCATCTTCGCTTCCCTCGCATTACCGTACTGGTTTCAGCATAGGCGGGAAAAGGGGGCGTGACGGCGTCTTAGTTGAACTGGTTAAACTCCTGACGCAGCTTGCGAAAACGCTCCTGCTGAGCCGGGTTGAGGGGGATGCCGTCGAGCACGTCCAGGGTGTCTTTGCACTCGATACCAAACTCCGGGCTTTTGCGGTTTTTCTGCATCAGTTGCAGCAACACCTGGATCTTGTTGAGGGCGGCACCGGTATTGGCGGGGGCCCGGCGCAGCGCCTCGCGAAAGTGACCGAGCGCCTGTTCCAGCTCGCCGCTCTGATAGGCCTTGATCCCCAGATCGTTGAGCTGCTGGTAGCGCTGACGCCGCTCCAGCACCGTTTTATCATCACGGGTTGCCTGAATGCAGGTAGTAAGCAGCCGGTCTTCATCCTTTGCCAGCAGTCCCTGCAGGCTCTCGGCATATTCGAACTCGCCGAGCTGATAGAGGGCGAGGATGGTTTCGCCAAGCAGGGCAGGGGGCATGGTGGCCGGTTCATCAAGCCAGTTCTGGTTGGCGCGATAGAGCATCTTCTTGCCCTTGAGCAGCTCCCCCAGCGCAATTTGCACTCGGGCCTGACAGATTTGCTCGAATACCGGGTAGTTGAACTCCGACATCATCAGCGAATCGCGGATGCGCGACAGGGCCGAGTTGACCTGCTTTTGCAGGTTGGCGATATGATAGCTGTCGTTGCTGTTGAGGGCGTAGAGGGTCAGGGTCTGGATATAGGCACCCAGATAGTGGGGGGTTCGGTGGATCGAGTTACGCGACAGATCGATCAGCGACAGCAGCACATCCTTGGCCTGAGCGTAGTCGTGGCGTAGCAGGCACACTTCCGCCAGCCGACGGGAGAGCTGCACCGATTGGGGGGAGATATCCACCGCTCGTCTAAGTTCTTGTTGTGCCAGTTCATCGTTGCCGAGGGCGAGTTGGGATTCCGCCAGCCAGAGGTGTGCTTCCACCATCAGCGGGGTATTTTTGAGGGTCGCCTGCAGATGGCTGACCGCTTCTTCATGAAGTCCCAGAGTATTGCACGCCTTGCCCAGTGTCAGGCGGGCCCAGCTGTTCTCCTGCCCGGCCAGCAGCTGGCGCATCAGGGCGCGTGCTTCTTGTGCCTGACCCAGCTTGAGGTGGGTATCAGCTTGCAGGCAGCGGCAGTAGTTGGCAAAACGGGGGACAGCATCAGCCCGCTCGGCACAGGCGGTAATGAGGGTCGCCAGATTGTTATCAGCCAGCGCAGTAAAGACGCTGGCCAGGGCGTTGCGCCGGGCGAGGGCCCGCTTGAGGCGAAACGAGAACTGCTCCTGGGAGAAGGGCTTCATCAGGTATTCGTCGGGCTCGGCTTCCAGCGCGCTCAGCACCATGGCGCGAGAGCTGTCGCCACTCACCATGATCACCACGCTCTGGGGCGGAATGAGCTTCTGATCCCGCAGGCTCTCCAGCAGCTGCCGCCCGTTCTCGCCAATCCCCAGATCGTAATCAATGAGATAGATATCGAAGCTGCCCTTCTGGCAGCGGCGTCGCGCATCCTCGGCGGTATTGGAGTAGGTGATGTTGCTGATACCCAGATTGAGCAGCATCGCCTTCATCATCACCTGAAACGAGCGCTGCTCATTGACCATCAGAATGCGTTGTGGCTTGGCAGGGCTCTTCTTTTCTGACGCGTTTTCCGGTGTCTGCATTGTTCTGGGTCGAGGCGCTACGGGTTGATGGGAGAAAGTGTGCCACCAAAGCGTGTCAAGTGGCAATCAATGTGCTTTTGTCACGCAACTTTCAGTTTCCATGTCACGCTCTGTGCCTGGTGGCCAGGGCGATGTGGTTGATCCATATCAAATAAAGCTCAGATGGGGTGGCAGCACGCGGCACACTTTTTAGACTGATAGAGGGGGCAACGACAAGCCCCGGTCACATATAGGCCCCATCAGGCAGGTATCAGGGCCTGCCTCTGTTAGTCCATGAATCACGGAGGGATCAGAGATGAGTTTGCTACCAAGCCGTACCAGTCTGTTCGATGACCTGTTTCGCGATATGGCGTCCGGCTTCTATATTCGCCCCTTGCACGGGGACCCCTTGCCGAGCCAGATCAGGCTGGATTTGAAGGAGAGCGATGGCAACTATGTGCTGCAAGCCGAGTTGCCGGGGGTTGCCAAAGAGGACATCCATGTGGATATCCATGGTAAACAGGTGACGCTGAAAGCGGAGATCCGCCAGTTTGACAGCCAGAACAAGGATGAGCGAACACTGCGCAGTGAACGCTATTTTGGCAGTGTTTCACGCACTCTGGAGTTGCCGGTCGAGGTGGCGCTGGACAAGGTCAGCGCCAGGTTCGAGAACGGTATCCTCACGTTGCAACTGCCCAAGCAGGTGGAAACGCCAGCCCCTCACCGGGTGACCATCGAATAGCCCGTGACAAGTTCATCATCAACCGTAATGAGAAGGCCCCGTTATCGGGGCCTTCTGTTTATCAGTGCTTTTCTGTCGGTTGCTTCGCCAGATAGTGGGCGAATTGGGGCGTGTACTTGGCCTTGAACCCCTGTTCGGTCTTGATGATGAGATAGACCGCCAGCTTGTGCTGTTTGGCAAATGCCATACCCGCTTCGGGCCCCATCACCATCAGCGCGGTATCGAGGGCGTCAGCCTCAAGCGCGGTCGGGGTGATCACGCTGGCGGAGACCAGCTTGTGGGTGACAGGCTGGCCGGTGGCGGGGTCGATGATATGGGAGTAACGCTGTCCATCTATCTCGTAGTAGTTGCGATAGCTGCCTGCGGTGCTGAGCGCCATACCGTTGGGGATGACGATATCGGAAAACGCTCCCGGCTGATCGGAAGGTTCGACGATGGCCACTCTCCACGGTGAACCCTTGCTGTTGTTGCCCTTGCTGCGCACCGCACCGGCCACTTCGATCAGGTAGTTGTGTACCCCCTTGCCCTCGAGCAGGGCGGCGATTTCATCCGATGCAGCCCCTTCGCCCAGGGTGGAGAGGTCGAGATAGAGATCCGGGATCGTTTTTTCGAGCAGGAAGTGATCCCCTTGCGGGGTCAGGGTCAGCTTGTCGATGCCCACCTTGTGGCGGGCGGCGGCGATGGCCGCCTCATCGGGTCGCTTGACCGGGCGTTTGTCCGGGCCAAATCCCCACAGATTGACCAGAGGCCCCACGGTCACATCCAGCTTGCCATCGGTCAGCTTACCGGCATCAATCCCCTGCTGGACTATGATGGCCATGGCGGGCGGGATGGCAAACGGGGTATTGGCGGGCCCCTGATTGAATCGGGAGATGAGGGAGTCGGGATCGTAGGTGGAGATCTCCTTGTTCATCCGGGCCAGCAGACTCTCTACATCGCTTTTGAGGGAGGGCTCCCCACCGGGGTAGCTATCGCTCAGGGTCACCACATAGTAGGTGCCCATGGTCTTGCCCTGAATACGGGTCTGGGCTGGCGGGGTCGGCTGGCAGCCGGTCAGCGCCAGCAGCAGGGTTAGCAGCAGGCCGCGCAGGGCCGCCACGGGGGTCATCGCAATCATCCGGCGCTCTCATCTGGAGAAGGTTCATATCGGGGCGCTAGCTTAGCCAAGGGGCGCTCGCCGGGCGAGCCCTGATAGGGGCAATCGGGGGGAAAAGAGCAGAAAAAATTAAACAGTTTTGAACCTGTTGCTGTAGCGGGTCGTATCGTCCATCCGTGATGGGAGATAGTGGCGAGTACAGCACCGTCTGGTGACCTGGCCCGCAGCTTTGGCCAAAACCCATCGCCGATTGAAAACAATTGAGTAAAATGAAGGTCGATTTAGACGGCATCTTTGCGAAGCATATACGCCACGCTGTTGCCATCCATTGCCAATCAAAGGAGAAGATGATGAAAAAGGCGATTACCCTGCTGTTTCTGAGTACTCTGGCTGCCCCGGTTCTGGCCGATGAGTGCGCACTGGTCATCGAAGGCAATGATGCCATGCAGTACAACCTCAAAGAGATGAGCGTTCCGGCCACCTGCAAGGAGGTGACGGTTACTCTGAACCATACCGGGAAGCTGCCTGTGACCGCCATGGGCCATAACTGGGTGCTGGCCAGCACCGCAGACTATCAGACTGTGGCGACGGCGGGGATGAGCGCCGGGGCCGAGAACGGCTATCTGCCCAAGGATGATCCCCGCGTGCTGGCGCATACCAAGCTGATCGGCGGTGGCGAGAGCAGCAGCGTCACCTTCAAGACCGACGGTCTGGCGGGCAAGGAGCTCACCTTCTTCTGCTCCTTCCCCGGCCACTTCGCCATGATGAAGGGCTCATTCAAGGTCAACTAAGGTGCTGACCGGCATCGAGCCGGTCGCCTCAATAGAAAAAGCCGGGATTTCCCGGCTTTTTCATATCTGTCGCTTGTTGTGGCGTGGCATGACTGCGCACAGCCGACTTTCGCGCTATTTGGCCTGCAGGGTAAAGAAGGCGATGGAGCTCTTCTTCTGGCATTCGAAGTGAATGCTCTCTTCACCGGTCACCACCAGCGTCTCGTTGATGGCCACCTCTTTGCCCTGCACGGTCAGCTGGCCGCTCAGCAGGTGACAGAGGTAGGTCTTCCCTGGCTCGAGGGTCAGGGTCAGCGGGAAGGGGAGGTTCAGCACCCGCACGTTGGCGCTGATGCGATCCGGATGGTAGATAAGCCCCAGATCGGTCACCTCTTTTTTCAGCAACTCGCAGTGGGTCTCCTCGTCGCCGCTAAAGTGCGCCGCCTCGAAGGTGGCGTAGGGGTGGCCGTTGAGCACAAAGCCAGCCCCGCTTACCGGCAGCAAAATGCGTTGATAGCCGGGAAAGGGGGAGAAGGGGCCCGCACTCTTGATGGGGGCCGAGCTCAGCCGATAGTCAAAGTCGAGTTTGGCAAGGCTGCTCCCCTTGGGGGAGATGAGGATCTGGCTGGTGGTGCCCTGCTGGTTCTTCCAGGGCATCTTCTGGTGGTCAGACTCTTTAATCAGGGTGATCACGGGCACTTCCTCACGATAAAAAACGCAGGGAGCCGGTGACATCAACCCCGGCTCCCTGATAGAGATGGGCGATGGTAAGGGCGATCAGCCCTGACCATCCAGTGCAGCCAGTCGTGCTTCTATGGCGGCGAGACGGCTCTTGAGCTCGCTTACTTCCTGCTCCAGCTCGCTCAGGCGGTCGGCGGCCGGGGAGGCATAGGCAGCCGCAGGGGTGGCATCCATCATCGCCTGGATATCCACCTCACCGCTGAACAGGTGGGCGTAGCGGGATTCGCGCTTGCCCGGCTCACGTGGCAGTTTGACCACGTAAGGGCCACGTTCGATGAGGCGATTGAGTACGGCATCTACCTCGGTCACGTCATCAAAACTGCAGAGGCGATTGGTGCGAGAACGCAGCTCCCCCGGGGTTTGCGGGCCGCGCAGCAGCAACTCGCAGATGATGCCGAGTTCCTGCGCATCGAATTTCAGTTCACCAAACTCGGTGTTGCAGAATCTGTGCTGGTAGCGGGGTACCCGGGCATTGAAACCTGCCGTGTTGACTACCAGGCGTCGGCGGATCAGCTCGTCCACCACGGCGCGGATATCGAGTTCGGCCAGATCCAGTACCGGCTCACGGTTACTCTTCTGGTTGCAAGCATTGACCAGTGCATTAAGGGAGAGGGGATATTGATCCGGGGTGCAGATCTCTTTTTCAATCAGACACCCGATGACACGGGCCTCCAGCGGGCCAAGTACTAACTCCATTTCCTACTCCCTAGCAAATCGCGATATCAAGAGCCCCCTATCTTAGTCATGGTCTGCGCCGCGTCTAGCGTTGCGCACCATTTTTGCGAGCTAATCAGGGGGTTGGCGAAAGGCTCGCCAACGCCGGAGGTCACCGCTTTTAGCGTTGCCCCTGATAGAAGCGGGCTTTGTCGGCATACATGGCGTCGTCCGCCACCCGGCTCAGCTCTGCCAACGGGGTCTGGTCGCTACTGCTCCAGCCGATGGCGAAACGCAGCGGGAATCTGTGCTCCCCATGTTGCACGATGGCGTGCTGCTGGCTTGCCTCCAGTCTGCCTGCCAGCTGTTGGCAGGCAAGGTGATCCGCCTCCGCCAGTAGCACGAATTCGTCTCCTCCCATTCTGAATATGCTCTCATTCTGTCGGCACAGCGTTCGCAGTAGTCGTGCCATCTGGATCAGCAGGGCGTCGCCCGCCTCGTGCCCATACTGGTCGTTGGTGCGTTTGAGGCCGTTAAGGTCGAGCATGAAGAGCGCGAGGTGACGTTCCGGATGGCGCGCCAGCACCGTCTGATAGTGATGAAACGCCTCTTCGAACGCCTGTCGGTTGGGGAGGCCGGTGAGGTTATCAGTGCGAGCGACCCGCGCCAGCTCGTCGGTGAAGAGGCGCCCCTCGATGCCTACCGCCAGCTGTTTGGCAAACAACCGCAAGATGGCCCTGTCTTCGGACTCCAGCCCTTCGGCGCTCACCATGAGATAACCAAACAGCACACCACTCTGGCTGCCGGGCAGGGTCATGATCTTCCAGGAGGCATTATCCCACTGGCATTCGGAGTGTTTGACCTCCTCATCCATCAGTTGGGTCAGTTTCTCCTGCAGGGGATCACGCAAGGGGGCATCGACCCCCTGGGTCAGGGAGTAGTGGGGCTCGCCATCGCGGCGGATCACCAGCCCCCAGCGGTGGCCGGGATAGAGCTGGGAGAGCTGCAACAGGGCGGAGCTGGCCAGCTCGGCAATATCGATATCCAGCTGCTGGTGCAGACCGAACTGCAACCATGATTGCAGGATATGGCGGCTGCGCTCCTCCCGGCTCAGGGCCGAGCGCAGGGCGGTCGTTTGCGAGGCGACCTCTTGCTCCAGTTCATCGTTGAAGCCGAGCAGCCGCTGATTGAAGGCCTCTTTCTCGCTGTTGGCCTGCTGCAGCTGTTCATTCTGTTGATAGAGCGCTCTTACCTGGGCAGAGATGGTATAGGCCATCTCCTGCAGCAGCCGACGCACCTCATCGTATTCCACAAAGCGCAGCGGTGCTTGCTGTTGCTGGTAGTTGCCCTTGCCGTAACTGCGCACCAGGGCTGCCAGCGAGCGCAGCGGTCGGGTGAGCCAGCGGGTAAGCCAGATACAGCCGATGGCCACCAGCAGCAACATGACGGCGATGCTGACGGTCAACAACTGCTGAGATTTGTTTAGCTCGCTCACCCTGTCATCGCTGTAGCTGTAGAGGGTGATGGTTGGGGTGATGGTCTCTTCCAGTTGTGGCCAGCCGATGGTCAAGAGCTGTGCCATCTGGCTGGGTACCCGGTCGTTCATATCTTTGGTGTTGTTGTGTGAGCCTTCGTAGAGACGGGTATCTCCTTGTGAAATCACCAGATACTCGCTCCCCTTCAGATAGGGTTCCAGCAGTTGGGCCATCTGCCTCCAGGGGAGGATGGCCATCACAAAGCCCGCTGGGGTCTGCATCACCCCGGCCCGCTGATGATTGCGATAGATGGGGGCCACCAGCGCCAACCCGCCACTGCGATCCTGTTCCATATCGCCGATCAGCAAGGGATCATCCACAGGCATCAGCAAATGCTTGCCCTGTTTGGCTTCCCGCGTCTCGCTCCATGCCATCAGCTGTGGCATCAGGTTACTCGATTCAAGGTAAGAGGCTCGGCCGTTGATGTACTCTACTACCCGACCCTGATCATCGATCAGGTAGGCTGAGGTCAGCAGACTGTTGGACTTGATAAAGGCCGCCAGCGCCAGGCGGGCATGACTGGAGAAGAGAAAATTCTCGAGTGCCTGATTAAGCACCCGATCGTTGCTGAGTTGTTGAAGCTGGGTTCCGATCAATTCGCTGCGAAAGCGTGCCTCACGGGTCATGCTGGTGAGGGCTCGCTCCAGTTGGGATTGTTCGCTCTGGGCAATGATCTGGTGTTGACGAGCCAGCAATATGCCGCTTACCAGCAGCGCTGGCAGCAGGGCTGCGGTGAACAGTATGACGATGAGCGTAGGACCGAGACGAAAGGTGCGGTGGCTCATTTTGACTTGACCTGCTGGTATTGCTGATCGGCCAGTTGCTGCATATAGCGAGCTGCTTCAGCGGCACTGCTTCCCTCCTTGAAACGCTCGAACCCCTTGTCCATCGCCTGCCAGGCAATGGACATGGCGCTCTCTGAAGGCATGGGTGTACTGAGGGTGAACTGTTCCAGCAGCACCTTTTCGTGCAGGGCGGGGTATTGGTTGATGGCGGAAAAAGCCCGCTGGTTGATTGGTAACAGCGAACCCTGTCGATAGATCAATTGCTGAATATCGTCCCGCTGGATAAAGGCCATCAGGGCTTTGATGACGGTCTGACGTTCTTCATCTGCCATTGCCCAACGAGATACACTCAGGACGTAGGCGCCGCTCATGGAGTGCATCGGGCGATCTTCCCAGTGAGGCAGCATGGCAACCCCAAGCTGTTCTCCCATGTTTTTCACCAGGTCATTGAAGGCCCAGTCCCCGTTGACAAGATAGGCACTCTTGCCGTCGTTGAAATTGGCGAGAGCGGTATCATAGTCGCACTCGGGATCGCCCCACTTCTCTCTGGCGACCGTACGGTACGCTTCCAGTGCCTGAATCATGGCCGGCGTGTCGAGTGTGATGCGCCCTTCGGTCACTGGCGAGCCACCAAAAGTGAGCAGAAATGCTGCAAAGTAGTACATGTCGTGGTAGGGCCAGCTGACGGGCTGGATCCCCTTGGCCTTGAGGGCCGGAGTGATGGCTGCCAGTTGCTGCCATTGGGTCACCGGTGTTGAGACCAGCGCCTTATTGTAAAACAGCATCAGATGGTTGCCCTGCATCATGGGCATGCCCCAGCGTTGCTGATCCAGGGTGACATATTGCAGAGCACTGCTCATCAGTGCAGATGAGAACCATCCGGTTGGCAGGGGGGCGAAGGACATCTGTCGGTAGAGGCCGATAAAGTCGGACGGGATCAGCATCAAGTCGGGCAGCCCCCTGGCTTGCGCAGCCAGCAGGATGTCTGCCTTGATCTTGCCGGGCTCGATCTGGGTGACGTGAACCTTGTGATTGCCTTCCTGATTGAATCGCGTGATCACGTCGTCGATCACATATCCGGCCTGCTGGGAGTGCCACAACTCCAGCACTGGCTCCTGGGCTCGCAGTGGCTGGAGGCCAGATAAGATGCAAAGCAGTAAAAGATGATAAAAAACGCGATTTATGGTCATGTTACCATCACATCTGTGCCTTGAATCCAAAATGAAAAATGTAACAAACAACCGCTACTGTCGGTAGTGTGGCGGATCAACTAATTGACTAAAACAATAAAAAGCCCGGCGCTTGGGCCGGGCTGAGGGATAAATTGCTTATCCGGATTATCTTCGAGGCATCTATTGTGGATGTTGTTTGAGGATGTCGTATATCTCCTCTTTCAGTTTGAGTTTCTGTTTTTTCAGATCCCTCACCTCGGCGCTATAGTCGCTGGCGTGATGTTTTTCCAGCTTTCTAATCTCCGCATCCAGGTCGTTGTGCAAGTCAAACTTCTTCTGGAAATGGACATCACTGCTCTTCAGTTTCGAGATAAGTTCTCTGTACTCTGGGAACATGTAATGGAGCCTCCTTGGTTTCGTTTGATTGTGCCTTAGAGACCAAACTACCCCTTACCCCCCCAGATAAATGTGATCCGGATCCAATTCGGCAACAATGGTTTGCTGCATAAAGAATGTGGTTTTTAACTTGTTGAATCAAAAGCAGATCAGATATTCATTAGTCAGAGGGAGAGGGATAAACTGGAATCCTGATCACAGTTGTGACGGCGGGATGATGGTCGCGAGCCGGTAAACGGCAGCAAAAAAGGGGCATAGCGCCCCTTCATATAACCGGTATGGCATTTACTCTTTTTTCTTTTTCTTCTCGGGCAGCGGCTTGCCGTCGCGGTGGATCACCTTGCCCGCTTCAAAGCCAATCTGGGCGGCAAGCTCCTCCAGATCCGCCGACTTGGCCTGATCCCCGATGGCGTATCGATAGTTGGCGATGGAGAGTTTGTCAGCCACCGGCGTGCCCGGGACGATAGGCTCGCGCCAGCCCTGGCCGATGTGGGCCACCAGGGTGCCATTCATCAACAGCTCGCCGACGATCTCCTGGGTCGGATTGCCCTTGCCGTAGGTGAGACCCTGCGGGTGCTTCTTGCCGACCAGCGGCTCGTTGCTGGCGGGGATCAGCTTGGTGCGGATCAGCCACTTGGGCTTTTTGGTGTTGCCCACCGCCTTGCCGGTTTGGTACTCGTTGATCTTGATGGTCTTGATCATCTGGGCCATGAAGTCCTTGGTCAGCGCCTTCTGGGCGTCGCTGGTTTCATCGATGGCGATGGGGGCCACATACCAGGTCTGGGTGGCTTGAGCCTTGGGAGCGGCAGGGGCAGTTTGCGCCATGGCCAGGGGGCTGAGCAGGATGGCAGCCAGCAAGAGTCCTATCTTCTTCATTGTGATTCCGCTTTTGTTTCAACAAGAATTTTGTTTTGCCAGCGACGACTGCGCCAGCGCCAGAACATGGCCAGACCGCGCACCCACTCGTCGCAGGCCAGCGCCAGCCAGATACCGACCAGTCCATAACCCTGCATGATACCGAGGAAATAGGAGAGTGGCACGGCAATTCCCCACATGGAGAGCAACGCCATGTAGAGGGGGAAACGGGCATCCCCGGTGGCCCGCAGGGCGTTGATCACCACCAGATTGAAGGTGCGGCCGGGTTCGAGGATAAGGCTGATAAGAAATAGCTGCGCCACCTGGGTGATGATGTCGGCATCATCGGTAAAGAGGCTGATGATGGTACGGCCATTGAGGGCCGCCGCCACGGCGATGACGCAGGTAACTGCCAACCCCAGCTTGAGGCTCTTGAGCAGTTGCTGATAGGCGCGATCGAACTGTCTTGCTCCCGCCAGATGGCCGATGATGATCTCGTTGCCAAGGCCGATGGAAAGGCCAAACAGCAGGATAAACAGGCAGATCTGAAAGAAGTAGGACTGGGTTGCCAGCGCCTTGTCACCCAGCAGTCCGACAAAGGCTGTCACCACCATAAACTGCAGCATCCAAGAGAGGTTCTCTCCTGCCGCCGGCAGGCCGATATGGAGCACTTTGCCCAGCATCTCCCGGCTGGGGTGGACGATATCGCGCACCACCAGTCGAATGCCGGTCTTGCGGGCTACCAGCCACACCAGCAGCACCACGCCGATCAGGCGGCCCGCGACCGTGCTGATGGCGACACCGGCGACGCCAAGCTGGGGCAGGCCGAACCAGCCGTAGAGCAGCAGCAGGTTGCCGACGAAGGTGATGAGGTTGACGATCAGGGTCACATACATCGCCTGACGGGTGTGGCCGTGAGCGCGCAGGGTGGCTGCCAGACAGAGGGCTGCGGCCTCCGGTAACAGGCAGAGACCGATGATCTGCAAGTAAAGCGTCCCGTCGCTCATCAGGTTGGCAGGCAGGTTCATCAGCGCCAGCATGGTGCTGGCCCCTGCCATCACGCCGATGGCGGCCACCAGACCGATCAGCAGGTTGAAGCCGATGGCGGTGTGGATCACCACCCGACTTTTCTCCCGATCGCCCGCCCCCAGATACTGGGTGATCACCACGCTGGTACCGATACTGACGAAGCTGAACAATGTGATGGCGAGATCGAACACCTGATTGCCGACCGCCAGCGCCGCCACTCCCTGATAGGAGACGTGACCCACCATGAAGGTATTGAGGGCACCGGTCAGAAAGTGCAGGGCGAGATCGATAAAGAGCGGCCAGGTCAGCGCAAATAGCGTGCCCGGGCCTGCGTGGGATTGAGATTGCATGGCATGTCCAACAGCTGGGAGGGCACGGGGGAGTGTCCTCTGGGGGCGCATTTAACACCAAGGCCAAGGCCGGTGCAATCCTTGTGCAGGATTGCATCGGCCAGGGGATCAGGCAGGCGTGGCGCCCGCCTCCTGTTCGCTTGGCAAGGTGAGGCGAGCCGAGTCCGGGAGGGCATCATCCTGCGGCCAATTTGAGCGGATGGCATCAGTGGTGCTCTCCACCACCGCATCATCCTTGAACACCGGCTCGCGATAGCAGCGGGTCAGGCGCAGCGCCTGATACATGTCGGGGCAGAGGATGATCCCTTCATCGCCCACCCGCACGCCCGCCTGCTTTAGCCAGTGGGTCATCTGGCCGTGGCGACCCGCCATCACCATATGGATGCCGCGCCGTTTCAGCTCTTTGTGCAGCTCTCCCACCATGCTCATCACGCTGATGTCCTGATGGGTGAAGCAGGCGACCGCATCGATCACCAGACACTTGGGGGCTCGGGGATCCTGCACCAGCAGGGCCAGCACCCGCCGCTTGAAGTAGGGGGCGTTGAAGTAGGTGAGCGGCGAGTTGAAGCGATAGACCAGAATACCCGGGATCGCCTTGGCCTGTTCGTTATCCCCCAGGGTGCGCACCACCCCCTCGTCATCCATGCCGAGCAGCTGATCGGTGGGACGCATCACATTGCGCAGGAACTGGAACAGCCCCAGCAACACGGCAAGGGTGATCCCGGGGATCACTCCCATGGTAAGCACGCTGATAAAGGTGACCAGCGCCAGCCAGAAGGCGGATCGATCGGAGTGGCGCAGGGCCCAGAGACCGCGAAAATCGGTGAGCGACAGAGAGGCCATCACCAGCACCACCCCGAGGGCGGCAGTGGGTATATATTTGAGCGGCGCCGTCAGATAGAAGGTGATGAGGGCGATCACCGCCGCAGCGATGATGGAGACCAGCTGGCTCTTGCCGCCGTTGGCATCGTTGACCGCGGTGCGTGAATCCGCGCCGCTGATGGCAAAACCCTGTGAGACCGCGGAGGCGAGGTTCGCCATACCGAGGGCTCGAAACTCTTTGTCTGCGTCGATTTCGTAACCGTTTTTGGCTGCAAAGCTGCGAGCGGTCAGCATCATGGAGACGAAGCTCACCATGGCGAGGTTAAGGGCGGGCAGTACCAGCTCCCGCATCAGGCCGGGGGGAAATTCCGGCATCTGGAACGCGGGCAGGCCGGAACCCACCGCCCCCAGGGTGGCGATATCAAACTGGCCGAGATTAAAGCCCCACACCAGCGCAGCGGTCACCACCATGGCCACCATGGAGGAGGGCCATGCCGGTTTGTAGCGCTTGGCCAGCAGCAGGGTGAGCAGGGCTACCAGACTCATGGCCAGGGTCGGCAGATGGGTCTGGGTGATATAGGTGGCGCCGCTGGCGATCCGCTCGATGAGGTAACGTTCGCTGAAAGTGAAACCGAAGATCTTGGAGAGCTGGCCCACCATGATGGTGATGGCCACACCATTGAGCAGCCCCATCAGGATGGGGCGGGAGAGAAAGTCCGCTAGCACCCCCAGCTTGAAGCGGCTGGCAATCAGGCACCAGAAGCCGGTCATGGCGGTCATGGTCATCACCAGTTGCCAGTGACGGGTGGGGTCGCCTGCGGCCAGCGGCGTTACCACGGCGGCGATGACCGCACAGGTGGCGGCATCAGGGCCGACGATCAGCTGGCGGGAGGTGCCAAACAGGGCATAGACCAGCATGGGCAGGATGCAGGAGTAGAGGCCGACGATGGCACCCACCCCGGCAAGCTCGGCATAGGCGATGGCGACGGGCAGCGCCACTGCCGCCACCGAGAGTCCGGCGCGAAGATCTGGCATCAACCAGGCGCGCTGGTAATGCAGCAGGGCGGCGAGGCCCGGTAGCCAGCGTTCGAGAGAGAAGAAGTCGCGCATTATTTAACCCATTGAGTTACAACCAGCTTTTCCCCTAGTGTGCCCAAGGTTATCGAAAGATTGCAATCAGGTTATGGCCAGTTTACCTGAAGGTCAGGCCAGATAGCCTGCCAGCGTTTCTCCTTGATGCGCTGGGTAAAAATCTGTTTGTCCTGGCGACATTTGGGGTTGGCACTCACTTGCAGCGACCAGTTGATGGCAAAGCCGTAGGGGGCAAGCCACTCGAACTCGCCATCCCGGGTGAGGCGTACGCCGATGCAGGTGGGCACCTCGACCCAATGGCTGAGCGCCTCAAGGCTGCTGGCAAACGGCGCTACCAGCTGGCGAGTATGCATGCGGGCCTGATTGCGCACCTCCCACTGCTGGCCGGGCAGGCGTTTGGCGAGCCAAGCTTCGTGCTCCGCTTCGGCCAGCCCTTGCGGATCGGTTTTATCGAGATAGATAAGGTCGATATCGTTGAGCGGGGTGGGCACCGCCTTGTGGTGAAGGTGATCCCAGATGAGGTTGCGGATAAAACCGGCCCCCAGCGCCCAGTCGGGCAGATTGAGCTCGGCCGCGGCTTGCAGGCAGGCCATCCGCTGCGGATCGGCCCGCAGCAGGGCTTCTGTTTTGGCTTGGAATTGCTGTTCGAGGACGGTGTTCAGAGGTTCAGTTGTTGGCATTGCGGCGTAACCAGACATCAATGTAGCGACAGCTCGGCACTATAGTGAGCCCCTCCGCCTGAGTCCAGTTGAAGAAGGCGCGCGCCAGCTGATCGGCAATCCCCTGCACCCGCAGCTCGGGGGGGACGAAAGTACTGTAGGCGTCGATGGTCTTGGCATCGAGGCGCCGGTAGCGCAGTCTCGACTCTTTCCCCTCAACCATACAGATAAACTGTTGCTGGTTGGCCTGATGAATAATCTCGCTCATGGTGGGCACCTCTGGCATCAAGATGGTGTTGTTGGCACAAGATAGCGGTTAGCCAAGGTATAGAACAGATAATGAGAGCCCGTGGTCAATATCATCCCCCTTTGACAGAGGGCGCATCGATATCGCGATGTAGATCAAGGTGCCCGATGGTGAGTCGGGCACCGCGTTAGTGTCAGCACAAGATTATTGGCAAAGGGGAGGGATCAGACCCAGGCTCGCTCCAGCAGGGTGAGTAACTGCTCACGGTCGGCGTCCTTGCGATTGAACAGCAGGGCACCGTCGTTGACCGCCAGATCGCGGATCTCGGTCAGTAGCGAGCGATCGCTTACCCCAGCCTCGCTCATGGTGCGCGGCAGCTTGACCGCTTGCCACAAGGTGTCGCGCAGGGTGCGAATAGCTGTGATGGTCGCTTCCGCCCGCTGATGGGCCGGGGTGGCAGCAAAGCGCTCTGCCCCCACCAGCGGCAACAGCAGCCGGGCCAACTCGCTATCCACCTCGGGGCGGTTGTAGTCGAGCACGGTCGGCAAAAAGAGGTTCATGCACAGCCCGTGGGGCAGATGGCAGCGGGCTCCCAGACTGTGGCCGAGGGCGTGCACCAGCCCCACCATGGAGTTGGAAAAAGCCATGCCAGCCAGCGTGGAGCCTTCCGCCAGTTGCAGCCGCAGCTGTTTGTTTTGCGGGTCGTGGATGATTTGCGGCAGGGCGCTGGCGATCTTCTCCACTGCCATCAGGGCCAGCGCATCGCTCACCGGGTTCTTGGCGGTACCGATAAAGGCCTCGATGGCGTGGGTCATGGCATCCATGGCGGTAGCGGCGGTGATATTGAGGGGCAGTCCCTGGGTCAGGCGCGGGTCGAGCACCGCCAGCTGGGGCAGCAGGAAGGGGGAGGTGAAGGGCACCTTGCGCCCGCTCGCCTCATCCTTGATCACTGCAACCAATGTCACTTCTGATCCTGTGCCCGCCGTGGTGGGCACCACCGCCAGCGGCTTGAGGGGACGGGTCAGGCAACCGGCGCCCGAGTAGTCGAGCAGATGATCCCCCCCCATGGAAGTGAGAATGTTGACTGCCTTGGCGGTGTCGATGACCGAGCCGCCCCCCAGCGCCACCAGACTGTCGCAGTCGAGCTCGCGGTAGCGTTTGGCGATCCGCTCCACCACGGCAGTGGAAGAGTCAGCCGGGATCTCGTCCCAGATGGCGGCAACCGGCAGCTCCCCCTCGGCCAGCACATTGGCCAGCAGGGTGGCAAGGCCGGTGGCATTGACCCCCTTGTCGGTCAGCAGCAGCGGGCGACGGGCCCCGAGGCTGGCCAGCTCGCTGGCCAGCTGCTCCAGCGCCTGTTCACCGGCCAGCAGTTTGACCGGGCAGAAAAAATCGTAATAGCGGCTCATTTCAAGGCTCCTTGCGCGTTAGCCGGTCACCAGACCCAGATAGATGTTGCAGGCCCGGCCGATCTTGTTGGTCGGGGCGGGATAGTGGCGCAGCAGAGGCCGCGCGATAAAGGCGGGCAGGATCAGGGACTGCAACTGCTCAAGCCCCCGTACCAGATGCATGGCAACGGTCAGATCTCCCTCCACCAGCAGCCGGTTTTCGCCAAATGCCTGATTGACCCCGAGCCGAAAACTCAGGGCGCGAAAGGCGATATTGGGATGCTTGAAGCGCACCCGTAGCGGATGGATGGTGGCATGAGGGGCGACTGGCGCGCCGGGATACCAGCGGCCACCCTGCTTGTGCATGTTCATGGCGTAGCCGATGCCGCCCACTTCGAGGCGAATAGCCAGCCCGTCCGGCAACGGCGCCAATTCACGGCGCACTGCCTCGTCGGTGCGGGCGGCGCGACAGAGGGTGCGACCCACCACCCAGAGCAGAGTGGTGATCCAGAGGCGGCGGCCAAGGGCTGCCGCAGGTTCAAACATCCGTGTTTGCATGAGGATTGGCTCCTGAGATGGCTGACCAGAAGAGGGCGAACGCACTGGCTTGCCAGTAGTCGTCCTCTCCCAGCTCCGGTTGATCGACAAACAGTGATGCGCAAGCGAGGAACTGGCCCTGACACACCTCCAGCAACAGTGGCGCGGGAGCCTGCATCAGCTCGCCGCTGGCCTGCCCCTTTGCCAGCAGGGCTGGCAGAAAGCGCAGGGCATCGTTCAGGATCTGGCTGCGGGCCGGTCTGGCCAGCAGCGGAGAGTGAAAGAAGCCCAGCACGAATTTGAGCTCATTGGGATGCGCGAGCATCCACCCCATCGCCAGCTGCCAGTAGTGGCGGGTCTGGTCGTACAGCGGCAGGGTGGGATCTGCTTCATGGATGGCGCTCCCCATCCGGGTCTTTACATCCTGATAGAGGGCGAGGATCAGCGCCTCCTTGCTCGGAAAGTGGTGGAACAGAGTGCCGTTGGCCACCCCGGCCGCCTTGGCGATACGGGCGGTGGCGGCCCCCTGCAGGCCATCTTCGGCGCAGAGGGCGAGGGCGGCATCCAGGATCTGGCGGCGCTTGTCGGTCATGGTTTGTGGCTGCGGGATAGCCGGCTTCATTGTCATCTCCATCAGCGCAGGAAGAAGGCCATCATCAGCTTCTGGATCCAGCTGTGGTAGGGGGGATGGATCAGGGAGCCGGTGGTGAACTTGCCGCGGGTCAGCACGGTTTTTGCCTTGGAGAAGGTAAGAAACCCCTCGTGGCCGTGGTAGTGGCCCATGCCGGAGGCGCCGATGCCGCCAAACGGCACATCGTCGGCAGCCACCTGAAACAGGCTCTCGTTGATCGCCATGCCGCCGGAGTGGGTCTCCCGGGTCACTCGCGCCTGCAACTCGGGATCGAAGCTCATCAGATAGAGGGCCAGCGGGCGGGGCCGCTCGGCCACATAGGCGAGCGCCTCCTCCAGGGTGTCGTAGGGGATGAGCGGCAGCAGCGGCCCGAAGATCTCCTGCTGCATTACCTGACACTGACTCGGCACCCCGGTCAGCAGATGGGGCACCAGCAGGCGACGCTGGTCGTCGCGGGCCGGGCTGCCACAGGGATGGAGCTGGGCACCCGCCTGCTCGGCTTCATCGAGCCAGCTGACGAGACGTTGATACTGGCGGTCGTTGATGATGGCGCCGTAGTCGGCGCTATTGAGCCCCTGCGGGTAGAGCTTGCTGAAGTGGCGGCGATAGGCGGCGATAAAGTTATCCACCTCGCTGCGGGGCAGCAGCACATAGTCGGGGGCGACGCAGATCTGCCCGGCGTTGAGGCTCTTGCCGAAGATCATCCGCTCGACCGCGGTGGCGACCGGCATGTCGGGGGCGATGAGACAGGGGCTCTTGCCACCCAGCTCAAGGGTGAGGGGGGTGAGCTGGGGCGCGGCGGCGGCCATCACCAGCTTGCCCACCATGGTGGAGCCGGTAAAGAGCAGGTGATCGAACGGCAGTGAGCTGAACGCTGCCGCCATCTGGGCATCTCCCTCGATGATGGCGATCTCGTTTTCGTCAAACACGCTGGTGAGCATGGTGCGCAGCACGGCGTTGGTATGAGGGGTGAACTCGGAGAGTTTCAGCATCGCCCGGTTGCCCGCCGCGATGGCGGTGATGAGGGGGCCAAGGCTCAGCATCACCGGAAAGTTCCACGGCACGATAATGCCGACCACCCCGAGCGGCTGGAAGTGCACCTCCACTTTGGCGGGGGCCAGCAGCAGGCCGGTGTGACGGCGGTGGGGCTGCATCCAGCGTTTGAGCCGCTTCTGGGTGTAGTTGATCTGCATGATGCAGGGCAGCACATCGGCGATCAGGCTGTCGTAGTGGCTGCGCTGACCATAATCTGCCGCCAGCGCCTTGCACAGCTGTCCCTTGTGGGCGAGCAACGCCTGTTTGAGTTTGGTCAGCTGCGCCCGGCGCTCGGCCAGGGTAGGCATGGGGTGAGCCAGACTCGCCCGCTTGAGCCGCGCCAGCTGATCCGGCAGGGACATCTTGATGGCGAGGATATCCTCAGGAGTGTGTTGAAGCTGCGCCGCACCCATGTTGTTCTCCGCATGAAAAATGACCGACTGATTAGTCGGTCTAAATCTAGCTGTTTGTTACCGGAATGTAAAGCTGGCAAGCTGTCTGCCGTTCACCATGAGCCGGACGCAAGAGAGAACTGTGTGTCTCCCCACACTTTTGTGGTTTGCTCGTTGGTGACTTATCTAATAAGGGGTAGTTTTTGGCTATTAACCTACACGGAGAGAGCACTATGACCAGGGAACTGAACAGCTTGTTGGCCCGGCTTGAAGATGTGGTTGAGCGGATGCCGGATTGCTTCAACACCTACGAATTCGCCCAGAAGCTGGCCCTGCAATATCAGCCGGAATTCTTTGCCGCGGGCCACTCTCTGGCCGAGCACGAGGGCAAGGTACTGCGGGTGCTGCACCAGAAGATCGCCGAAGCGCTGGCGGGCAGCGAGATGGTGATTGAAGGGGCTCTGCTCCCCTGCGTCACCCCCTGGGGGGAGAAGGCGACCTCACCGCGTTGGCACCGCAAGCACTGAGGATCCGGTCAGGCAGATCACTGCCAGATAGCAGATAACGAACAACGATAAAGGGCGCGGCGCTGGCAACAGGGCCGCGTTTTTTATGCTAATTGTCGCCAGCAGCGCCCCCGCTGCCGGGAGCAAAGGCCCGCTCTGTGATCCCATGCCGGGATATGGGGCCGTCAGCCGGGTAGACTCTCCCTTTTGTCGCAGGGTTTGTCACCGTAGGAATTTCTCATGACCCATAAAATCATTCTGGATACCGACCCGGGTATCGACGATGCCATGGCCATCCTGTTTGCCGAGGCCCACCCCGCCATCGAGCTGCTCGCCATCACCACTGTTTTTGGTAACGCCACCATCGACAATGGCACCCGCAACGCCCTCTGGCTCAAGCAGAAGTACGGCATGAAGGCGGATGTGGCCAAAGGTGCTGCCGCCCCGCTGCTGCGCGAGCCGGTTGGCCCCACCACCATAGTCCACGGCCCGAGCGGCTTTGGCGATATGGAGGCGGGGGAGGTGACTATCGCTCCGGATCCTCGCCCCGCTTGGCAATATATTGTCGAGGCGGTGAAAGCCGCGCCGGGGGAGATCACCATAGTCACTATCGGCCCGCTGACCAATCTGGCGCTGGCGCTACAACAGGCGCCCGAGATTGTCTCGCTGGTGAAACAGGTGGTAGTGATGGGGGGCGCCTTTGGCGTCAACGGCCATCGTGGCAACGTGACCCCCTATGCCGAGGCCAATATTCACGATGATCCCGATGCCGCCGACCGAGTCTTTACCGCCGATTGGCCTGTGGTGATCATCGGGCTGGACGTGACCCAGCAGAGCTTCTTCAGCAGCGCCTATCTTGATGAGCTCAAGGACAAGGCGGGAGAGCCGGGCCGTTTCCTGTGGGATGTGAGCCGCTTCTATCTGCGCTTCTACTCCGAGAAACTGGGGCTCTCCGGTTGCCACGTCCACGATCCGTCCGCCATCGCCTATGTGATTGATCCGACCCTCTTTACCCTGCGCGAGGGGCCGGTACGGGTTATCACCAGCGGTCCGGCCATCGGCCACACCCTGCAAAAGTTCGATGGCAAGCGCCACTCCCACGATGACTGGTCAGCCTATCGTCCGCAGCAGGTCGGGGTGGCGGTGCGTGATGAGGCGCTGCTCGCTCTCTATCGCGAGACGCTGGTGGGTTGGGGCAAGGATTGCTGAGCAAAGGGGCGCTATAGCGCTGAGGCGGGGGCTGTGATCGGCGCCAAACAATCGGGGCGCATGGCCGCTTATACTGCCTGATATCAAGAGCTTGGGAGGGATGAAGATGGCCTGGATTTCCTTGATCGTAGCGATTGCGCTGATCTGGTGGTTGATGAAGCTGGGGCGTGGCGCCCTGTTCGAGATCCGCCTTGCTCCCGGCAAGGTGGTGGTCAAGCAGGGCAAGGTCTCACCCGCTTTTATTGACCATGCCAAACAGATCCTGCGCCACGATACGGTACGCGGTCGCATTGTGGGGCAGCGCGATGGCGATGGTGTGAAGTTGATCTTCTCCCGCTCTATCCCCGAGCCGGTGGCCCAGCGGTTTCGCAATATCTTCCCCTATGGCGATTACCGCCAGCCAACGGCGCCACTGCCGGGGCCAAAATCCCGCAAGGGATAAGCACCGGAACGTGGTTAATCAATAGCAAACGGGCCTCCAGTGGAGGCCCGTTTTTTATGGCACTTGGCCAAGAGAGGGCTGACAGCCCTTACTCCTTGCCGTGCAGCTCGCGCTGGGCCTTGACCGCCGCTGCCTTGACGGCGGTGCCTTGATTGCCCCAGGAAGCGCGCAGGGTGTTGACCAGCTCGGCCACCTGTTCGTCGTTGAGAGCCCAGCCATAACCCGGCATATGGTAGCCGATATGCCCCTGCGTAATGGGCGTCTCGGCACCGTGTAGCAGCACGTTGATCAGGCTCGACGGATCGCTCGCCAGCACGGTGCGGTTGTTCACCAGCGAGGGAATGACGTGGTCATTGCCCTGGCCGTTGACCCCGTGACAGGTGGAGCAGTACATGGCGTAGTCCGCCTTGCCGCTGGCACTGGCATAGGCACGGGCCCCTTTCTCCGCGACCGGCTCATCTTTCAGATCGGTGAGATAGGTGGCGATGCTGGCCAGATCGGCGTCGCTGAAATACTGGCTGCTGTGAGTGATCACTTCCCCCATGGGGCCCGCGACCGCTTCATGCTGGCTGCGGCCGGTTTTCAGCAGATCGATCAGCGCCTGCTTGCTGTAACGGCTGCCGCGAATGTCGGGGGCATACCAGCCATCCAGCGCCGCCCCGCTTAGGTAGACAGGGTCCGCCTCAGTCAGCGCTTTCTCCTGCATGCCAAGCCCGCGCGGAGTGTGGCAACTGCCGCAGTGACCGGCACCCTGCACCAGATAGGCGCCACGGTTCCACTCTTCGCTCTTGCCTGCGACCGGGGTGAAGCGGCTGTCGTCGTGGTAGATCCAGTTCCATCCCATCAGCGGCCAGCGCATGTTGAGCGGCCAGGGGATGTCGCTCTCTTTGTTGGCGATGGCCAGCGGTTGCACCTCCTTCATCAGGTAGTGATAGAGATCTTCGAGATCCTTATCGCTCATCTTGGCGTAGGCGGTGTAGGGCATGGCCGGATAGAGGTGATGGCCGTCGCGGGCCACCCCTTCACGCATCACCTTGATGAACTCCGGCAGGCTGTAGTTGCCGATACCGTGGGTCTTGTCGGGGGTGATGTTGGTGGCAAATACGGTGCCGATAGGGGTCGGGAATCCTTTGCCGCCTGCCAGCGGCTTGCTGGTCTCGCTGGTGTGACAGGCGGCGCAATCGCCGAGCTTGGCCACGTATTCCCCCGCCGACATGGCGGGGGCTGCGTTGGCGGCAAGGGCGGGCAGAGCCAGCAGCAGGGCGCTGGCGGTCAGTGACAGGGCGCGGCTCATTGGGCACCTCCCTTGCTCATGGCTACCAGCTCGTTGACGGCGCGCCACGCTTCGTCGATGGCGGCGTGGGCGTAGGGGCTCCAGCCTGCATCCGAGTTGGCGATGGTGATGTTGCCGATCGGCTGGCGACCCAGTTCAATCCACTTTTCGCACTGCGCTTCGTCATCAAACAGGGTGTTGGTGACATAGGAGTAACCGTGAGACCAGCGGTTGACCGTGATGGCGAGGATATCCTGCTCATGGTTGAAACCGGCGCTGCCGAGCATTCCCTGCAGTTGCTCGCGGATCATCTGCTCGTGCTGCTCGAATGGCATGCCGAGGATCATGGCGCGCCCCTTGCGGGACTGCTCGCGTGCCGAGAGGCCGCTGCCCGGCAGGGTCGGTACATAGACCATGTGCAGGCACATGGGCTGATCCGGGTTTTTGGGATGCTCATAACCACCGAGGTTGACCGGATAGTCGAGTTTGACCCGACTGTAGGGGGCTGCGGGGGAGTAGACCTCGTGCACCCCCAGCTTGACGAATGCTTGCCAGTTCTTGATCACCACCTTGGTGTAGACCAGCGGCGCCTTGACGTTCTGGCGCAGAGCCTCCTTCTGGGGCTCCGGCATCTCGGGCACCATATAGGGGATCATCATGTTGTAGCCCGCCATGATCGACTGCTTGGCCCGTACCCGATGCAGCTTGCCCTCTTTGATGTAGGTGACATCCACCGCCAGCTTGCCATCGGCGAGGCGCACGTTTTTAGCCTGTAGCGCCGTGCTGCCAAGACGCAACCGTACCTTGTGCTCGGGCAGGTCGAGTTTGCTGTAGTCAAACTTGGCCAGCACCACATCCTGCATGGTGTGACCCGGCGCCACCTGCGGAATGAGCTTGCGTACCATCAGGCGGGTGAGACCGGCGTTGCCATCGGGGAAGTGGAAGATGTAGGGATCGTCCAGCTCCGCCTGCTCCTCGGCATCAAGCGGCGTCAGATTGAGGCCGTCGAAACCCGGCAAGGCGCACAGACGCGCATCGGCGCAGGCGGTGGCGTCGATGCCGACCGCCTGGAAATCGTTGGTGCGCTGCTGGAAGTAGGTGATTGCCCGCTCGCTCAGACCCACTTTATCGCGCAGGAAGGTGGTGTAGCTGTTGCGAGTCACCCACTCGTCCTGCTGCTCGCGGGTCATGCCGCTCAGGTAGTCGATCTTCGATTCGTGCAGGGCCAACAGGGCGGCCTTGTCGGCATCATCGAGGGGGAAGTCACCGATAAATTCTGCCAGCGGCCGGCCGTTCAGGCGATCGCGCGGGATATCGTCCGCCACGTTGTGGCCCGGATCCCCGTTCACTATCTTGTTGACGCCAAAGTGCTTCTCGTCGAAATAGACGCCACGGCTCAGCCCCAGATCCGGATAGAAGGTCTGCTGGAACCCTTTGGCCAGCTCGTCGATGTTGACCTCCAGCGTCTTGAGCAGACCGAGCGCCACCGGGCTGTAGACCGAACGCGGTGATTGCAGGGATTCACTGCCGCCGTAACCCAGACGCAGGCCATCGGGGGTGGTGAATTCGTTGCGCTTGGCGTGGCCACCGAAGTCATCGTGGTTGTCGAGCAGCAGGATCTTCTTATCCGCGCCGAGCAGTTGCTGATAGAAGCAGGCGGCAGCCAGGCCGCTGATCCCGGCGCCGACGATCACCAGATCGTACTCCCCCTCAAGGGGTATATTGGCAAAATCATACTGCTTGCCGTCACGGGCGATGCTGTGGGCCGGTTCGAAAGAGCCCGGGTGGTTGCCGCGCAGGCCGGTGAGGGCGGGCGGGTAGGCCAGGGTTTTATCCGCCAGCGTGCTGCCGCCTTCGGCAGCCTTGAGCAGATTGATGGGGGCGACGCCTGCCGCAATGGTGATGGCAACGCCGTTGAGAAAATCTCTGCGTGTAATACTCATGGCAATACCTGCTGTATGAAAAATGGAAAAGCACAGAGTGGAATGGGTAGCTGACCAGCAGCAAGAGGACGCAACCTACCGCCATATTCGCATGGCGTCTATATAGTTTGATAATAACTTATTAAACAAATTATTCAAACAAGGGGCCAAGTGACAGACTTGTTCTGGTTAGCCGATTTTAAAAATAAATGCAGCAGAAATATAGGGCAGCTATCTGTGGGTGCATTTAACTATGTAAATGCAGATGTATTTAATTGGTCATTTATCATCGTAGCTAGCAGCTGTTTATTATTCATGCTGGAGGGCGAAATTTTAGCCTCATATATCCATATACTATGTGGGGTTTGTTGGTAGTTTAGTGTGCAGAGTTCAACTGTAATTTGAGATGGCAGTTCTGTTGATTAATTATAGGGAAAAGCACTATTTATAGTGACTTGGATGGTTGATTAACAATTTTCACATGCGTTCGCCAAGTTTTGCACAATCTCGGGATTAATTTTTCATGTTGTTTACATGTTCTGGTTCTGATCACAATGTTGCCCGTTTTTACAACTTTAGCCTGCGACCATAAGGACACTGCATGAGACCTTTTGAATTAAAGAGGGGCTTGGGTGCTTTGCTGTTGCTCGCATCGGCCAGCTTGCTGACCGGCTGCGACATGGCCTTGATGAACCCCAAAGGGCAGATTGGTCTGGAGCAGAAATCACTGATATTAACCGCCTTGGGGCTGATGTTAATTGTGGTGATCCCTGTAATTATTATGGCTGTGGTCTTTGCCCGCAAATACAGGGCATCAAATACCAACGCTAAATATACTCCGGATTGGTCTCACTCCAATAAAATTGAAGCGGTTGTGTGGACCGTGCCAATTATTATCATCGTCATCCTGGCAACCATTACCTGGAAAACGTCCCACGAACTGGATCCTTACAAACCGTTGGATTCTACGGTGAAGCCGATCCAGATTGATGTTATTTCCCTCGACTGGAAATGGCTGTTTGTCTACCCAGAATTAGGGATTGCCTCGGTCAATGAATTAGCATTCCCGGTCAATACCCCCGTCAATTTCCGGGTGACTTCAGACACAGTCATGAACTCTTTCTTCATTCCCAAGCTGGGCGGGCAAATTTATGCCATGGCAGGTATGCAGACCAAGTTGCATCTCATTGCCAATGAAGCAGGCGCGTATGACGGTATCTCCAGCAGTTATAGCGGAGCCGGTTTCTCGGGCATGAAGTTCAAGGCGATTGCCACGCAGGATCAGGCCGGTTTTGATGCCTGGGTTGCCAAAGTCAGGGCCTCTCCCAAGATGCTGACCACCATGGATGAGTTCAATGCGCTGGCCAAGAAGAGCGAAAACCACCCGGTGGAGTATTTCTCAAGTGCCGATCCGGCCCTTTTCGTCAAGCTGATCAACAAGTTTATGGGTGACATGGGGCATGGCGAGCACAAGGGGATGACCCATAAAGCCCCCTCAGAGCATGGCGCCGCCATGAATCACGATGACATGGCACATATGCAGATGGACCATGCCGCTATGGCGCATGACGGGCAGAAGGAGCATGCCGGACATATGAACGCGCCGTTGGATAACAAGGCTGTGCAAGCAGGATCCGAGGAATAACCGATGTTTGGAAAATTAACACTCGATGCCATTCCGTTCCATGAACCCATCATCATGGTGACGGTAGCCGGTATCATTTTGGGGGGGCTGGCCGTTGCCGGCCTGATCACCTATTTCGGCAAGTGGCAATATCTGTGGAAAGAGTGGCTTACCTCGGTCGACCACAAGCGTCTTGGGGTCATGTATCTGATCCTGGGTATGGTCATGATGCTGCGCGGCTTCGCCGATGCGGTGATGATGCGTACCCAGCAGGTGATGGCTTCGGCTGGTGGTGACGGCATTTTACCGCCGCATCACTACGACCAGATCTTCACCGCCCACGGGGTCATCATGATCTTCTTCGTGGCCATGCCACTGGTGATCGGTCTGATGAATATCGTCGTGCCGCTCCAGATCGGTGCCCGTGATGTGGCTTTTCCCTTCCTCAACAACATCAGCTTCTGGTTCACCGCCGCCGCCGTGGTGCTGATCAACGTCTCCCTCGGGGTCGGTGAATTCGCCCAGACCGGCTGGCTGGCCTATCCGCCCCTCTCCGGGCTGGAGTACAGCCCGGGGGTCGGGGTTGATTACTGGATCTGGAGTCTGCAGATCTCGGGTCTTGGTACCTTGCTGACTGGCGTCAACTTCTTCGCCACCATCATCAAGATGCGCGCTCCTGGCATGACCATGATGCGTCTGCCGGTGTTCACCTGGACGGCTTTGTGCTCCAACGTACTGATCATCGCCTCCTTCCCGATCCTGACCGTTACCATCGCCCTGCTCACCGCAGACCGCTATCTGGGTACCCATTTCTTTACCAATGACATGGGTGGCAACATGATGATGTACATCAACCTGATCTGGGCCTGGGGCCACCCCGAGGTTTATATCCTGGTGTTGCCGGTATTCGGGATCTTCTCCGAAGTGGTGGCCACCTTCAGCAAGAAGAAGCTGTTCGGCTACACCTCGCTGGTATGGGCGACCATTGCTATTACCGTGCTCTCCTTCATTGTCTGGTTGCACCACTTCTTCACCATGGGCTCGGGCGCAAACGTGAATGCCTTCTTCGGCATCACCACCATGATCATCTCCATCCCGACCGGGGTGAAGATCTTCAACTGGTTGTTCACCATGTACCGTGGTCGCATCGAGTTCACCTCACCCATGCTGTGGACCGTCGGTTTCATCATCACCTTCACCATAGGTGGCATGACAGGGGTACTGCTCTCGGTGCCGGCGGCCAACTTCGTGTTGCACAACAGCCTGTTCCTCATCGCTCACTTCCACAACGTCATCATTGGTGCCGTGGTATTTGGCTGCTTTGCAGGAATCACCTACTGGTTCCCCAAGGCGTTCGGCTTCACCCTGAATGAAACCTGGGGCAAGCGTGCTTTCTGGTGCTGGATTATCGGCTTCTTTGTTGCCTTCATGCCGCTTTACGTACTGGGCTTCATGGGGATGACCCGCCGCATCAGTCAACAGCTGGATCCGGCCTTCCACCCCTGGCTGGTGGTAGCCGCCTGTGGTGCCGGCCTGATTGCCCTTGGTGTCTTGTGCCAGGTGATCCAGCTGGTGGTCAGCATCCGTGACCGCGAGCAGAACCGTGATGTGAGTGGTGACCCCTGGGGTGGCCGGACGCTGGAGTGGGCGACCTCTTCACCGCCGCCCTTCTACAACTTCGCCATCGAGCCGAAGATCACCGGTCTGGATGCCTTCTGGGAGGCCAAGCAAAACGGTTCAGCCTATCAGCAGCCCAAGCAGTATGCACCGATCCACATGCCCAAGAACACCGGGGCAGGGGTGATCATCGCGGGCTTCAGCGCCATCTTTGGCTTTGCCATGATCTGGCATATCTGGTGGATGGCCATCCTTGCCTTTGCCGCCATGATTGGCAGCTGGATCATCCACAGCTTCAACGATGACGTGGACTACTACGTCCAGGTTGACGAGATCACGCGCATCGAAGATCAGCATTTTGCCAACATTAACAAGGGGGCGTGACGCTATGGCGACCGACGTTCTACATCACACTCACGAGAGTGCCCATGACCATGGGCACCATGATGCCGGTGCCAACAAGGTGTTTGGTTTCTGGATCTACCTGATGAGTGACTGCATTCTGTTTGCATGTCTGTTTGCAACCTATGCGGTTCTGGTCAACGGCACTGCCGGCGGTCCGAGCGGCAAGGATATCTTCGAACTGCCGTTCGTATTTGCCGAAACCATGCTGCTGCTGTTGAGCTCCATCACCTTCGGTTTTGCCATGTTGGCGATGAACAAGAACCGGGTGTCTACCGTCAATGGCTGGTTGCTGGTGACCTTTGTGCTGGGTGCCGGTTTTATCGCGATGGAGATCTACGAGTTCCATCACCTGATCGCAGAAGGTTACGGCCCGGATCGCAGTGCCTTCCTCTCAGCCTTCTTTACCCTGGTTGGTACTCACGGTATCCACGTGACCAGTGGCCTGATCTGGATCATCGTGATGATGGTGCAGGTGGCCAAGAAGGGGCTGACCGATCGCAACCGCTCCCGCCTGATGTGCCTGAGCCTGTTCTGGCACTTCCTCGACGTGGTGTGGATCTGCGTCTTTACCGTGGTCTATCTGATGGGAGCAATGTAAATGAGTCATTCCGTTGATTCTCACGGCGCCAGCCACGGCAGCGCCAAGAGCTACCTGATCGGCTTCGTGCTGTCACTGATCCTGACTGCCGTACCGTTCTGGATGGTGATAGATGGCTCCGCCTCCCACACCACCGTGCTGGCCACCGTGGTTGGCATGGCGGTGGTGCAGATCTTCGTGCATCTGATCTACTTCCTGCATATGAATACCTCGTCTGAAGAGCGCTGGAACCTGGTGGCACTGGTCTTTACCGTGCTCATCATTGCCATCGTGGTCGTGGGTTCCCTGTGGATCATGTACAACCTCAACATCAACATGATGGTCCACTGAGCAGGCTGGCAATGATGAAGCAATACCTGCAAGTGACCAAGCCGGGCATCATCTTCGGCAACCTCATCTCGGTGATCGGGGGATTTCTGCTGGCTTCAAAAGGAAGCCTGGACCTGCCCCTGTTCATTCTGACCATGGTGGGTGTTTCGCTGGTGGTGGCCTCCGGTTGCGTGTTCAACAACTACATCGACCGGGACATCGACTGCATCATGGAGCGCACCAAGAACCGTGCTCTGGTGAAGGGGCTGATCGCCCCCGGCGTATCGCTCTGGTACGCCACCGCGCTTGGCATGGCGGGCATTGCACTGCTCTATTGGGCGGCCAATCCGTTGGCCGCTCTGCTGGCGGTGCTGGGCTTCATTGTCTATGTGGGGGTCTACAGCCTCTACATGAAGCGTCACTCGGTCTACGGCACCCTGGTGGGCAGCCTCTCCGGCGCCGCGCCGCCGGTCATCGGCTACTGTGCGGTGAGCGGTCAGTTCGACTCGGGGGCCTTGATCCTGCTGGCGATCTTCAGCCTGTGGCAGATGCCGCACTCCTATGCGATCGCCATTTTCCGCTTCAAGGATTATCAGGCGGCCAACATTCCGGTGTTGCCGGTGGTGAAGGGAATTTCGGTGGCCAAGCACCACATTACCCTCTACATCCTGGCCTTTATGGTGCCGACCCTGATGCTGTTCCTCGGCGGTTACGCCGGCTACAAGTATCTGGTGGTGGCCACTGCGGTGAGTGTCTGGTGGCTGGGGATGGCGCTGTCGGGTTACAAACAGCTGGTTGATGATGCTCTCTGGGCGCGCAAGCTGTTTATGTTTTCCATCGTCACCATTACCTGTCTGAGTGTCATGATGTCGGTAGACTTCCAGCCAGAGGCCGAGCCTGTGGCGCTGGTGAGCATGTTGCTCCGATAGTGTGCGTTGCTTCCGATTGCACGAGATCCAGAGCCGGGAACCTTCCCGGCTCTGTTATTATGGGGCCGCCCATCGGGTACTTTTCCCCTGTGTAGGGTGTGGCATGGTGCGTGTCGGCCACCCCTTGACTCTTCCTTGTTCCCTGAACTATCGAGGCCATCATGAATGATTTCACCATGACGAGGGGCGAGCGCCGTGCCACCTGGGCGCTCGGCTCCGTCTTCTCTCTGCGCATGCTTGGCATGTTTATGGTTCTGCCGGTGTTGACTACCTATGGCATGTCGCTGGCCGGTGCCTCCGAGGCGCTGATTGGCTTGGCCATCGGCATCTACGGCATGACCCAGGCTTTGTTCCAGATCCCGTTCGGTTTGCTTTCCGACAAGGTGGGCCGCAAGCCACTCATCATCGGCGGTCTGCTGGTGTTTGCTCTTGGCAGTGTGATCGCTGCGCTGACTCACTCTATCTGGGGCGTGATCCTCGGCCGCGCCCTGCAGGGGAGCGGCGCTATCTCGGCGGCCGTGATGGCGCTCTTGTCGGATCTCACCCGCGAACAGAACCGCACCAAGGCGATGGCTTTTATCGGGGTGAGCTTTGGTATCACCTTCGCCATTGCCATGGTGACTGGCCCCCTGATTACTCATGCGCTGGGACTCTCCGGCCTGTTCTGGCTCATCGCCCTGCTGGCGCTGGGGGGCATCGCCGTCACCCTCTGGCTGGTGCCGACACCGACAACTCATCTGCTCAATCGAGAGTCCGGCATGGTCAGGGGCGGGATGCGCACTGTGCTGACCAATCCGCGCCTGCTCAAACTCAATCTCGGCATTTTGTGCGTGCATACCCTGTTGATGTCGAGCTTCGTGGCGTTGCCGCCGCTGCTGGAGCAAGCGGGTCTGCCTCGGGACAGCCAGTGGCAGGCTTATCTGGTCACCATGCTGATCGCCTTCGTCAGCGTTGTGCCCTTCATCATCTATGCCGAGACGCGCAGAAAGATGAAGTTGGTGTTCCAGATCTGCGTGCTGGTGATGCTCAGCGCCGAAGTGGTGCTGTGGCAGGCTGGCCTGCAGTTGTGGGGCCTGCTCGCCGGCCTGCAGCTCTTCTTCATCGGCTTCAACGTGATGGAGGCGTTGCTGCCATCCCTGATCAGCAAGGAGTCGCCACCGGGTTACAAGGGGACGGCCATGGGGATCTACTCCACCAGCCAGTTTATCGGAGTGGCTATCGGTGGCAGCCTGGGGGGCCTGCTCTACAGTCTGGGTGGTGGCGCCCTGGTGTTTGGCGGCTGCTCTGCGCTGGCCCTTGTCTGGCTCGGGGTCAGCCTCACCATGCAGGAGCCCCCCTATGTGAGCAGTCTGCGCATCCTGTTACCGGAAGGGGTGGAGGCGAGCCCTGCACTGGAGCAGAAACTCCGTGCCTGCGATGGGGTGAACGATGTACTGCTGGCACGGAAGGAACGTTCGCTCTATGTGAAGGTGGACAGCAAACGGGTCAGTCGCCAGGATCTGGAGCAGCTGGTGATCGACGCCGGACACTGATCGCGCTAAGCTCGGTTCGGATCTGCAACTACTTGTTTTTGAAAACAGTCTGGAGGCGCAATGAACTGGTATCTCTCGGTCCTCAAGCAATATGCGGTATTCAGCGGACGGGCCCGTCGCACCGAATACTGGATGTTTGTGCTGTGCAACGTCATCGTCATGCTGTTGCTCGGCATGGTGGACAAGCTGATTGGCGGCGACAAGGAGCTGATCAGCTCCATCTATTCGCTGGCTGTGCTGCTGCCCTCGCTGGCGGTGGCGGCCCGTCGCCTGCACGACACCGATCACAGCGCTTGGTGGCTGTTGCTCGGACTCATCCCCGTTATCGGCACCCTGGTGCTTATCTACTTTATGGTTTGCAATGGCCAGCAGGGGCCAAACCGCTTCGGTGACGATCCCAAAGCGCCCCCCTCGCAGGGCTTTATCGTCAGCTAACGGGCGAGGCTTGGCTAATAATCGGTCAATAAAAAGAGAGGGAGGCATCACGCCTCCCTCTCTTTTTCGTGTTGATGGCCGATCAACGCTCGATTAGCGGGGCGGATCGGTAGCTCCACATGCCGTAGGTGCGCAGGGCGTCGCGGTAGATGCCGAGCAGCTCGCTCTCGCTCGGGGTGGCCAGCTCCTCGAGGGGTTTGTCGGGGTAGCTGACGCTCGCCACCTTGATGTTGGCCGGGCCAATCTGGTCGCAGGCGATTTCCAGCACCGTCTGCCCGCGGCGTACATGGCTGGCGGAGCTTACCAGCACCGCATAGTCAATCTGGTGGCGGGCGAGGGCATAGGCGCTGTAGAGGGCGTTATCCACCGTGCTTGTGGCGTAGTTCTCTTCAATCAAGCGGCTGCGGTCGATGCCGTGGTTGGCCAGCCAGTCAGCCATCAGCTTGCCCTCGGTCTGGCGGTTCTGGGGCACGCCGCCGGTCAGGATGATCAGCGCTTCCGGGTCGGCTTTGGCCAGCTCAAGGGTGGTTTGCAGACGGCCCAGCAGGATCTTGTCCATGCTGCCGTCGGGATTGAGGGCGTAGCCCAGGGTGACGATAGCGCGCTTGCCCTCCCTGCTGGCCTTGACCTGATCCTCGGTTAGTTCGGTCTGCAGCGGGGCGGCGGTGATCCGCTGCACCCTGGCGATGATCTCCTCCAGATCGGCAGCGCGGCCACTGTTGCGATCCGCCACTTTCGCCAGATAGCTGCGGGAAGCCTCCTTGTTACCCTTCACCAGCTGCCAGATGGCGAGATAGCTGTTGATGTCGAGAGCATCGGGGGCGACGGCCTGCGCCTGCTCCAGCAAGGTGATGGCGCGGCTCAGGTTGCCGTTGTAGATCTGTGCGTTGGCCGCCGAGATGAGCAGGTCGGTGCGGTAGGGTTCAAGCTGGTAGGCGGCCAGCAGCCACTCGGTCACCAGCTCCATATTGCTCGGCATCTTGGCGGTAAAACCGGCGTGGGAGATTTTGGCTGGCGACTTGTAGATCTGCAGCGCTTCGCCGAGCAGCATGTCCACCGCCTGGCGTTTGCTGACCAGGGTATTGAGGTCGTGCTCCATCTGCATCGAGCTCTCGGCCGCTTGCAGGGCGAGGGGCGAGAGCGCCAGCAGGCCGCCGAGGGTGAGGGCAAGAAGGGTCTGTTTCATCAAAAGGTCCTCTGTCGGGCTGAATCGCGCCGTAGTGCGCCGGCGTGTGGGCCGATGGGATAAGGCAAATGTGCGTCAATTCAGTCTGTTAGTGCCAAAGAGAGGGCAATATACCAGTTAACGGTGCGGCAAACTGTGAGTCGGGGCGGGTCGTCGGGTGATGCCACACCAGTGGCCGCAAAAATGGCCGCAACGGGTCAGCTGCCATCTGAAAGGGACAGGGGGAGCGTGACTCCCCCTGCTGGGAGGGGCGCGGGCCCCTCCCTCTATCTATCGCGATGCAAGATAGATGGGGTGTCAATCTATCTGCTGATGAGCATTCGCGGTCAGTTCCACATCGGGGAGATGCGAGCTTCCAGCGTCTCTTGCTGCTCTTCGGGCATATCGCTGAAGAAGTTGAGTTGGGTCTGCTCCTCCACCTCACGTACCGAGACCCGGTAGTTGGCGATCTGGCTGATGGGCACCTCTTCCTGCGGCATGATAAAGGCGATGGCCTGCAGTCTGGCCGGGTCCATCACGATCTTGTAGTAGGCGCTCGGGATCGCCACACCCTGACCGATGGACTCTTCAGAGCCGGTAAAGATGGGGCCGGTGACCACCTGTACATCCTTGCGGGAGACCGCCCACTTGTTCACCTTGTCCTCCAGCACGCGCCACGCCTTCTGGTTGAGCACCCCGATCTGCGGTGTCATGTTGCTCAGCAGGAAGCTCTCTTTCATGGTGTTCTTGTTCGATTTCATGTCCCCCGCCGGGGCCTGATGGCCACGGTCGTAGCCCGAGCCCTTGTAGTCGGAGAGGGTGGCGCGATAGGCGACCGGGATCTCCCTGTCCTCGGCGAAGGCATCCTTGCGCGGCACTGTGCCCTGTGCGCTCTGGGCAGTCATCCGGTAGGAGACCCAGTCCGCCACCTTGTAGTCGTAGTTGTAGCCGACGGCATACCCTTCACGGCAGAGCTTCTGATCCGATTCGGAGGGCAGGCCGAAGCGCACGTGCTCACCGCACTCCCAATGGGCGGCTAGCAAGGGGGTGGCAGTGAGGGTGAGGGTAACAGCCAGAACCAATTTATTGATTTTTATCATTTTTGTGATGCTCCAGTTTAGTAGGCGGAGCCATTTGACATGAGATCTGACCAGCGCTTCAATTGCTGTTTTTTTACACGTCACCGTTCTGTGACGGCTCGCCAAGATCCGTGATGTGACTGGTTAATATGTTTTAAATCAGTGGCTTGGTCAGTGGGATGATATGCGGTTGCTCGCCAGACAACGAAAAGGGGCCCGCGATGGGCCCCTTGTGATGAGCTGTCTGACTGCTATCAGGCTGCGTTTGCCTTGTTGCCCAGCGTGCGGGCCAGCAGTGCTTCCGGATTGTGAATCGCCTCCTTGGTCTTCACATCGATGATTTCGATATTGGTGAAGCGCTCGCGGTTCTTGATCGCCACATCGTGGGCGAAGATGACGCAGCGGGCATTGGCGACATCCTTGGCGGTGATGCGGTTGATGATGCCGTTGGCGCCCTGGGTCTCGACCTTGATCTTGATCCCCTGCTTGGCGGCGGCCTTCTGCAGGCTCTTGGCGGCGAGGAAGGTGTGGGCCACGCCAGACGGGCAGGCAGTGATGGCCAGAACGTCTGCTTCCCCTTCCGCTTCAATGACTTCGAAGCTGGTTTGGGTGGTAGTGACGTCATCTTCTTCGCTCACCGGCTTTTTCAGCAGGTTGACGATGATGGCGGTGGTCAGGGCGCCGAGGATGGTACCCAGGATGTAGCCCATCTTGCCTTCAACAACCGGCAGGACAATCCAGCCACCCCAGGGGGCGTGGTTGATACTGTGCATCATGAAGCCGGTGATGTTGCCGACGATGCCGCCTGCGACGATGGCCGGGATAACACGCATGGGGTCAGCCGCGGCGAACGGGATAGCACCTTCACTGATCCCGATCATGCCCATGATGGCGGCCGCTTTACCGGATTCACGCTCCTCTTTCTTGTAACGCTTCGGAGACATAAAGGTCGCCAGTGCCATACCGAGCGGCGGTACACAGATGGCGATGCCGACGCCGCCCATCAGCCAGGGCTGGGTGTTGACCTGAGTCTGGGCAAACAGGGTAGCAACCTTGTTGACCGGGCCGCCCATATCGAAGGCGGTCATACCACCCAGAATGGCACCCAGCATCACTTTACCGGAGCCCGCCATGCTGGAGAGCCAGTGGTTCATCCCTTCCATCATGGCGGCGATCGGGGCACCGATGCCCCACATCACGATGCCACACACCAGGAAGGTACCGATCAGCGGATAGATGAAGATGGAACCAAGGGAGGTCATGGAGTCAGGCAGCTTGATCCGTTTGAGCTGATTGACCACGAAACCGGCGATAAAGCCCACCAGAATGGCGCCAAGGAAACCGGTTTGATAGTGCTGAACGGCAATCCAGGAGCCGATCATGCCCGGAGCCAGGCCCGGCTTGTCAGCCAGCGAGTAGGCGATGTAGCCACCCAGTACGGCGGTAAACAGGGTCAGACCGGCGATACCCATGGTGGCCATGTCTTTGAGGAAGCCCGCTTCCGGCACGGCGCCCTTGCCGCTCATCATCACCGACAGGGAGAGCAGCACACCACCGGCCACGATGAAGGGGATCATGTGGGAAGTACCAAACAGCAGGTGCTGCTTCATGGTGTTAAGGCGATCCTTGAAGGTGCGCTCTTCGGGTTCGGTCGGTGCTGGTGCTGCCGGTTTGGCCGCTGGAGTCGTTTTCTCAACGCTCGGGCCTTGCTTGAGCAGGGCCAACGCCTGGTCTGTGGTGGTAGCGGACTTCATCTGCTCGATGAAGCCCGGTTCCAGCAGACGGGTCGAGAGCTCGGCCAGCACTTCGATATGGTGGTTGGCGCCACCATCCGGTGAGGCGATCATGAAGATCAGCTGGGTCGGTTTGCCATCTTCGGCACCGTACTCGATCCCTTGCTTGCTGACACCGATGGCAATGGCCGGGCGGTTGACCGCCTTGCTCTTGGCGTGGGGCAGGGCAACACCTTGTTCGAAGCCGGTGCAGTCGAGCTGCTCACGGGCCCAGACATCTTTGACAAATTGCTCTTTGTCAGACACGGCGCCATCGCTCGCCAGCATCTGGGCCATCTCGTCGAACAGGGCCTCCTTGCTGGTGGCCTTTAACTCCAGGCAGATAAGTCTGCCATTGGTCATGGTGGGTAACATCTCACTCTCCTTCCCTGTAAGGGCTAAGTCATGCGTTGCGAATTGGGCTCATTATTGCCCTCACGGGTAGGGTTGGACAGGCGATGAATGTAGCAATAACTGGATTTTTGTTGCATGGTTTTGCTGGTGTGATCCAGCTCGCAAAGTGTTGAGCTTCAACTCAATAGTTGTTTTTGTTTAATTCATGGCGGGATGTGACAGCGGTCAAGGTATGACAGAAAAACCCTTGTAATGGGATTTACCGCCATTTTTTGCGGTTTATTGCCCGATTTAAGGCTGATTTGAGAAAAACGGGTTAATGGCTGAACCAGGGCTTCCCACTGAAAAATAAAATGGCCCAGCGCTGATTGGATTTTATCAATCCATCTGGCGTGGGCCGTCGGGTATCACAAAGTGACATTTTCGGATTGCGTGCTGAATGTCACCTCAATGCTATCGATCGTTACTTTTGTGGCGGGGTATCGCCCATCACGAAGTGGAGGTTGCCCCCCGGTATAAACTCCTTGTGCTCGAAGAAGAGACCATCCTTGAGCGGTTTGCCATTGATGGTGACCGACTGGACATAGCGGTTCTTGGCGCTGTTGTTATCGGCGATGATGGTGAAGGTTCCCCCCTTGACCGGGATGGTCGCTTTGGCAAATAGCGGGCGGCCAATGGTGTAGACGGGATCTGCCGCATTCACCTGATAGAAGCCAAGTGCTGACATCACATACCAGGCAGACATGGAGCCCACATCCTCGTTGCCTATGATGCCTGCCGGGGTGTTCGAGTACATGGTGTCGAGGATGTAGTCGACCGTCTCCTGAGTTTTCCAAGGTTCCGATGTCCAGTTGTAGAGGTAGGGGATATGGTGGGAGGGTTCATTCCCGAAGGCCACCTGACCCATCATCCCGGTCATGTCTGCGGTCTCCGACCCCTGACTCTCGGCGGCAAAGGTGGCGTCCAGATTCTGCTTGAAGGCCTCTTCTCCGCCCATCGCGGTTTTCAGACCCTTGATGTCATGGGGCACAAACCAGGTCCACTGCCAGGCGTTGCCCTCGGTATAGTTGCCGGTCTCATGTTCGGTGCCATAGGGATCAAACGGCGTCATGAAGGCGCCATCGATCATCACCGGACGCATGAAACCGGTCACCCCGTACTGGGCGTATTCGGCCGCATTGTGGTCGAAGTAGCGCTGATAGCCGTTAGAACGGGCCAGATAGCGCGCTTCGGCCGCCGGGTTGCCGGCCGCCTTGGCGATCCGGGCGATGGCCCAGTCATAGAAGGCGTTCTCCAGACCGTAGGAGACCGACTCGAGGGTGTAGTCAGCGAAGACGGGCTGACCGTCGATCCGCTGCACTGCCGGGGCAAAGCCGTTCTTTTCGATGTAATCGATGTGGTTGGTCAGGGTCTTGTCCAGCACCGCCTTGTCCCACTCGGTCGCCAGCATGGGGTAGTTGGTATAGGTGGAGGAGTCGATGGCGGCCGTGAGCGCCAGATTTTTCTCCTGCGCAGTGAAGGCATCGGGGTATTTGGTGATTGCGTCGGCAATCACCACCACCGCCGGATAGCCCACCATGGTGCCTGTCTCATCCCCCAGATGCTCCCACTTGGGCAGCAGGCCGCTCTCCAGATACTTCTGGAGCAGGTTCTTGGCATATTGCACGGCGCGGGTGGGTTCGGTGATGGTTTTAAGCGGGTGCAGCGCTCGCTGGGTGTCCCACAGTGAGTAGACCGAGAAGTTGGGCTGATCTTCGCTTGCCTGGCCATAGTGGATGGAGTAGCTGCCTTCCCCCTTGGCCTGCGCCCCTTTGCCCATGCCGCGGTAGTTGCCATCCACATCCTGATGGACGATGGGGGCGATCTTGGTGTGGTAGAGGGCGGTGTAGAAGATCTCGTTTTGCTCCTTGCTGCCCCCCTCGATGGTGAAATTGAGGGCGTTGGCCCACTTCTCGCGGGCGTTGGCGCGGGCCTCGTCAAACGAAACATCCCCTTCGGCCTGGTAGTTGTTCCATGCGCCGGTGGCATCGACCGCCGATAGGGCAACTTTGGCGTTCAGTTGGGCTGAGCCGCCCTCTTCAAATTCGACGTAAGCGGTGACATCCGCTTTGGATTTGGCCTTGTGCTCGGCGCTCAAGCCCTCTACCGGCACACCACCAGCGAGGATGTAGACCCCTTTGATCTTCTTGTCGAAGGTCGCATGGAAGAAGATCTTCTGGTTTTTCGCCCAGCCGGAGAAGTGAGTCGCATCTCGCTCGCCGGTGATGGTGTAGCCATCTTCACTGACGGTCAGTTTGTTGCGCAGCGAACTCGATCCCCAGTCGCTGTTGAGGATCGAGTTCAAATCGATCTTCAGCCGTTGGGGTTGCCCCTGCGGATAGGTGTAGCGGTGAAAGCCCACCCGCTCGGAGGCGGTCAGCTCGGCCTTGATGCCATTCTCGGCGATGCGCACCGCATAGTAGCCAGGCTCGGCCTGCTCGGATTTTTTGTCCATTTTGACCGAGATGGCTTTGCGGTAATCATCGCTTTGCTCGATGTATTTGGATTTATCTTCGGTAAAGGGCAGGAACAGAATATCCCCCAGCCCCCCCATGCCGGTGCCTGAGAGGTGGGTGTGGGAAAATCCGAACAGGGTATCTTTGTCAAAGTGATAGCCGGAGGAGGAGTGCCAGCCGATCAACTCGGTATCCGGCGAGAGTTGCACCATGCCCTCCGGTACCACAGGGCCGGGAAAGGTGTGACCGTTAAAGCCAGTGCCAACGAATGGGTTCACATATTGCAACACATTGGTTGGCGTTGGCTTTTGATCGTCGTTATTGTCGCTGCTGTTATCTGAATCGCAGCCGGATAACATGGCTACCGTGCTGGTCAGGGCAATGGCCAGAATATTTTTCTTGAACATATTGAGCGGCTCCATCGGGTAAAGGGTGAGCAGTCATGATCTATTTTTATGAGACCGGAGCGATCCCTGAGCAATATTGATGCTCGATGGCATTGATCCCAGCGAGCACTATTATTCCCATGCCATCTGTTTCATCGACAGAGTAAAAAAGTGTCATTCACTAGACTTTTGTGACAAGGCTGTCTGTTTGTGATCCGCGTATCATGTGATGCAGCACGTCATATTTTTTGAGTGTTCTTGTGAATCGACCCAAAAGAGGCCCAAAGGAAGCTTTGGGCCTGAACATATATTGGCAATGAATGATGGTTATTTATTATTTGACGCGGTCGGTTTCTGTGCCGTCATGATAAATTTCAGTTCACCACCGGCACGAATATCGCTGTGGTTGAAGGTCAGATTTTCCCCTAACGGCTTGCCGTTGATGGTGACCGATTCCACATAGATATTTTGGGGGCCATTGTTTTCGGCGAGCACGGTGAATTTCCCGCCATCGAGATCCATGGTCACCTTGTCAAACAGTGGCCGACCTATGGTGTAGACCGGGAGCCCCGGCGTGACCTGATAGAAGCCCAGCGCACTCATGATGTACCAGGCGGACATTTGCCCCACGTCCTCATTGCCAATCAGCCCGGTGGTGGTCGGGTGGAAGAAGCTGCGCACCGCCTGATCGACATACTCCTGGGTTTTCCACGGCTCTTTGGTCCAGTTATAGAGATAGGGAACATGGTGATCCGGTTCGTTCCCCATCACGAACTGGCCGATATAGCCGGTCATATCCCCCTGCGAGGTATCGGCGTTGGAGTTGGCGGTGAAGAGGGCATCCAGATTCTTCCTGAATTTCTCCTCGCCACCCATCACCTCTTTGAGCCCCTCGATATCGTGGGGAACAAACCAGCTCCACTGCCAGGTGTTGCCTTCGGTAAAGTCCTGCCCCCTGTGCTCGGCCCGATAGGGCCAGAAGGTGTCATAACGGCTCCGATCGTTGATGTCACAGTTTTGTGGGGGTGTAACGGGGTTGCCGTTTTTATCGATGGCGCAGGAGGGGTAGTTGTTGGCCCAGCTGCCATCGTAATTTTTGGGGCGCATAAAGCCGGTCGAACCATATTTGCCATATTGCGCCGGGTTGTAGTCAAAATAGGCGCGCCAGGTAGTCGCCCGAGCCAGATAGCGGTTCTCGGCGGATTTGTCGCCAGCCAGGCGGGCCAGCTGGGCGATGCACCAGTCATAGTAAGCATTCTCGACACCGTACGAGACGGATTCGTTGACCAGCTCATCGTACTTGTCCTGGGCCATGCCGCCCTCTTCCGGCTTGTATTTGACGTTGGCCGGAACATAGCCGTGCTGCTCGGCATACTGACCGTGACGGGTCATCACGGTGAAGCGCTTGTCACCGTTCCAGGGATCCTGATAGGGCACCCAGGTTTTGGTCAGCTCGAGGTCAAAATTGGCGGAGACGTTGGCCGCCTGCAATGCCAGCTTTATCTCTTCCGGCGTGAATGCATCCGGATATTTGACGATGACATCGGCGATGATGGAGACCGCCGGGTAGCCGACCATCTCGCCGGTATAGTCGGAGTGCAGCTCCCACTTCGGCATGATGCCACCAGTTTTATCTTTGTTGAGCAGATCGTGCACATAGTCGATGGATCGCTCTTTTTCGATGATGGTCTTCAATGGGTGGGCGGCGCGGAAGGTGTCCCACATGGAGTAGACCGAATAGTTGGTAAAGCCCGGCTTTGCCTGATGCACCTTGCCATCCATTCCGCGATATTGACCATCCACATCCTGATAGACGAAGGGGGCGATGTAGGTGCGATAGAGCGAGGTATAAAACATCGTCTTGTCGGCATCGCTGCCACCCTCCAGGGTGAACTTATTGAGCACTTTCGCCCATGCCTGTTTACTCTCCTGCACCACCTGATCGAAGCGGTAGCCATGTTCATCGGCGCGCAGGTTGGCCATGGCCCCCTCTATACCGGTGCCCGAGATAGCCATCTTCATGGTGATGGGCTGTTCCCCTTTGGCAAAGTTGAGTTGGGTCACCACATCCCGTACCCGGGGTCTGGTTTCGCCATACCCGATGTAATCGGCCAACCCCACCTCGGTGTCGTTGCTCAATTTGCCATCGACATAGAGGGTCTGCTCCACGAAGGGTTCGGAAAACTCGGCGTAGAAAAAGACCGTCTGCCACTGCCCCCACTCGTTGCTGGTTCTGGCTCCGGCAATGGCGTTGTCGCTCACCCGCTTGAAGTAAATATTGCGGGAGTGGTTACCGTACTGCTCCAGCAGCTCGTGCTGCAGATCAAGCTGGACTTTGCGATCTTCACCCGCCGGATAGCTGTAACGGTGGAAGGCGACCCGCTGGGTGGCAGTGAGTTCGGCCTTGATGCCGGTCTCCACCAGATCCGCTTTGTAATAGCCCACCTCCGACAGTTCGCCAGGCTTGTTGATGGTGACCGGGTCGGTATTGTTGCCGGTGAAGGGCAAGAAGGCGAGATCATTGAGATCCCCCTTGCCTGCCCCCGAGATATGGGTGCTGCTGAAGCCGGAAAGCTTGGCCAGATGGTGGTGATAGTCGGAAGGGGATCCCTTGCCATTCCAGTTGGCCGGATTCCAGTTGTCCGGGCCCGGCTGGATCATCCCTTCCGGCATGACAGGGGCCGGATTGACATTGCCCAGCCCATCGGTGCCGATCAGCGGATCGACATATTGCAGCACCTGCAGGGCATTGTCGGGGCGGCCATTGTCAGTAGTCTCATCGTTTGTGTTGCAGCCATAGAGGCCAAGCAGGGCTGTCACCATGATGGCCAGCTTGTGGGGTTTGAACATCGTTGTTCCTCAAATTCCGGAGATGAACAAGCGGCAAGCCGGGTGGCTTGCCGCTTGTAGCGTTACTGGGTCGGTTGCTGGTTGGTCATCACAAAACGCAGCTCACCACCGGGACGGATCTCGCTGTGGGCGAAGGTGTTGTACTGGTTGAGTGGCTTGCCATTGATGGTGACCTCTTTGACATAGAGGTTGTCCGGGCTGTTGTTCTGCGCTACCACGTTGAACTGACCGTCGGGCAGGTTGATGGTGACCTTGTCGAAGATGGGACGACCGATGGTGTAGGTCGGGTCGCCCGGGGAGATTTGATAGAAGCCCATGGCACTCATGATGTACCAGGCCGACATCTGGCCGACGTCTTCATTGCCGATCAGGCCATCCGGGGTGGTTTTGTAGAACTCCTTATAGACCCGGTCGAGGTACTCCTGCGCTTTCCAGGGCTGGGCGGTGCGATTGTAGAGATAGATGACGTGGTGTGAGGGCTCGTTGCCATGAATGTACTGCCCGATGTAACCGGTCATGTCCTGATGTGCTTCGCCCCCGTTGGGGTCGGCGTTGAACAGGTTGTCGAGCTTGTCGTTCAGTCCCTGCTGGCCACCCATGATCTCGGTCAGCTTGTCGAGATCCTGCATGAAGGACCACTGCCACTGCCAGGCATTGCCCTCGGTGTAGTAGAAGGCATCCGACTTGTAGGGATCGAAATCGGCCGCCGCGTATTTCAGGGCGCACGGGTCACCGTTTTTCAGCTCGGTCGGGACGAAGAAGCCTTTGCCATCGGCATTGCCAGCCTGGGGATCCCAATGTTTGAGCGAGTTGTAGGATCGTGCCTTGAACTCCTGATAGGTAGTCATGTCGCCCGCGGCTTTCGCCATCTCGGCGATGGTCCAGTCGTAGAAAGAGAACTCCAGCGAGTAGGAGACCGAGTTCCAGTTGGGATAACGGACGCACTGCTCTTTCTCGTGATAGCTGAGCTGACCGGCCATCAGCGAGCTCAGGATGTCGTCATGGATCTGCGGGTAATCGGCAGGCCGGTAGTGGGCCGATTTGATCGAGGCTTCCAGTGCCTCTTGCGCATCGATCAGCCCCTTGGTCACCGCATCGGCAAGGATGGCCGCCGAGGGGTAGCCAATCATGGTGCCGGTTTCCGAGCCGTGGCCTTCCCATTTGGGCAGCAGGCCGAACTCCACGTTGGATTTGCGGATCAGATCCTTGGCGTAGAGAGTCGCCTGTGGCGGGTCCATGATGGTCCACATGGGGTGAACGGCGCGGAAGGTATCCCAGGTCGAGTAGATGGAGTAGTTGGGGGTATCGCCAGGTTGCAGGGTGCGCAGGGTGCCTTGCATATCAAGATACTTGCCATCCACATCGTAGAGCTCGATAGGGGCGATCATCATGTGGTAGAGGGCGGTGTAGAAATTGGTCTTCTCGGTTTCCGTCCCCCCTTCGGTTTTGAGTGTTGCCAGCTTTTCGGCCCACGCGTATTCGGCGTCTGACTTCACCTTGGCGAAATCAAAGGTGGGGGCTTCCGCCTCCAGATTCTTCTGTGCTCCTTGCCAGCTCACCGCCGAGATACCGACCCGGATCTCGATGGGCTGCTCACCCTGGCCAAAATTGAGGTAGGCGGTCAGGTCATCCCCTTGATAGACGCTGTTGGGGCGCATCTCCCGGGTGGGCATCTTGTCCTGCTCGCCCAGCATGGCCCTGGCCACAGGTTGGTTGAATTTGGCGTAGAAGAAGATGTTCTGGCCCTGATGGTTCTGTCCCTGGAACCAGCCAGTGGAGGTTTTGCGGCCACGCAGGGTGTACTCATCCACCACTTCGATTTTGTTTTTCAGCGATTGGCCGTTGTTGTTCAGCAGGGTATGACCCAGATCGAATTTCACATTCCGATCCGCTCCTTTGGCGAAGGTGTAACGGTGCAAACCGACCCGTTTGGTGGTGGTCAGTTCAACCTCAATCTCCCCCTTGTTCAGTCTGGTTTTGTAATAACCGGCGCTGGCGTGCTCATTGGTTTTGTCAAAGGCGTTTATCTGGGCGTCGGCCATCTCGGCGTAGGGCAGTACCAGAATGTCGCCCAGATCGGTGGCGCCGGTGCCGGAGAGATGGGTATGGGAGAAGCCGTAGAGCGGAACATCGGTTGCGACGATCTCGCCCGTGAGATAATTGGAAGAGTCCCAGTAGCCGGAGGCTGAGTGCCAGGGGCTGAGTCCGCTCTCGTGATCGGTGTTGGAGCCAATAAAGGTATCCGGCGAGAGCTGCACCATGCCGGCAGGGCGGGTGGCACCGGGGAAAGTGTGGCCTGATGCGGCGGTGCCTATCATGGGGTCAACGTATTTCAGTACCGACAGATCGACAACCGGAGTTACCGGTTTCTCGATAGCGGTAGACTCGCTCTCACTGTTGCAACCGGCGATGCCACCGGTCAGTGCGGCAATCACCGCAAGAGAAAGAAGATTGCACTTGAACATGGTCATTCCATTTTTGAGTGGTGATGGGGGAGGAAGTCCTCCCCCGAACAGGTGATTAACGGGAACCGGCAGGCAGGTCGCCTTCGTGCAGGAAGGTGCCGATACCTTGCGCGGGCGGCAGATCTTCCGGCTGGCTGCCCCAATTCTGGTTGGGGCTATCGCCCATCACGAATTCAAGCTTGCCGCCACTGAGGATTTCCTCATGGGTGAGGTAGCTGCGATTGAACTCGCTGCCATTGAGGCGAGCGGACTGGATGTAGATGTTGTCGCGGCTGACATTCTGGGCCGTGACGGTGAACTGTTTGCCCGCACCCACATCGAGCGAGGCGGTTTCGAACATGGGGGTGCCAATCTCGTAGATGCCGGAGGAGGCATTGACCGGGAAGAAGCCCAGCGCCCGGAACACGAACCAGGCAGAGAGGGTGCCAAAGTCATCGTTGCCACAGATGCCGTCAGGGGTGTTCTTGTAGCAGACGTTGGTGGCTGCCACGATGGCGGCCTGTCCCTTCCAGGGCTGTCCTACGTAGTTGTAGAGGTAGGGCACATGGATATCGGGCTCGTTGCCCTGCACATGCTGTCCCACGTTGCCGGTGTTGAATACCGGGAACTGGTTGTCGCCAGCGTTGCGATCCGGATAGGTACTCCAATACTCGTCCAGCCGTTTGGCAAACAGTTCGCCCCGTTTGGCCTGAGGATTCTGGGTCTGGTCGAAGCGGGTCATCAGATCGACCAGGCCATGAATGTCATGTTGAACGCTGAAGGCGTATTGCCAGCCGTTGGACTCGGCGAATGACCAGTTGAACATGTCGGGGCGCCAATCCTTGCCCACTGCCCGGCCGGTTTTCGGGTCTACCCAACCGGCATCAATGAAGTTGCCAGCGAAGTCGCGGGCCTTGAACCACCCCTTGTACTGCTTGCCGCCAAAGTCAAACTGCGCCTGCCAGTTCTTGGATCGATCGGCAAACTCCTGATAGCGGGGGTCACTTTCGCCAAATACTGCCTTGATCGATTGGGCGATCGCCCAGTCATTCATGGAGTACTCCAGCGAGTAGGATGAGGTCCAGGCATCCTTGAAGGGGGAGTGAGATTCCCAGTCATTGCCCGGCGGTGTGTCATGCAACTGGGCAGGTACATAGCCTTGCTGCTCGTACTCCTTGATCCAGGCGACCCCCTGGCTGGTGGCTGCGCGGGCGTCGGTGATCATGGCGGTCACCAGTCGCTCCTTGATCTCCTGACGTTCCGCATCGCTGAAGCCCAGCGCGATCATCCGTTTGTCCAGCGAGCCTTTGGAGAGTACGTCGTGGATCACCGGCGTGGAGTGCATCCCCATCATCATGCCGGTCTCGTTACCCTTGAAGGTCCACTCCGGCAATCTGCCCTTGCGCAGGTTGCCCAGATCGTCCATCCACTCCTCCTCGGCGTAGGAGAGCATGGAGAGCACCACATCGGCGAGGCGATCCGGCTCCAGCAGTGACGAGAGGGGTTGTACTGCGCGGTAGGTGTCCCACAGGGAGAAGGTGTCGTAACGGGTAAAGTCCGCTTTGCCATCCCGGTTGGCATCGGCGGTGCGAACCGACTCCTTGAGGGTATCGATCTGCTCGCCCCACGGTGTGTTGCCATCCGGATAGGCGTTGCGCCCCTGATGCACCTGGCGGTAGCGTCCGTCCAGATCGGAGTGAATGGTCTGGCCCAGATAGGTGTGGTAGAGCGCGGTATAGAAGGTCTGTTTGTACTCCTCATCCCCACTGACCCGGATCTTGCCCAGCTCCTTTTCCCATTTTTGGGTCGCAGCCTGCCGGACATCGTCAAACGACATATTGGCCACTTCGGTCATGTTGAGTGAGGCGCCAGCGTTGCCATCCCGGCCGATCTCGACGTTGGAGAGGGCTACCTTGGCCTCGACGACCAAGCCCGCCGCCGCGGTATCAAATTCCACATAGGCACGCGCGTACTGATATTTGCCACGGGTCTCGTTGCCGATCTCGGTGGTGCCTTCCGGCAGGTCCAGATAGCGGTTCTGGTCTTTGTCAAAGTAGGCGAAGCGGATGTTTTTGATGGGCTGGTCGAACTCCATCACGAAGAACTCTTTCTGGCTGGGGGCCCAGCCGTCAGAGAAGCGATGGCCCTCGATCCGGTTGTGGGTTTTGTCCCATTTCAGATAGGAGTCGGAGGTGTAGTCCCAGTTGACCTTGAAGCCGAGGTTGACCACGATTTCCGATTTTTTATCTTGCGGGAAGGTGTAGCGATGAACCCCCACCCGATCCGAGGCGGTCAGCTCGGCCTTGATCCCGTAATCCTTCAGATTGACCTTGTAGTAGCCCGCCGTTGCCTCTTCATCCTTGTGGCTGTAGCGGGAGGCCTCCAGATTCAGTGAGGCCGACCCCTCGTTCAGCATGAAATTGGAGCGTGAGTTGATCGGCATCACCAGAATATCGTTGAGATCTCCAGCTCCGGCGCCCGAGAGGTGAGTGTGGGAAAACCCGGCGAGGCGGTTGTCGTGGTAGTAATAGCCGGAGATATATTCCCAGCCATTGGCCCCATTATTGGGCGACAGCTGCACCATGCCATGCGGGGTCGTGGCGCCGGGATAGGTGTTGCCTAAATTACCTGTGCCGATGAACGGATTGACGTAACGGGAGACGTTAGTCTCTTTATTGTTATCGACAGCGGTATCCGAGTCATTTTGACAACCGGATATACCAACCAGGCCAGCCAGTACGGCACACGCGAGCAGGGAACGTTTCAGTTTCATATTTGTCGCCACAGGTTAATGAAAGTAGGGTATCGAACGTATAAAAACAGATAATGCAGAACGCCGGGCCAGCCAATGAATATCTGCCGGATGAGATAGCCATCTGCATGTATTACCCCGACTGTCACTGGATATAGAGGGTGACGGGGGGAATATCAGCCAGATAAAATGGATAGTGAAAACGTTCTGGCCATACAGGCGGAAAAATAAATGCGCAGGAAAATAACAGGCACCTATAGCCTGATTTAAAAAATCGCCCCTTACACTTATGAAATAAGTGGCTGAGCTGTGTTACATCTGGAATATATAAATACTCTTAAATGTTTTTCCTGCTGCCTGTAAATTAACTGTTTCTATTATTTCGTTGATTAATATCCTGGGACAGAGGAAAAAAATGGCATTAACTGGATTTTTATGACGTGTGGGGAAGGGTGTGAGCTGGCTCGCATAACTGCAGGGTGGCGTGACCAGGGAGGCTAAATGATATTAATCATTATAATTCAGCGTGTTATTCTTCGATGTTGAGTTAAATGACCGATTTTGTGAGTCGTACCGGGCTCTACATGGTCAGATGAGCTGAAAAAAAGGGCCCTGCTGGGCCCTTTGAACAGAGAGTGATGAGCCGATGGCCCACCAGGATCAGCGGTTGCTGGCGCGGGCAAAACGCCCTTCAGCCGTCACGCGATAATCGCCGGTGCTGGCGGGTACAAATGCAGATTGCCCTATGGTCAGTGTCAGACGCTCACCATCCTGGCCAATGAGGGTGATGGGCCCATCGATGGCGAACAGGATCTCGGCATTGCCGGTGGTGAGGGCATGTTCGCCTGCGCCATATACGCTGAAGGTGAAATCCGGTACCGGCACGTCGAAGTGCTGTACTGTGCCTTCCATGCGAGGGGTGAGCAGGATCTGGTCGTCCGGTTTGGCGACACAGCGGGTGCATGCCAGCAGCTCCGGCACATCCATGTATTTGGGGGTCAAACCGGCACGCAGCACGTTGTCGGAGTTGGCCATGATCTCGAGGCCAGTGCCGTGGATGTAGGCGTGGGGGGTCTGGGCATCGAGGAACATCGCCTGACCCGGCTCAAGTGTCACCACGTTGAGCAGCAACGGCGAGAAGAGCCCCACATCCCCCGGGTACTGGTTGGCCAGCTTGCTGATGGTGGCGAAAGTCTCTTCATCCTGATGGGCGGCGGCATAGGCCAGCAGGCGAGCCAGCGCCTCGTCCTTGCGATCACCGCTGAGGATCAGCAACTGGTGGAAGAAGTGCCGCAGGCCAGCTTCATCCTGTGACTGGCGAAGCGCCGCGGTCAGGTCGACCAGGGCGGGCAGCGCCATGCGATCGAACAGGGCCAGGATGGCCGGGATGGCGCGAAAGCCGTTCATCGCCTGATAGCGGGTGAGGGCAAAGACCAGCTCCGGCTTGTGGTTCGGATCCTTGTAGTTGCGGTTGCTCGCCTTGATATCGATGCCTGCGGCCTCTTCTCTGGCAAAACCGGCTTCGGCCTGTGCCTTGCTCGGATGTACCTGAATGGAGAGGGCTTGCTCGGCGCAGAGCACCTTGAACAGGAAGGGGAGTGAGCCGAAACGAGCCTGGGTAGCTTCGCCCAGCATGGCGACGGGGTTGGCGTCAATCAGGCTGGAAAGCTTCACGGTCTCGCCTGCCAGGGTCACTTCGGAGCAGCCATTGGGGTGAGCGCCCATCCACAGTTCAGCTTGTGGTTTGCCTTCGGGATTTTTGATGCCAAACAGCGTGGTCAGGGAGTCACGACTGCCCCAGACATAATCCTGGATCGGGTTGCACATTAGAAAAAACGGCGGGTAGCTCATGGATGGCTCCTTGTATCAGAACGATTTTTTGGGAATTTCAGTCTGGCGCGGACTATAGCATGGCAGGGGCAGCGCACCGCAATCGGTTGCTCTCTGCATCTTGATCAGGATCATTCATGAGTATCATCTTTACCCAGCTGTTGGACGGCTTTCTAAGTGAGGGGGGAGGCTTTGAGAAGGTGTTGTTTGCCTCTGACAAAGGGGTGCCTCCCTGCTTCAGTTATCAGGTCAATTTTCCGCGTCTCGAGCTGGTATTCAGTGGCCACTATCTCAACCAGATCTGGTCCCCGGAAGGGGATGTGCAGTCGGTACAGATGGGGCCACGGGAGGCGATGTACATTCCCCCCAACGGCTGGAACAAGCCGGATTGGGACAATGACTGCTCCGTGCTCAGCCTGTTGTTCGGCAAGCGTCAGATAGGGTTCAGTCTGGTGAGCAAGCACAAGGGAGACACCGGCTTCTTCGATGTGCAGAAGCACAGTATTCAGGCCGGTGCCGGACGGGCGCTCGATCATATCCTGCTTTCTCTTAATACCCTGGCGCAGGAGCCGATAAGGGCGCCGATGGACAATCACCTGCTGCAGGCGCTGCTCAGTTACTCACGGCAGTTACTGGTGGAGTCGGAGAGCGGTCGTCCTCGTGGCTCCGATCTTTTTCACGGCATCTGCATCTACATTCAGGAAAATTTCCACCGCCCCATCAGCCGCGAATGCATCGCCGCCCGCTTCAATCTCTCCCCCAGCCACCTCTCACGCCTGTTCCGCCAGCAGGGGCACATGCGGCTGGCGGACTACATCAGCTGGGTGCGGTTGGAGCGGGCCAAGTTCATGCTGAAAAAGTATCGCTTCCGTCTCGAAGAGGTCGCCAATCGCTGCGGGTTTACCGACGTGAACTACTTCTGCCGTGTGTTCAAACAGAAGACCGGCTTGACCCCTTCCCAGTACCGTTCCCTGAGTCAGCCGCAGGCGACGGCCAGCGAGCTGGAGGGATAACGGGGCGGGGTCGGCAAGGCGTTGTGACGGCGTACTGGCGGGTGGCTACCTCTTTGGTCTGACATGCTTTCTTGTCGTTTTATTATGAAAATGAATGGGCTAAGATGGCCGCGCGCAACAAACAAGTTGATAACAAACGGAAGTTAGGAGATGCCGATGGAAAGCAAAGTAGTAATCCCGACCCAGGGTCAGAAAATCACAGTCGATGCCAACGGCAAGCTGCAGGTTCCCAACCATCCGATCATTCCGTTTATTGAAGGGGATGGCATCGGTGTTGACGTAACCCCGGCCATGTTGAATGTGGTGAATGCTGCGGTCGAGAAAGCCTACAAGGGCGAGCGCAAGATCGCCTGGATGGAGATCTATACCGGCGAGAAATCGACTCATGTCTATGGCGAAGGTGCCTGGCTGCCGGCCGAAACCCTGGATTTCATTCGTGAATATTGCGTGGCCATCAAGGGCCCGCTGACTACTCCGGTCGGTGGCGGTATTCGCTCCCTCAACGTAGCCCTGCGTCAGGAGCTGGATCTCTACATCTGCCTGCGCCCGGTGCGTTACTACGACGGCACCCCGAGCCCGGTGAAACGTCCTGATCTGACCGACATGGTGATCTTCCGCGAAAACGCCGAAGACATCTACGCCGGCATCGAGTGGAAGGCCGACAGTGCCGAAGCGAACAAGGTGATCGCCTTCCTGCAAAACGAGATGGGCGTGAAGAAAATTCGCTTCCCCGAGTCCTGCGGGATCGGCATCAAGCCGATGTCCAAGGCTGGTACCGAGCGTCTGGTGCGCGCCGCCATCGAGTATGCCATCGACAATGATCGCGACTCCGTGACTCTGGTGCACAAGGGCAACATCATGAAGTTCACCGAAGGTGCCTTCAAGGATTGGGGTTATGCTCTGGCCCAGAACGAGTACGGTGCCCAGCTGATTGACGGCGGCCCCTGGTGCTCCTTCAAGAACCCGAAAACCGGCAAGACTATCGTCATCAAGGATGTCATCGCCGATGCCTTCCTGCAGCAGATCCTGCTGCGTCCGGCCGAGTATGACGTCATCGCCTGTATGAACCTCAACGGTGACTACATCTCCGACGCGCTGGCCGCTCAGGTAGGCGGTATCGGCATCGCACCGGGTGCCAACATCGGCGACGGCGTGGCCCTGTTCGAGGCAACTCACGGTACTGCACCGAAATATGCCGGTCAGGACAAGGTCAACCCGGGCTCCCTGATCCTCTCCGCCGAGATGATGCTGCGCCACATGGGCTGGGTTGAAGCGGCCGATCTCATCATCAAGGGGATGGAAGCTGCGATCCGCAACAAGACCGTCACCTATGACTTCGAGCGTCTGATGGAAGGGGCCACCCTGCGTTCCTGCTCCCAGTTTGCTCAGGACATGATCGACCAGATGTAATCTGCTGCTTGCCAGAAACGCAAAACCGGCGCCATGTGCGCCGGTTTTTTTATCGCGAAAGAGTGCAGGGGCTTATTGCGCCTGCTCTACGTGTTGCTGATAGCGTTGCTGCCATTTGCTGGTTTCTGCTTCATCACCCTGGGCCTTCCAGAAGGCGCAGATGGTGTTGGCAAGTTCCGAAGCCATCGCGTGATCTCCGTCACGTCGACTCATCAGATAATCTCCCAGCCAGCTTTGATATTGTTTCATTACCCGATCTCCTTATCTCATGTGCCCTTGAGGGGGCCCACCTTGACGGGAGCCTGACGGCTCATCTTGGGGGGAACATCCTCAGGCATGATGGTGCAAAGTCACGACCCGGGCAGAGAGCCTGATGGGCAATCTGGCGGCGAACATGACGCGAGATGTCAAAAAATGAGCGCCATTTTAGCACAAACTGACCAACTTGGGGAAATTGTCGCCACGGATTGTAATGGAGCGGCTCCATCCCCTTGTTCCCACAACAGAAAACTCGCCGTGAGGGCACGCTTGGTTTGGATGAAACTCGGGGAAACAGGGTAGGTAACCCTGTTGTGTCCGATTGCATCGACGAGCTCGACACTTGGTTCTGGATGAGCTGTGTCATGGACTCAAGAAATGGTCGAGGGGGGATGCAAAAGGGCGTTATGCGGGAGCTGGCTATGCGCGAAGCAATAGGGGGGCGGCCTTGCTGCCAACAGATGGCTGGCAGCAAGGTGACGGTCGGGATCAGGTGGTCTTTTCCAGATGGTTCTGGTAAATCTGTTGCCACTTGTCCAGTTCGGTTTCATCTCCCTGTTGCTGCCAGAACTCGCAGATGGAACTCGCCATCTCGCACGCCATGGCATGGTCGCCGTCACGGCGACTCATCAGGTATTGTCCCAGCCAGTTTTGATACTGTTTCATTGCACGATCTCCTTATCTATTTAGCCTTTGATATTGCTGCTGTGGGCCACTCGTCCGGCAGTGTTGTCACAGCCACTTTCGCCGCTTCGCTTATTGTCAATCAGGACAGATAGCGTATGAGAAAAGCGCGAAAGTGCTAAAAAGTGGCCACCACCTTACCACAAAATGGTATGAAAGGCAGGTTTTGGGGCCAATTGAGTTTTCAGTGCAGGGGATTATCTCGACCTGGCGACAGGGATTGACGGAGTCCAGCAGTATAACGGACAGGTGTTTGAACCCCTTTACTGGGTTACCCGACGTGCTTGCCAATAGCGGCTGTTCCAGTAGACGTTGTCGAGTCTCGAACGGATTACTCCCTTGCTCGTGGAGGCGTGGATAAACTCGCCGGCACCGGTATAGACCCCCACATGGTACTGCTGCCAGCCGGTTTTGAAGAAGACCAGATCCCCGTGTTGCAGCCGGTAGCGATCGACCGGTTTGCCGATACTGGCCTGGGATTCGGTGGTTCTTGGCAAATTGACCCCCAGCACCTGATTGTATGCGAGCTGGGTGAATGCGGAGCAGTCGAGTCCGGCACGGTTGGTGCCTCCCATCCGGTAGGGGACGCCACGCCACTGCTGGTAGAAACCGTCAAAGGCACTGCTCTGCTGGCGGGGCGGCGGTGGCTCTGGTGTGCTGGAGCAGGCGGCCAGCAGCAGGGTCAGCAGGGATAGCAGCAGCTTGCGGTACATCGGAGAGCTCTCCACAACGGGGTCAACCAATAGGGACGTCTGTTAACCGCCACCCCGGACAGAATGTGGTGACGGCCGCCTGTGGCGTGACAACTTTTCCATCTTAAACAGGGAGCTGGCTTGATACCTAGTCCCGAAAGGAGAAAATGCGGCAAGCGAGCGAAAAACGCCAGCCTGCGGCTGGCATTCGGGGTCAGTGGGCGGGATTGATCAGTGGGGTAAGCAATTCTGCCAGCTTATAGAAGGTTTGCACCCGGGTGGTACTGGGACGCCAAACCATGCCGATCTCGCGATAGGATTTTTCCCCCGGCAGCGGGATGGCCACCAGATCGGAGTTGGCAAGAATGCCGGCATCGATGGCCATTTGCGGCAGGAAGGTGGTGCCAAGACCCGCTTCCACCATCTGCACCAAGGTGTGCAGGCTGGTGGCGGCAAACGGGTTGATCTTGCTCTTGTCCCGCAGACGGCAAGCGCTCACTGCGTGCTCGGTGAGGCAGTGCTCCCGCTCCAGCAGGAAGATGCTCTGGTTTGGCAGCTCCTTGTAGTCAAACGGGGTGTGAAGACCGGCCGCCATGCTGGCGGGCATTACCATGTGGAACGGATCCTGACCGACGGTCTTGCAGTGAAAACCACCGATCTCGATGGGCAGGGCAAGGATCAGCAGATCGAGTTGACCTTGTTCCAGCTGCTTGAGCAGATTGCTGGTGGTGTCTTCCCGCAGTAACAATTCGAGGTCAGGATAGGTTTTGCTGCACACTTTCAGCAGCTTACTGAGCAGGAAGGGGGCGATGGTGGGAATACAGCCCAGACGCACTGTCCCCTGCATTACACCGCCCTGGTGTTGACCTAGCTCCATCAGATCCCGCGCATCGGAGAGCAAATTGCGAGCTCGCTCGACGATTTCCATGCCGACCGGGGTCATAATGAAGCTCTTGTGATCTCGCTCCACCAGTTGTAGGTTCATCATCTCTTCCAGCGTCTGGATCCCGGTACTCAGGGTCGACTGGCTGACATGACAGGCTTTGGCGGCACGATTGAAGTTTTTGTGCTCGTCGAGAGCGACCAGATATTGCAGCTGTTTGAGGCTGGGCCAACGTTGCATAGGAAAACCCGATTAATGCTATCTATTTAATTTGATTTAACTAATCTACCACCGGGTCTATAGTTTGTCGCTTGATTTAGACGGACTAGGCTCTTGGTAGCCCAATCCTGACTGGATTGTTCACTTCACTTAAAGAGGAATTGAATATGGTATTGGTAGGCCGTCCCGCACCCGATTTTACCGCCGCAGCCGTTCTGGGTAATGGCGAAATTGTTGATTCATTCAACCTGTCATCCCACATCAAAGGCAAAGCTGCTGTTGTCTTCTTCTATCCGCTCGATTTCACTTTCGTCTGCCCGTCCGAGCTTATTGCTTTTGATCACCGCTATGAAGAGTTCCAGAAACGTGGCGTGGAAGTGATCGGTGTTTCCATCGATTCCCAGTTCTCCCACAACGCATGGCGTAACACCAAGGTTGAAGATGGTGGTATCGGTCAGGTCAAGTACCCGCTGATCGCCGACGTCAAGCACGAAATCTGCAAGGCCTATGACGTTGAACATCCGGAAGCCGGTGTGGCGTTCCGTGGTTCCTTCCTGATCGACAAGAATGGTGTCGTTCGTCATCAGGTGGTCAACGATCTGCCGCTGGGCCGCAACATCGACGAGATGCTGCGCATGGTCGATGCCCTGCAATTCCATGAAGAGCACGGCGAAGTGTGCCCGGCTCAGTGGGAAAAAGGCAAAAAAGGTATGCAAGCCTCTCCGGACGGTGTTGCCAAGTACCTGTCAGAGAATGCTGACGCCCTGTAATGGCCGTCGCACTCTGTTTGAAAAACCGGCGTCTTTGCGCCGGTTTTTTTATACCTGAGATTTATCTATCCCCTGACATAGTGGCCACACTCTTTTCGCCCCTTCTCCTCTTCGCCCCTCGCTGTTCCAAGCTGCCGTTAGCTGCCGTACTCGTCGTTTCGGGATGAGATGCTGACCCTAGGGCTGGGAACGGGATGTGCCAACAGACAGACAAGAGCTATAAAAAAAGCGCGCCATAGGCGGCGCGCTCAGTTCACAAGCAGAGGCATTATTCCTCAAAGATCCCGAAGTGTTCTTTGGCAAAGCTGACCCGCTGCGCCACACTCATCTTCACTTGCCCCAGCTTCTCGATGGTCTTGAGGTTGGGCACCAGGCCACGGCCGTTGGCGATTTGAATGGCCAGACCCGGGCGGGCGTTGAGCTCCAGCAGCATGGGGCCGCGGAACTTGTCCAGCACCATATCGGTACCGATATAGCCCAGACCAGACATCTCGTAACAGGAGGCGGCCAGGGTGAGCAGGGTATCCCAGTGGGGTACCTTGAGCTCATAGAGGTCGAGGCCGGTATCCGGATGGTGGCGCAGCGGATTGCCAAACTGCACCGCCCGCAGCGCGCGGCCGGTACGCAGGCACAGACCCACCCCAACGGCGCCCTGGTGCAGGTTCGCCTTGCCATCGGAGGCCGAGGTGGAGAGGCGCATCATCGCCATCACCGGGAAGCCTTTGAAGATGATCACCCGGGCATCGGGCACCCCTTCGAACGAGTAGCCGTCGAATACGTCATCGAAGTTGATAAGGCCTTCGACCAGCGCTACGTCTGGCTTGCCACCAAGCGAATAGAGCCCCGCCAGAATGTTGGAGACATGGCGCTCCAGATCCTGGCCGTTGCAGGCGCTGCCGTTGGGTTTGTAGAAGAGACCATCTTCCTGACGGAGGATCACCAGGATCCCCTTGCCGCCAGAGCCACGGGCCGGCTTGATGCAGAAGCCCGGCCAATCTTTTACCAGCTCGGTGATGCGACCTACATCGTGCTGGGCACGGATGGTGCCGATCAGCTCAGGCACCGTCACGCCTGCATCCAGCGCAATTTGCTTGGTCTGCAGCTTGTCATCCACCAGCGGATAGAGGCTGCGCGGATTGTAGCGGCTGATGTAGGAGTGGTTGCGCTTGTTCATACCGAGGATGCCTGCCTGCGACAGGCTCCACGGAGTAGTGTACTTTTCCCAGAACCACATCTGTTACTTGTCCTTACCCGGGGTGGCGCCAGACTTGATCTCGTCCACCAGCGGCTTGAAGCGCTTCAGCTCGCTCAGCTTGTAGCCGGTGTAGTTACCCATCAACAACACGGTCGCCATCAGTACCAGCTGCAGGCCGAGGAAGTTGAAGGTGAGGTGACGGATCAGTTCGTTGTCCATGGCCAGATAGGCGATGATGGCCACCAGCAGGGAGCCACCGCCCTGACGGAACACCTCTTTCGGGCCCTCTTCTTCCCACAGGATGGACATCCGCTCGATGGTCCAGGAGAGGATGATCATCGGGAAGAAGGTGATCTTCATACCGTCGGTCAGCCCCAGCTTGAAGGCAAAGGCAGAGAAGATACCGATCATCGAGATCACCATGATGATGATGGCCGATATTCGGGCGACCAGCAGCAGGTTGAGCCGTGACAGATAGGAGCGGATCACCAGACCTGTGCCGACGATCAGCAGGAAGCCCACCAGACCGGTGATCAGCTGGGTCTGGATAAAGGCGACGGCGATCAGCACCGGCATAAAGGTACCGGAGGTCTTGATGCCGACAATCACGCGCAAGAACACCACCATCAGCACGCCGATCGGGATCAGCAGCAAGCCCTTGAACAGGGTCTGCTCTTCCAGCGGCAGGCTGTGGATAGAGAAGTTCATCATCTCTGATTTTTCAAACTTCTGGGCCAGCGCCACGCTGACCGGCTGCTCCTGCTCGATCATCGAGAAGCTGACACGGGAGTTGTGACCACCGGTCACATCCAGCAGGGCGCCGGAGTTGTACTCCCACAGCAGCAGGTTGGCCGGACGGCCCTGTTCACCGGTTTGCGGGTTGAACAGCTTGTAGTCGGTCGGGCTGTTGAATACCTGCAGGTAATCCACCAGCTCCTGACGACGGCGGCCATCTTCCAGATTCAGAGCATGCACCACGCGGGTGGGGACGTCAGCATTGTTGAGCAGCTCGGCGATCAGGTTGGCACGGCTCTTGTGCTTTTTCAGCAGCTCGGCGTTCTGCTCCTGCTTCTCGATCTCCTTGATGATCTCGCGAGTCAGGGTGTAGCCGTCGGCGGAGCGCTCCTGGGCACGTTCCAGGATCTGCTTCATGGCGGTGGCGTAGGGCTCGCTCTCGATCTGCTTCTCGATGGCAGGCGGCTGCGGATTGGCGGCCGGTTTGGCATGGGCATCTGCCATCATGTCGACGCGGTAGTAGAGCTCCTGACGGCCGGAGGCGGTGCGGATGGACCACTCGGCGCGGGCATCGCCATCTTTCTCGACAAAGGAGAGGCCGTAGCCGGGGCTGGCGGCGTTCTCGTTCATCAGGGTGAAACCGGGCTGGGTGCCCGGAATGGCCAGGGAGGCGATCACCGGCTCACCGGTCGCCTCAAACTCCAGCTTGGCTTCGATGGACCAGATCTGGCGCTTTTCACCGGGCGTCAGCGGCACATCCAACGCGATATGGTGATAGATCGTCATCCCCAGGCCGACAATGTACAGCAGGGCTACCAGCAAATAGAACGGCTTACGGGAAACCATGGATTATTTCACATCCTTGAGCTTGGGTTTGGGTTGGATATATTCGCGGGCCACATCAACCACGGCGATGTCTTTCAAAAATTCGCGACCCAGCAGCACCGGGAAGGTCATGTCGCTGCGGTCCTTCAGGGTAAATTCGGCTTTCTCGGTCATGTCGCCAATCCGTACCGCCAGACGGACCACCGGACGGCGGTCGAGATCGTCGGCAGAGGCCTGACGCACCCGCACATGGCGTACCAGCGGCGCTTCGATCTGGATCTTGTCATCCACATCCTGATGACTCAGGAAGAAGCGCACCCAGTTTTTGCCATTGCGTTCGAAAATGGTGATCTCCTGGGCACTGATGGAGGAGGTGGTCGCACCGGTATCGACCCGCGCCTGGAAGGCGTCGTTGGCGGCATCAACCCAGATCCACTCCGCTTCACCGACCATCAGCTTGCCATCGATGGTGTGGCCCTGATTGGGGGCCGGGCACTTCTCGGTGGGGATGGCCATCGGCTTGGGCGGCTCGGAGGGGAGGGTGGCGAGCTTGTGGTCTACTTGCTTGACGGACTCTTTCATATTGGTGACATCTGTGTTGAGCTGAACCAGCAGGTGCTGTTGCTGCACATACTGCTTCTGTTGCTGTTCCATGGATGTTTGCAGGCGCTGCTCGCTCTGGCTCAGCTCGCTACGAAGCTCGGCCAGCGTCAGAGCAGGGACCTGAGGCGCTTTTTCCATATTGACACACCCGCCGAGACTAAGCAGGGAGAGCAGGGTCATTCCTTTTAATTTGCTTTTCATGTCATTCATTTAACTGTGCTTCCTGGAATTGGGTCAGTGTAACTTCCTGAATCGCCATCGGCTAGTCTTTGGCCTTGCGGGCAATCAGTACGGCACGTTTCGGCGCCGGGTGTCCTTCTACCGTGAGTGCCGGATTGTCTGGATCCAGATAGTCACTCAGGGATTCATTAATCATCCAGTCGGTACGACGCTGTTCGTCGGTGCTGGTCATATTCTCGTCTACTATCCGCACGTCGGTGAAGCCGCAGCGCTCGACCCACAGCTTGAGGGCGCGGCTTGAGGGAATAAACCAGACGTTGCGCATCTTGCCGTAACGATCGGTGGGCATCAGCACGTCGTTGACCCCGCCATCGATCACCAGGGTCTCCAGCACCAGCTCGCCATCATCTTTCAATTGATTGCGCAGCTGCTCGATGTGCTCGATGGGGGATTTGCGGTGATAGAGCACCCCCATGGAGAAGACGGTGTCAAAGGCACGCAGCTCCGGCAGCTCCTGAATACCGAGCGGCAGCAGGTGGGCGCGCTGATCATTGCCTGCGAAGTGGCGAATGGCCTCGAACTGGCAGAGGAACAGCGGGCTAGGGTCTATGCCGACCGCCAGCTTGGCCCCTTCACCCACCATGCGCCAGAGGTGGTAGCCGCTGCCGCAGCCCACATCCAGCACGTAACGGCCTTCGAGCGGGCTGATATGGGGCAGCACCCGATCCCACTTCCAGTCAGAGCGCCACTCGGTATCGATATGGATGCCGTGTACGGTGAACGGCCCCTTGCGCCAGGGCATGAAGTGGCGCAGCAGGCTCTCGACCTTCTTGCGCTCCCCTTCGCCCAGGCTCTCGGCCGAGCCGATCTCGACCCGGCTTTTCAGCTCGATGTTGCCGGGGGAGACCACCGGCAGCTTGTTGAGGGCACGATTCCAGCGCGGCAGGTCGCCATGCTGGTTGTCATGTTGCCAGGCATGCAGCTGGGCGGGCAGGGTATGCAGCCAGTGGCTCAGCCGGTTTTTGGCAATCAGTTGATAGAAATTGGCAAAGTCGATCATGGCTGGGCGTCGCTGGATTTGATGGCAATCATGGAGCCGAAGTTGAAGCACTGGAACCAGAGATCCTGATGAACGAAACCGGCATCCCGCAGGCGTGCCTGATGCACCGGCAGGCTGTCGGTGCGCATCACGTTCTCAAGGGCGGTGCGCTTCTGGCTGATCTCCAGCTCGCTATAACCGTTGGCCCGCTTGAAGTCGAGGTGCAGATCGATGAGCAGCTCGTTGACCGGTTCATCTTCAAAGCGGAACTTTTCGCTCAGGATCAGGATCCCGCCCGGGCGCAGCCCATCGTGAATACGCTGGATCAGGGCGGCCCGTTTCTCTGGCTCGACAAATTGCAGGGTGAAGTTGAGCACCACCACGGAGGCGTTCTCGATCTCGATGTCGCAGATATCCGCCTCTACCAGCTCCACCGGCACCTCGGATTTGAAACCGGAGAGGTGGGCGCGGGCGCGTTCGATCATCGGGTGGGAGAGATCCACCGCGGTAATGCGGCAGCCGGGCTGGCTGACATGGCGACGCATCGCCTGGGTCGCGGCGCCCAGTGAGCAGCCGAGATCATAGAGTCGGCTCTCGGGTTGGGCGTAGCGGGCGGCCATCATGCCGATGGCAGAGATGATGTTGCTGTAACCCGGCACCGAGCGCTGGATCATATCGGGGAATACGTCGACGACCTGTTCGTCAAAACAGAAGTCGCCCAATCGGGCGATCGGGGCGGCAAAAATTTGGTCTTTGGTCTGCATGCTGGCGCAACCTGACAGTCGGGACATCACCCGGCTGTATTGTTCAATTGAGTCGTTGGGTGACACCCATCAGAGTAGATTTATCACCTGTTTACGAACGGGGTGGCTGGTCGTGAAATCCTTTGGACCGTTCCTGTTCGTACGGGCCATGTTCCGGACCCTTACTTGGGGCGGTAGTGTAGAGGATTGATGGCCGTTTGTCTTGACGCCAGGGCTTGCAACGCCACAAAAAAGCACTTTTTTTGCAGCGAAACGATGGCTGCAGAATGGGTTGGCTAAAAGCGCAGCACTCCCTGCCGTGCGCGATCGTTTTCCCCAGGCCAGGGGGCCATCTCCTGCTCCAGCAAGCGGGTGATCTGGCGGGCCAGCTCAGGGGCCTGGGCGTTGTCGGCAGTATGTATATAGAGGTAGAGATCTTTCCCCTCCGCGAGCCACTGGCGCCAGTGGGGGAGCCAGCTGGGCAGGAAGGGGTGGTTGGCCGCCGGATCCGGCAGGCCGATAAAGCGCACCATGGGGGCGTTGGCGGTGGCCAGCAGATGCACCGGCAGGCGCGGTTTCTTGCCCTGGGCATCGACAAGGGCTGGCGTGGTTGCTTGCACCGAGAAGAGTGGCCGGCTGTCGAGCATCACCCGGTTCACACCCTGTTCCATCAGCAGCCGGTTCAATGCCCGCTCGGCCTCCCCCTTGGCGAAAAAGTCGGGGTGACGCACCTCGAGGGCGTAGCGAAACGCCCGTGGCAGCCGATCGATGAAGGCCGCCAGTCTGGCCAGCCCCTGTGGCCCGAAACGGGCGGGCAGCTGCAGGGTGAGCAGCCCCAGCTTGTCGTGTAGTGGCGCAAGCAGCTTGATAAAGTCGGCGACTTGTTTGTCTGCGCTCACCAGATCGCTCTGGTGGCTGATGGTTTGCGGAAACTTGAAGTTGAAACGAAAGTGATCGGGCACCGCATCGGCCCAGCGCTGTACCGTGTCCGGTGTCGGCAGGGCGTAGAAGGTGGTGTTACCCTCCACCGAGTTGAAGACGGCCGCGTAGTGGGCGAGGTGTTCGGCAGGCTTGGCGCCAAGGCCCAGCAACTGGCCGGGCCAGCTGGGGTGGGACCACTGTGGCAGGCCCAAATAGAGGCTCATGGTGGCTATTCTCTTCGCTCTTGGTGCATTCGTGCCGATTTTTTGCCCGCTTTTTGTCATCGAGTGCAAAAAACTGGCGAAAGGAGGCTGCTGGCCATTTTACCCAAAAGGGGGTTTTCCTCTATAATGCCAGCCCTTTTGTTTTTCAATTTCTTGTGACCCATGCCTATCTACGAATATCGTTGCGACGTCTGTGGCCATGAATTGGCAAAACTGCAAAAGCTTTCCGATGCCCCCCTGACCGACTGTCCGGCCTGTAGCAAGCCGAATCTGGTCAAGCTGATATCGGCGGCAGGCTTCCGGCTCAAGGGAACCGGATGGTACGAGACTGATTTCAAACCGGGTAAGAAAAAGAATCTGGCCAGCTGTGAGACAGACGGTGCTTGCCAGTCGTGCCCGGCGGCCCAAGGTTAACCGTCTCTCTACAATTTCGAAGGAAGAAGTCCATGCGCTCTATCTATTGCGGACAGGTCAATGAGGCCCATGCAGGGCAGACCATTACATTGTGCGGTTGGGTTCATCGTCGTCGTGATCTCGGCGGTCTGATCTTTATCGATATGCGCGACCGGGAAGGGATCGTTCAGGTGTTCTTCGATCCGGACAAGCCGGAGGCGTTCGCGCTGGCCTCCGAGCTGCGCGGCGAGTTCTGCATCCAGGTGACCGGCGTGGTGCGCACCCGTCCCGAGTCCCAGCGCAACAGCGACATGGCCACTGGCGCCATCGAAGTGTTCGCCCACGAACTCAACATCATCAACCGTGCCGAGCCGCTGCCGCTGGACTTCAATCAGGTCAACAGCGAAGAGATCAGCCTCAAGTATCGCTACCTGGATCTGCGTCGTCCCGAGATGGCCAAGTACCTGAAGACCCGTGCCAAGGCCAGCGCCTTCGTACGCCGCTTCATGGACGAGCACGGCTTCCTCGATATCGAGACCCCGATGCTGACCAAGGCCACCCCGGAAGGTGCTCGTGACTATCTGGTGCCGAGCCGCGTGCACAAGGGCAAGTTCTACGCTCTGCCGCAATCACCCCAGCTGTTCAAGCAGTTGCTGATGATGTCCGGCTTCGATCGCTACTACCAGATCGTCAAGTGCTTCCGTGACGAAGACCTGCGTGCCGACCGCCAGCCGGAATTCACCCAGATCGACGTGGAGACCTCCTTCATGACCGCGCCGCAAGTGCGTGAAGTGATGGAAGAGATGATCCGCAAACTGTGGCTGCACATCCTGAACGTGGATCTGGGCGACTTCCCGATCATGACCTTCGACGAAGCCATGCGTCGCTACGGCTCCGACAAGCCGGATCTGCGTCTGCCAATGGAGCTGGTCGATGTGGCTGATCTGCTGACTACTGTCGAGTTCGCCGTGTTCGCTGGCCCCGCCAACGATCCGAAAGGCCGTGTGGCTGCCCTGAAAGTCCCGGGTGGTTCCGAGCTCTCTCGCAAGCAGATCGACGAATACACCAAGTTTGTCGGCATCTACGGTGCCAAGGGCCTGGCCTGGATGAAGGTCAACGAAGCGGCCAATGGTATCGAAGGCGTGCAGTCTCCGGTTGCCAAGTTCCTCTCTGACGCCATCGTGCGCGAGATCCTGACTCGTACCGGCGCTGCCGACGGCGACATCATCTTCTTTGGCGCTGACAGCAAGAAAGTGGTCTGCGATGCCATGGGCGCCCTGCGTCTGAAAGTGGGTCGCGATCTGGGCCTGCTGGAGAACAGCTGGAAACCGCTGTGGGTCATCGACTTCCCGATGTTCGAGGAAGATGGTGAAGGTGGTCTGGCCGCCATGCACCACCCGTTCACCGCGCCGAGCAACATGAGCCCGGCCGAGCTGAAAGCCAACCCTGTGGGTGCTTACGCCAACGCCTACGACATGGTGATCAACGGCTACGAAGTGGGTGGCGGCTCTGTCCGTATCCACAACAGCGAGATGCAATCCACCGTGTTCGATATCCTGGGTATCACCCCGGCCGAGCAGCGTCTGAAGTTTGGCTTCCTGCTGGATGCCCTGAAGTACGGCACCCCGCCGCACGCCGGTCTGGCCTTCGGTCTGGATCGTCTCAGCATGCTGCTGACCGGCACCGAAAACATTCGGGACGTCATCGCCTTCCCGAAAACGACCGCGGCCGCCTGTCTGATGACAGACGCCCCCAGCCTTGCCAATGCCGCCCAACTGGGTGAGCTGGCGATTGCAACCACCGTCAAGGGCGACGAGTAAGCCGATACCGGCACCGGAGGCCGCCGCCGTGCGGCCTCTGTGTTTCCCTTGGGTTAGTCATGATCAGTGTTACTGACATTTAAAAATAACGGAGAGTCTCTATGGCAGGTCACAGTAAATGGGCCAACATCAAACACCGCAAGGCCGCTCAGGACGCCAAGCGTGGCAAGATCTTCACCAAACTGATCCGCGAAATCACTACCTCCGCGCGTCTGGGTGATGCCGATCCGGCCAACAACCCGCGTCTGCGTGCTGCGGTGACTGCCGCCCTGACCAACAACATGACCCGCGACACCATCAACCGCGCCATTCAGCGTGGCGCCGGTGGTGGCGATGGCGAACAGCTCGAGACCATCGTGTACGAAGGTTACGGCCCGGCTGGCTCTGCGGTGATGGTAGAGTGCCTGACCGACAACCGTAACCGTACCGTAGCCGAAGTGCGCCACGCCTTCAGCAAGTGCGGTGGCAACCTGGGCACCGACGGCTCCGTTGCCTATCTGTTCAGCAAGAAAGGTCTGCTGACTTTCGTAGGCGTAGACGAAGATGCCCTGATGGATGCTGCGCTGGAAGCGGGCGCCGATGATGTGGTCACCGAAGAGGATGGCACCATCGAGGTGTATACCACCCCGAACGACTTCGGTACCGTGCTGGATGGTCTGGAAGCTGCCGGCTTCAAGGCCCAGAGCGCCGAAGTGACCATGATCCCCTCCACCGAAGCTGAGCTGGATGCAGAAACTGCACCCAAACTGATGCGCCTCATCGACATGCTGGAAGATCTGGACGACGTGCAAGAGGTTTACCACAACGGCTCCATCTCCGATGAAGTCGCTGCGACCCTCTGATCGCTGAATCGTGCTCTCCCGATGGCAGCCTGATGGCTGCCATTTTTTTATCTTTGCATCGTGGCAACTGCTGATGTGTCGGTTGCGCAACCGGCGCAACAACTCTCTTCACTGACAATCTTTCCCGCTTTTTCTGCGAATTATCATTGCTCTGTCTCTGCCAGTCGGTTGGCCCTGCACGTATGCCAGTCGCAGTTCTGCTGCATTGCGTTAGCGAGGCTCCGCTTACCCTGTTTATCACATCTTTAGCTCTTGAGATGGCGTTGACTGCTCACATCTGCCCGTCAGGGTAATTGCGTTGCGGGTAGGGGATAGGAGGTGACGGGACGTGCTCTTGTTATTACAGGGGCCCATCAATGCAGAGTCACTGGTTGGGATGTTGATAGCGGATAGGCTGGGGCGAGTTGGTTGGTTGGTTGGTTGGTTGGTTGGTTGGTTGGTTGGTTGGTTGGTTGGTTGGTTGGTTGGGAAGTTAGGCGCTGCACTACCGCAATCGGCTGGAGTGAGGAGCTCTGTGATAAGTGGCAGATAAAAAAAGCCCGCGCAGTGCGCGGGCTTGTTATCTCAGGACTGGTTATCAGGCCTTGGATTTCTTCTTGCCTTCAACCTTGGCTTCAACCGGGGCAGCAGTTACCGGAGCGGCTTCGGTGAACGGACGACCGTAGTAGGAGTCCAGCAGAACCTGCTTCAGCTCGCTGATCAGCGGGTAGCGCGGGTTAGCGCCGGTGCACTGGTCATCGAAGGCTTCGATAGCCAGCTGGTCAACCTTGGCCAGGAAGTCAGCTTCAGTCACGCCAGCTTCACGGATAGAGGCCGGGATACCCAGGGTAGCCTTCAGCTCGTCCAGCCAGGTCAGCAACTTCTCGATCTTGGCAGCGGTGCGGTCACCGGCAGCAGTCAGACCCAGGTGGTCAGCGACTTCGGCGTAACGACGACGAGCCTGCGGACGGTCGTACTGGGAGAACGCAGTCTGCTTGGTCGGGTTGTCGTTCGCGTTGTAGCGGATGACGTTGCTGATCAGCAGGGCGTTAGCCAGACCGTGCGGAATGTGGAACTCGGCACCCAGTTTGTGAGCCATGGAGTGGCACACACCCAAGAAGGCGTTGGCGAACGCGATACCGGCGATGGTGGCAGCATTGTGCACCTTCTCACGAGCGATCGGGTCGTTGGCACCGTTCTGGTAGCTGGACGGCAGGTACTCTTTCAGCATTTTCAGGGCTTGCAGCGCCTGGCCGTCGGAGTACTCGTTAGCCAGTACGGAAACATAGGCTTCCATGGCGTGAGTCACGGCATCGATACCACCGAAGGCACACAGGGACTTCGGCATGCCCATGACCAGGTTGGCATCAACGATGGCCATGTTCGGGGTCAGCTCGTAGTCAGCCAGCGGATACTTCTGACCAGACACTTCATCTGTTACTACTGCAAACGGAGTGACTTCAGAGCCGGTGCCGGAAGTGGTGGTGATACAGACCAGTTCGGCCTTCACGCCCATTTTCGGGAATTTGTAGATACGCTTGCGGATGTCCATGAAGCGCATGGCCAGATCTTCGAACGCAGTGTTCGGGTGCTCGTACATTACCCACATGATCTTGGCAGCATCCATCGGTGAACCACCGCCCAGCGCCAGGATAACGTCCGGTTTGAAGGAGTTGGCCATCTCGGCACCCTTGCGAACCACAGCCAGGGTCGGGTCAGCTTCTACTTCGTAGAACACTTCCACTTCCATATTCTGTGCTTTCAGCAGGCTGACCAGTTCATCGGCGTAGCCGTTGTTGAACAGGAAGCGGTCGGTCACGACCATGGCACGCTTTTTACCTTCCAGGTCGCTCAGAGCGATCGGCAGGGAACCACGACGGAAGTAGATGGATTTCGGAAGTTTGTGCCACAGCATGTTTTCTGCCCGTTTTGCGACTGTCTTCTTGTTGATCAGGTGCTTCGGACCCACGTTTTCGGAGATGGAGTTACCGCTCCAGGAGCCGCAACCCAGGGTCAGGGACGGAGCCATTGCGAAGTTGTACAGGTCACCGATACCGCCTTGGGTAGACGGAGTGTTGATCAGGATACGCGCGGTTTTCATCTTGTCGCCGAAGTACTTGATGCGGTCAGCGTTGCGGTCCTGGTCGGTGTACAGACCTGAGGTGTGGCCGATACCACCGATGTTGACCATGTCACAGGCCATATCAACGGCGTTTTCGAAGCTGCTAGCACGGAACATACCGAGCAGCGGGGACAATTTCTCGTGAGCAAACTCATCTTCTGCACACAGCTTGACGCCTTCACCGATTAGGATCTTGGTATCAGCCGGTACAGTCACGCCTGCCATCTCGGCAATCTTGGTGGCTGGTTGGCCAACGATGTTGGCGTTCAGGGCACCGTTGATCAGGATGACTTTACGTACCTTGTCAGCATCTTCTTTGGAGAGCACGTGGCCCTTGTGGGATGCAAAGCGCTCTTTAACCTGGTCGTAGATGGCATCAACAACGATGACTGCCTGCTCGGAAGCACAGACCACGCCGTTATCGAAAGTTTTGGACATCAGGATGGAGGCAACGGCACGCTTCACGTCGGCGGTTTCGTCGATAACGATAGGTACGTTACCGGCACCCACACCGATAGCAGGCTTACCGGAGGAGTAGGCTGCTTTGACCATACCCGGGCCACCGGTGGCCAGGATCAGGTTGATGTCTTCGTGCTTCATCAGGGCGTTGGAGAGCTCAACAGACGGTTGGTCGATCCAGCCGATGATGTCTTTCGGTGCACCGGCGGCAACAGCTGCATCCAGTACCAGCTTGGCAGCGGTATTGGTGGAGTTCTTGGCGCGGGGGTGCGGGGAGAAGATGATGGCGTTGCGGGTCTTGAGCGCGATCATGGATTTGAAGATCGCAGTGGAGGTCGGGTTGGTGGTCGGAACGATACCACAGATGATACCTACCGGCTCGGCGATGGTGATGGTACCCATCTGATCATCTTCGCTCAGAATGCCGCAGGTCTTCTCGTCTTTGTACTTGTTGTAGATGTATTCGGAGGCGAAGTGGTTCTTGATAACCTTGTCTTCGATGATACCCATACCGGACTCTTCCACGGCCATCTGGGCCAGGGGGATACGGGCGTTGTTGGCGGCCAGGGCGGCGGCACGGAAGATCTTGTCTACCTGCTCTTGAGAGAAGCTGGCGAATTCACGCTGGGCTTCCTTAACGCGGGCGACCAGTGCATCCAGTTCAGCCAAATTGGTTACTGCCATGTTTATCTCCTGATTATTTGAAAACTGTTTAGTAAGACGTTGGCAATGCCCGGCAATTATAGTCGCCCTGTCAAGAGGGTATCGTTGCAACAGCTTTTTCACATGCCTTACTAAATCGCTTTCTGAGTCGATTATAGAGCGGGGCTGACTCAGAAAAACTTGATCTGGATCATGTGTAACAAAAGAACAAAAGAAATTTTATTTCACAATCCTTGTTTGACTGATGTTATCGGAATGTGCATCAAAGGGAAAGGCGAGATACTTGTTAACGCAGGGTAATAAACCACATTTATCAAGTGGTTAATTGCACTCAGCCATAGTATTACAGAGCTATTTTGGCGGTATAGGTTAGCAAATATGAGTGAATTGGTTTCAAAATCACCGACAAACGCACTTTATTCCAGCGTTTGTTGCAAAAATGATTGTTGTTTTAATCCATGACTAATCCGCTTTATTCCCCGAGGGCGCTATTTCTGCCCGCTTCGCGATTTTTGCGTTGTGGCTCTCTTGCCGAGTCAATGAAGTGATGTCTGGCCTGAAATAGTGGAAAGGCAAAGCATAGATTCTCTCGAGTCGCTAGGTAATTCGGTCAGCCACCGTCTGACTCTCTGGGCATGATTAAGCAGGCTTGCGCTCACTTTTCTGGCGCGTGTCGGGCGGTAGAAAGGGCTTTTGGCATCGGTTTATGCCAGTTAGCGCGGATGCATTAGATGAACTAACTAAAAAACCCTCAAAATGGTGAGATTATTTGATTGGTGCCCGCTCTGGCTATGATGTAAATTTACGCACGAAATTAATGGACTGGCCCGCTGGGCCCGAAACTCTATTGGAAGGCGCCTATGGCAGCAATTGACGTCTCGTTGTATCTGAAGTTTTTTGTCGGTTTGTTCGCAATTATCAACCCGCTTGGTTTGTTGCCGGTGTTTGTCAGTCTGACCAGCCACCATACCCAGGCCGAGCGGATGAAAACCAATACCACCGCCAATATCGCGGTGATGGTGATCCTGCTGGTCTCCATGTATATGGGGCAGCTGATCCTCGATGGGTTTGGTATCTCGCTGGCGTCGTTCCGGATCGCCGGTGGGTCGCTGATTACCCTGATTGCCTGGTCGATGCTGCAGGGCAAGCTGGGCGAGGTGAAGCACAACAAACAGGAAAAGGGCGAACTGGCTGTGCGCGAGTCTATCGCCGTGGTACCGCTGGCGCTGCCGCTTATGGCGGGCCCCGGTGCCATCTCCTCGGTGATTGTCTATGCCAGCCAGAGCCACTGGCAGCAGCTGCTCGGCATGTCAGTGGTTGTCGTTGTCTTCTCTTTCTGCTCCTGGCTCATCTTCCGCGCCGCGCCGCTGCTGTTCAAGATCATGGGCAACACCGGTATCAACGTGGTGACCCGTATCATGGGTCTTATCATGATGTCGCTGGGTATCGAGATCATGGTGGCCGGCATCAAGGGGGTTTTCCCCAGCCTGATGTGAGCCAGCTCCGCTTTATGAAAGCCGGTCCTCGTGACCGGCTTTTTATTGGTTGCTTTTTGCCCGGTCTTTTCTAGAATCGGGCGTTTGTGTGAAAAATGAGCGTTTTGTCGGTGTTTTAATACTGAAAAAGCGCGTGTCAGCTGATTTTTTAACCAGAAAATGACGGTTACCCTGACAATATCTGTTGCATTATCGGAATTGGCAGGGAATTATGCTGGGAGCGGGTTTTAACCCCGTCACTTTAAAAACGCATGGAATGTTCTTGTTGGAGTAGGGAAATGACTCATAAAAAAACAATGATTAACACATTGCTGATGGCTGCACTGTTTGGTGGCGTCAATGTGGCTCAGGCTGCCGATGTCCCGGCGGGAACCAAGCTGGCTGAAGTCCAGCAACTGGTAAAAGGCAACGGTTCCGAGCCTGCGACCTTGGACCCACAGAAAGTTGAAGGAACGCCTGAGTCTGCAATTTTGCGCGACCTCTTTGAAGGTCTCGTGACATCCGGTTCGAAAGGGGAAGTTGTTCCTGGTGTCGCAGAGTCTTGGGAAACCAAGGATAACAAGCACTACGTCTTCCACCTGCGCAAAGATGCCAAGTGGTCCAACGGTGAACCTGTCACCGCACATGATTTTGTATATGCCTTCCAGCGTGCAGTTGACCCCAAGACAGCCTCTCCTTACTCCTGGTATCTGGAGATGCCAACTATTGCCAATGCTACAGAGATCATTGCTGGCAAGAAGCCGGCTGATACGCTGGGCGTGAAGGCGACCGACGACTACACCTTCGAAGTGCAGCTCGAGAAGGCTATCCCTTATTTCGTAACCATGCTCTCTCACACCACCACCTACCCGGTACCGAAGAAGGTCATCGAGAAGTATGGTGAAAAATGGACCCAGCCGGGCAATATGGTAGGTAATGGTGCCTACGTATTGAAGGAGTGGGTTGTTAATGAGCGAATTGGCTTGGAGCGTAATAAAAACTACTGGAATGATGCGAAAACGGTGATCAACAAGGTTACCTATCTTCCGATCCAGTCCACCAACGCGGAGCTAAATCGCTTCTTGGCTGGTGAAATTGATATGACATGGAACGTGCCTATCGAACGTTTCAAGCAACTCAAGAAAGATTACCCGGCTGATTTGAAGGTTGAAGGTCTGGTTTCTACTTATTACTACCAGTTCAACATCAAGAAAAAGCCGTTTGATGACGTGCGAGTGCGAACTGCTCTTTCTTATGCGGTCAATCGTGACGTGATTGCAGATAAAGTCATGGGGCAAGGGCAAAAACCCGCATATGGGTTGACGCCTGACTATGTCGATGGTTTTAAACCGGTTGCCCCAGAGTGGTCAAAAATGACCCAGGCCGAGCGTGATGCCAAGGCCAAGGCGCTGCTTGAAGAGGCAGGTTTCGATGCCAGCAAGCCGTTGAAGTTCGAGCTGCTCTACAACACCGATGACAACCACAAGAAAGTGGCTGTGGCCGTTGCTTCCATGTGGAAAAAACTGGGTGCAGAGGTCAGTTTAGTGAACCAGGAGTGGAAAACTTACCTGGAAACCAAGAAGCAGGGCCAGTTTGACGTGGGTCGTGCCGGCTGGAGCGCCGACTACAACGAAGCCTCATCCATGCTGGATCTGATGCAGACCACTCACGGCAACAACGATGGCAAGTACTCCAATCCAGCGTTTGACAAGTTGATGACCGACTCTCGTGATCAGGTTGATGCGGACGCTCGCAACAAGCTCTATGTCCAGGCGGAAGAGATCCTGGCCAAGGACATGCCGATCATCCCGATATACCAATATGTTCAACCTCGGATGGTCAAAGCTTATGTTGGGGGTTACCCAAGCAACCCGCTGGATAACCTCTACAGCAAAGATATGTACATCATTGCTCACTGATTTAAAGCAACAAGTCGCATAACAAGCAGGGCCCGCCGGACGGCGGGCCTTTATTACAATCGCGACCCTTTGGAAGCAGTACAGGACAGGAAATGTCTATGTTGAAATTCATTTTTAAACGGCTATTGGAAGCGATCCCGACTCTGTTGGTCTTGATCACTGTCTCTTTCTTCATGATGCGTTTCGCCCCGGGTAACCCCTTTACCAGCGAACGTTCACTTCCCCCTGAAGTGATGGCCAATATCGAGGCCAAATATGGGCTCGACAAACCCATTGGCATGCAATATCTCACCTACCTGGGCAACCTGGTGCAGGGTGATTTGGGTCCCTCTTTCAAATACAAGGATTTCACCGTCAATGATCTGGTGAGCCAGGCGTTGCCTGTATCCGCCAAGATCGGGACCACGGCCTTCTTCTTCGCCGTGTTGCTGGGGGTCACCTTCGGCACCATAGCGGCACTGAAACAGAACACCATCATCGATTATCTGCTGATGTCGTCGGCTATGGCCGGGGTGGTGATCCCGGGCTTTGTGCTGGCGCCCTTGCTGGTGCTGTTTTTCAGTATTCATCTGGGCTGGTTCCCTGCCGGTGGCTGGCAGGGCGGTGGCATCCAGTTTATGGTGCTGCCGGTGTTCGGCATGATGATGTACTACATCTCTGCCATCTCGCGGATCATGCGGGGCAGCATGATCGAGACCATGAACTCCAACTTCATCCGTACCGCCCGTGCCAAGGGCTTGCCGCTGCGCCACATCATCCTGAAACACGCGCTGCGTCCGGCCATGCTGCCGGTGGTCTCCTATCTGGGCCCGGCCTTTGTCGGCATCATCACAGGTTCCGTGGTGATCGAGACCATCTTCGGCCTGCCGGGGATCGGTCAGCTGTTCGTCAACGGTGCCCTTAACCGTGATTACTCCATGGTGCTCGGTCTGACCATTCTGGTCGGCGCCCTCACCATCACCTTTAACGCAGTGGTCGATATTCTCTACGCCTTTATCGATCCCAAGATCCGTTACTAATTCGGGAGTTCATCATGGTTGTTTCAACTGAAAAACGCGATGCCGTCGAGGCGTTCGCGCAAAAAGTGGAAGTGGTGGAGGGGCGCTCCCTGTGGAAGGATGCCCGTCGCCGTTTCCTGCGCAACAAGGCGGCCCTGACCAGCCTGATCATTCTGACCATCATCGGTCTGGCGGTCATCTTTGGCCCCCATTTGTCCCAATACACCTTTGACGATCCGGACTGGGGCGCCATGCAGTCGCCGCCGGATATGGAAGCAGGTCACTACTTCGGAACCGACAGTCTGGGGCGCGATCTGTTCGTGCGCACCCTGCTGGGCGGTCGCATCTCCCTGATGGTCGGCATCATGGGCGCCATGGTGGCGGTCATCATCGGCACCCTGTATGGCGCGGCCTCCGGCTTTATCGGCGGGCGGGTCGACAGCCTGATGATGCGGGTACTGGAGATCCTCAACGCCTTCCCCTTCATGTTCTTTGTCATCATGCTGGTCACCTTCTTTGGCCGCAATCTGGCACTCATCTTTATCGCTATCGGGGCGGTGAGCTGGCTCGACATGGCGCGTATCGTGCGCGGCCAGACTCTCAGCCTCAAGAGCAAGGAGTTTATCGAGGCGGCCCACGTCTGTGGCGTCTCCAAGTGGAAGATCATCACCCGTCACATCGTACCGAACGTACTCGGTATCGTGGCCGTTTACGCCACCTTGCTGGTGCCGGGGATGATCATGTTTGAATCCTTCCTGAGTTTCCTGGGCCTTGGGGTTCAGGAACCGATGACCAGCTGGGGTGCCCTGCTGGATGAAGGCTCCAAGTCGATGGAAGTGGCCATCTGGCAACTGCTGTTCCCCGCCGGTTTTATGGTGGTGACCCTGTTTTGCTTCAACTTCCTCGGGGATGGTCTGCGTGACGCCCTTGATCCGAAAGATCGTTAATCGAGCATCGGGTCGACAGGAAAGCATCACGAAAGATCGATAAGGAGTTTTTATATGAAGTTACTGGATGTGAAAGATCTGCGGGTCGAGTTCAAGACCCCGGATGGCAATGTGGTGGCGGTCAACGACCTCAATTTTTCTCTCTCTGCGGGTGAAACCCTGGGGATCGTCGGCGAGTCCGGCTCCGGTAAATCCCAGACGGCCTTTGCCATCATGGGGCTGCTGGCCAAGAACGGCATTATTACCGGTTCCGCCAAGTTTCAGGGGGAGGAGATCCTCAACCTGCCGGAGTCCAAGCTCAACAAGATCCGCTCCGAGAAGATCGCCATGATCTTCCAGGACCCCATGACCTCGCTCAACCCCTACATGAAGGTGCAGGATCAGCTGATGGAAGTGCTGATGTTGCATAAGGGCGTCAGCAAGGCGGAAGCGTTCGAAGAGTCGGTGCGGATGCTCGATGCGGTGAAAATTCCCGAAGCGCGCAAGCGGATGGGGATGTATCCCCACGAGTTCTCCGGCGGCATGCGTCAGCGGGTGATGATCGCCATGGCACTGCTCTGCCGGCCGCAACTGCTGATCGCCGACGAACCGACTACCGCACTCGACGTGACCGTACAGGCCCAGATCATGACTCTGATGAATGAGCTCAAGCGCGAGTTCAACACCGCCATCATCATGATCACCCATGACCTTGGCGTGGTCGCCGGTATCTGCAACAAGGTGCTGGTGATGTATGCCGGTCGTACCATGGAGTACGGCAAGGTAGACGATATCTTCTATCGCCCGAGCCACCCCTACACCGAAGGCCTGCTGCGCGCCATTCCTCGTCTCGATACCGAAGGGGAAGTGTTGCCCACCATCCCGGGCAATCCGCCCAACCTGCTGCGTCTGCCGACCGGTTGCCCCTTCCAGGAGCGTTGCCACCGTGTGAGCGAGATTTGCGGCCAGCAGTCACCGATCCTGACCCCGTTCAACGACGGTCGGGAGCGTGCTTGCCACTGGGTTTCGGATGCCATGAACAAGGGGGCCAACTAAATGGGTGCCGACAAAAAATTGCTGTTGGAAGTGTCTGACCTCAAGGTCCACTTCAGTATCAAGAGTGGCAAGGCGTGGCCTTGGGCCAAGCCATCCGATTTGAAGGCGGTCGATGGCGTTACCCTGCGCCTCTACGAAGGGGAAACCCTCGGCGTGGTGGGTGAATCCGGCTGCGGCAAATCGACCTTTGCCCGCGCCATCATCGGTCTGGTACCGGCCACCGATGGCAAGGTGGTGTGGCTGGGTGACGATCTCACCAAGCTCGATCAGAATGCCCTGCGCGAGAAGCGCAAAGAGATCCAGATGATCTTCCAGGATCCGCTGGCTTCTCTGAACCCACGCATGACCATCGGCGACATCATCGCCGAGCCGCTCATCACCTTCTATCCCAACCTGCCACGGGAAGAGGTGAAGGAGAAGGTGCGCGCCATGATGAGCAAGGTGGGGTTGTTGCCCAACCTGGTCAACCGCTATCCGCACGAGTTCTCCGGCGGCCAGTGCCAGCGGATCGGGATTGCCCGGGCGCTGATCCTCGAGCCCAAGATGATCATCTGCGATGAGCCGGTGTCAGCGCTTGATGTCTCTATCCAGGCACAGGTGGTCAACCTGCTCAAATCCCTGCAAAAGGAGATGGGGCTGTCGCTCATCTTCATCGCCCACGATCTGTCGGTTGTCAAACATATCTCCGATCGGGTGCTGGTGATGTATCTGGGCAACGCCGTTGAGCTGGGGACTCGCAAGGAGATCTTTGCCAACCCGTTGCATCCCTACACCAAGGCGCTGATGTCCGCGGTGCCAATCCCGGACCCTGAGCTGGAGCGCAACAAGGTGATCCAGATCCTGGAGGGGGACTTGCCCTCACCGATGAACCCGCCGTCCGGTTGCGTGTTCCGCACCCGCTGCCCGGTGGCTGGCCCCGAGTGCGCCAAGACCCGCCCCGTGCTGGAGGGGAACTTCGATCACGCGGTCTCCTGCCTCAAGGTCGACCCGCTCTGATGGGGATGTGTTGAACCTGCTTGCGGGGCTCCTTGATGGGGCCCCGATTTATTTTTGACGGCAGTGAAGATGCCTCTTGGCGTTATCTTTTACCGCTGCTACTATCCGCGCAACAAGGGGAGTAACTTCTCGCCGGTTTGTCGTCATTACGGTGCACCCATATCCTGCAGTGCACCCGGCAGCCGGGCAGTCGATGCAAATCAGCTGTAAGTGAGACCTTGCCGAGAGGCAAGGTGTATATGCTCCAAACGCAAACCCACGCCTCTCGGTCGTGGGTTTTGTCGTTTTTGGGAGAAGTGAAAATGGGTGAATGGTGGATGTGGACCGGTTTCTTCAGCATAGTGCTGGTCCTGTTATGGATAGACATACGCTTTGTCGGTGGCGGCAAGTCACACAAGGTGTCCCTCAAAGAGGCGGGTGTCTGGTCCCTCATCTGGGTCAGCGTGGCGCTGCTCTTCAACCTGGCCATCTGGCTCTGGCTGGATCACAGCGCGGGCCGTGAGATTGCCAACCAGAAGGGACTGGAGTTCCTCACTGGCTACCTCATCGAGAAAGCGCTGGCAGTGGACAACGTATTCGTCTGGCTGATGCTGTTCGGTTACTTTGCCATTCCGGCCGAGCTGCAGCGCCGGGTGCTGCTCTATGGAGTACTGGGTGCCATCGTGATGCGTGCCGGTATGGTGTTCGCGGGTAGCTGGCTCATCGAGCAGTTCCACTGGATCCTCTATCTGTTTGGCGCTTTCCTGCTGCTGACCGGTGCCAAGATGCTGTGGGCGGCCGACAAGGAGCCTGATCTCGCCAACAACCCGTTGCTGGGCTGGATGCGCCGTCGTTTCAAGGTGACCGAGACCCTGGAAGGGGAGAAGTTCTTCGTCTGGCGTGACGGTGTGCGCTATGCCACCCCGCTGCTGCTCATTCTGGTGTTGGTGGAGGTGAGCGATCTCATCTTCGCGGTGGACAGTATCCCGGCCATCTTCGCGGTGACCACGGATCCCTTCATCGTGCTGACCTCCAACATCTTCGCCATCATGGGTCTGCGCGCCATGTACTTCCTACTGGCGGGTGTGGCTGATCGCTTCGCCCTGCTCAAATACGGTCTGGCGCTGATCCTGATGTTTATCGGGGTCAAGATGCTGCTGCTGGATATCTTCAAGATCCCGACCGGCATAGCACTGGGCGTAGTCGCGTTGATCCTGCTGGCATCCATGGGGCTGAGTCTGTTTGTGACCCGTAAAAAGGCCGCTTGAGCGCGGCAGACAATTAAGCAATAACAACAAGGGCTCCCGCGGGAGCCCTTTTTCATATCGTGTTATCCGCGTTTGATCTTCTTGGGGTTGGTGTAGCCCCAGATGGTGTACATGTCCGCCAGCAGGGCGCCGTTGTACTCCTCCAGATCCGCCTGTTTCACTTCGGCGTCACCCTGACGGCCAAACAGCACCACCTCGTCGCCGGGTTTCACCCCTTTCAGATCAGTCACATCCACCATGATGGTGTTCATGGAAGTCTTGCCGACCACCGGCACCTTCTGACCCTGGATCAGCACATAGGCCTTGTTGCTCAGGGAGCGGCGATAACCGTCGGAGTAGCCCAGCGGCAAGTTGGCGAGCCAGGAGTCACGCTTGAGAGTAAAGGTGCGGTCATAACCGACGGTGTTGCCCGCTGCATAGTGGTTGACCGAGGCGACCTGGGTCTTGAATGCCATCACCCGCTTGTACTCGGTGTGGGAGGGGATGGAGTCACCGTAGAGCAGGCCGCCCGGGCGCACCATGTCGAAGTAGGCGTCCGGCACGGCCAGGGTGGCGAAGGAGTTGGCGGCGTGGATGGTGATCTTGCTGCGATCCAGCTTGCCTGCTTCCAGCAGCCACTGGGAGTCCAGTTTGAACTGGGCCAGCCCCATCTTGACGTCCTCTTTCTCCTCAACCGGGAAGTGGGTCATGATGCCGACCGGGGTGATCCCCTTGAGCTTGAGCATGGCCAGCGCATCCTGCTTGGCATCGGCCAGACGCAGGTCGATGCCGTTGCGGCTCATGCCGGCGGAGTTGAGCGCGATATGCACCGGAATGGTGGTGTGGTGGCGCTGGGCGATATCGGCGATACCCTGGGCACTCACCAGACTGCCGATCAGCTCCTCCATCTTGTAGGGCAGGGCCTGCTCTACTTCATCCGGGGTGGCTGCACGCACCCGCATCAGACGGCCGGTAAAGCCCTTCTCGCGGGCGACGCGCGCCTCTTCGTTGCTGGCGATGCCGATGCAGGGGATATTGGCCTTGACCACGGAGGGGACCAGCAGGTCGATGCCATGACCGTAAGCGTCGGCCTTCATGATGGCGCAGATCTGCGGGCCCTTGTCGCCGAGGCGATCCTTGAGGGTCTGGATATTGTGCTCAAAGGCGCCCAGATCCACTTCCAACCAGGCGTTGCTGGCGGTTTGCTCCTGGCCGTTGCGATGATCCGTCGCAAGGGGCAGATAGGGAGCCGCAACGGCTTGGCCCGCGAGCAGGCCGAAGATCAGGGTAGCCAGCAGAGTTTTCTTGTGCATGGTGATTCCTTTTTGTTGTTCGCGTTGGATAGTTTGGACGGGGTCGGCCACATTGGTGGTGGTTTAACCACAACTTGTTGTTATTATTATGATCTTTGTCACTCTCAACAGGCGCTGACTGGTTGGGAGTCTACCGCAACACGGGTTCGGCCGACACTCGTCAGGGGAAGAAAATGGTCAATCTTGAGTTACGTTTGCCGCCACCACTGATCTTTCTGTTCTGTGCGGGGGCCATGTGGTGGCTGAGGGGCGCAGAGCAGCCCGGGGTGTGGGTAATGGTGCCGATGACTGTGCTGATCGTGGCGGGGGCCATCATGGGGTTTGGTGCCCTGCAACGGTTTCGCCACCACCAGACTACGGTCAGCCCCACCAAGCCTCAGCACACCAGCCGTCTGGTCACCTGTGGCGTCTATCGCCTCAGTCGCAATCCCATGTATCTGGGCTTGCTCTGCTGGCTGGCCGCCTGGGGTTGTTATCTCGGGGGTGTCTGGGTTTGGGCTGGGCCGATCGTGCTGGTGGCCTGGTTGACCCGTTTCCAGATCGTGCCGGAGGAGCGGCTGCTGCGCGCCCGCTTCGGCAACGAGTATGTGGCGTATTGCCAGCGTGTTCGCCGTTGGTGCTGATTGGCAGTGACCTGCGTGGGCTGAGCGGATAATTCGGGTCAGCCGTGCTGGATAAAGAGAACCCCGGGCGGGCCCGGGGTTCTCGAGGAACTGGTTAGAAAAAATCGCCCTTCTCGTCCTTGGTGGGTTCGAGGCTCCAGCCGGTGGCATCGCTGCTGCTGGCGATCTGCCCCTTCTCCTTCCACAGCTTGATCTTGAGGCGCAGGTTGTTGGCCGAGTCGGCGTTTTTCACCGCCTCTTCTTCCTCAATCACCCCTTCCACCACCAGGTCGAACAGGGCACTGTCGAAGGTAACCATGCCGAGGGCCTTCGATTTTTCCATCACCTCTTTGAGGCCGCCAAATTCGCCGCGTTTGATCATGTCGCGGATGGTGTGGGTGCCGAGCATGATCTCCACTGCGGCCCGGCGGCCGCCATCAGTGGTTTTCACCAGCCGCTGGGAGACAAAAGCCTTGAGGTTGTTGCCCAGATCGTTGAGCAGCTGGGGGCGGCGCTCCTCGGGGAAGAAGTTGATGATGCGATCCAGCGCCTGGTTGGCGTTGTTGGCGTGCAGGGTGGAGATGGCAAGGTGGCCGGTTTCGGAGAAGGCCAGCGCATGTTCCATGGTCTCGCGATCGCGAATTTCACCGATAAGGATGACGTCCGGCGCCTGACGCAGGGTGTTTTTCAGGGCGGCGTGGAAGCTGCGGGTATCCACGCCAACCTCCCGCTGGTTGATGATGCTCTTGCGGTGGCGATGAACGAACTCTACCGGATCCTCGATGGTGATGATGTGGCCGCCGCTGTTGCGGTTGCGGTGGTCGATAAGCGCTGCCAGCGAGGTAGATTTACCCGACCCGGTACCGCCGACAAACAGTACCAGACCGCGTTTTTCCATGATGGTGTCGAGCAGCACAGGCGGGAGTTTGAGATCTTCAAAGCGGGGGATTTCGGTCTTGATGTTGCGGGCCACCAGAGAGACTTCGTTGCGCTGCTTGAAGATGTTGACCCGAAAGCGGCCGATCTGGGGCAGGGAGATGGCGAGGTTCATCTCCAGATCCTTCTCGAACTGCTGCTTCTGCTCGCCATCCATGATCTCGGCGGCGATCCGCGCCACTTCACCCGGCTCCAGCGGCGTTTCGTTGAGGGGGCGCAGGCCGCCGTTAAATTTGGCGCAGGGGGGCGCGCCGGTCGACAGATAGAGGTCTGAGCCATCCTGCTTGGCCAGGATCTGTAACATGTCTCGCAATTCCATTTTTTTGCCTCGTCGATCAATGAGATGCCATGAGCGGGATGATATTGAGTGTACAGCCTCAGGCGCCGGTCAGTTTCTCGCGAAAGACAAAAAAGACCGCACCGAGAATGCAGAGCCCTGCCCAGAGATAGTCCCATTTCAGATCTTCCTTGAGATAGAAGATAGAGAAGGGGACGAATACGGTGAGTGTGATCACTTCTTGCAGGATTTTAAGTTGGCCCACGCTCATCACCGTATGGCCGATCCGGTTGGCGGGCACTTGCAGCAGGTATTCGAACAGGGCGATCCCCCAGCTCACCAGGGCGGCAATGATCCAGGGTTTATGGTTCATGCTCTTGAGGTGAGCGTACCAGGCGAAGGTCATAAAGACGTTGCTGCAGAGCAGCAGACCGATACTGGCGAAAATCGGGTTCATAGGGTTCTCCTTGAAAATCCGGCGCATTTTATCCCTGAACCACGGGTTTTCATACGTGGTGCGGGAGGGTATTTTTAACCAACAGGATAAGCCGTGCGAGGTATGCGACGGGATGGGCAAGTTATGCGGGATTGTGTTGTTACTGTTATTTGCCATGCCGGTGCGTGCGGCCCCGACGCTGACGGTGGCCACCGATCTGTGGCCGCCATTTCGCATCCTGCAAGCGGATGGCCGGTTGCAGGGGCTCGACATGGACATCCTGCGCCGGTTGCAACAGGCGAGCGGCATTGAGTTGCTGGTACGGCGGATGCCGTGGGGCAGGGCGCTCAAGCAGATGCAAACCGGTCAGGTCGATCTGATGATTGGCCTCGCCTATACCGCCGAGCGGGCGCAGTTTATCGACTATCTGCAGCCTGCCTACTACCAGTGCTGGCCCGCGTTTTATGGTCAGCCGGTCAATGTAGCCCGGATCCACCAATACCGCGATCTGCAGGGGGTGAAGGTGGGCTATGTGCTCAACTCCGCCTACTTTGAGCCCTTCAACAGTGACAGCCGCCTCGACAAGCACGGAGTACCCACCGAAGATCAGCTGCTGCGCATGGTGCAGCGTGGTCACCTGCCGCTGATGATTGGCACCGACTGTCAGGTGGACTATGCCCAGAGTCAGGGAAATGCCAGCCGGATAGGCAAGGCGGACTACCGCCCCGCCACGCCGGTAACCCTCTATCTGGGGATGAGCAAGCACTCACCTCACCAGTCGCTGCGCCAGCCCTTGCTGGTGGCGCTGCAAAATCTGGTGGCCAGCGGCGAGATAAGGGTGATGGCCAAGCGTTACCAGCCTTGACCTTGGGTGGCAAGCCACTGTTATCATGCCCTTTTCCTGCTTCTCCCCCGGCGCTGCGACAGGGCCGGGGGGAAGCCTTGTTATTCGGGGATCCTCCTTGTACCTCTCCCTTATCGCCCGCCAGCAGCGCTGGCAGCGGCGCTGGCTCTGTGGCCTGACGCTGCTGACCCTGCAGCTGTTTCTCTTCTCCCTCGTCTGGGGCGAGTTTGTGCTGCTGCCCTGGCAGCCCCTTGGCGATCTCGAACAGCGCATCTTGCTGGAGCTGCGGCTACCCCGTGCCTTGCTGGCCCTCTTGGCTGGCGCAGCCCTTGCCTGTGGCGGCGCCGTATTGCAGGTGATGCTGCACAACCCGGTGGCGGAGCCCGGGTTGCTTGGCGTTTCAAGCGGGGCAGGCCTTGCCGCCATGGTGGCGATGGCGGTGGCCAAGGCCTTAGGCCTCTATCTGCCCGGCTGGGGGCTGTCGCTGGCGGCCTTCGGTGGCGCCCTGCTGGTGACCATGCTGCTCATTCGGCTGGCTCGCCGGGCTCGTCTCGGTCATGCCCGCTTGCTGCTGTTTGGCGTCGCCATCGGTATTCTTACCAATGCCGCCATGACCTGGTTGATGTACTTTGCCGACGATGGCTCCTTGCGTGAATTCATGTTCTGGATGATGGGGAGCCTCTCTTACGGCAGCCAGCAGTTTGGCTGGTGGTGGCTGGTGCTGCCGCTCACCCTGGGCTGGCTCTGTTGGCAGGGCAAGGCGCTGCAACAGTTGCTGCTGGGGGAGACTCAGGCCCGCCTGATGGGGATGGATGTCGACAAGATGCGGGTGCGGCTGGTGCTGGCGGTCTGTCTGCTGACCGGTGTGGCGGTGTCGTTGTGCGGTGTCATCGGTTTTGTCGGGTTGGTGGTGCCCCATCTGCTGCGGCTCTGCGGTGGCAGCGATCAGCGCTTTCTGCTGCCTGCCTCGGCGCTTGGCGGCGGGGCCCTGCTGCTGGCGGCCGATCTGGTTGCTCGATCCACCCTGAGCGCGGGGGAGTTGCCTATCGGCGTCATCACCGCCTCGGTGGGGGCGCCGCTCTTTATCTACCTGCTATTGAGGCAAACTGCCGATGGTGCTGCATGAATATCTGCATGATTTGGTCGGGGTGCGCAGTCTCCCTATTTACCCGTTGTTGAGGCAAGATGCCGATGTCACCCGCTGATCCCATGCCGGTTTCTTCTCGTGCTGCTGCGCCGCTGCTGGAGGCGCGCGCACTCGCCATTGCCGGACGGCTCTCTCCCCTGGATATCCGCTGGCATGGCGGCCAGTTGGTGGCGCTGCTTGGCCCCAATGGCAGTGGCAAGTCGACCCTGCTCGGGGCGCTGGCGGGGATTTTACCCGCCGATGGCACAGTGCTGCTGGGGGGGGAGGTGCTTACTGACCTGAGTTGGCCCGAGCTTGCCAAGCAGCGTGCCATGCTACCCCAGCGTCAGCCCCAGCTGTTTCATATTCCGGTGTTTCAGGTGTTGAGCCTGGGGTTCGATGAGGCGGTTGCGCCCGCCAGACAGAATGAGGCGATAAACGCACTGTGCGAGGCATTGGAGCTGGAAGCCTTGCTGGCTCGTGACTTCAGCCGGTTGTCGGGGGGCGAGCAGCAGCGGGTGCTGATTGCCCGCACCCTTCTGCAGGTGTGGCCGGGCCTCAATCCGACCGGCAAGGTGCTGCTGCTGGACGAGCCGCTGGCGGGGCTCGACCTGCATCACCAGCTGGCGCTATTGCGCTTGCTGAAAACCCTGGCCGGGCAAGGCTTGCTGGTGGTGCTCGCCATCCACGATATCAATCTGGCCATCGACTGGGCCGACCGAATTCTCTGCCTGCAACAGGGCTCGGTGGTGCGCGAAGGGGGTGTCGAGCTGGTGGATGAGGCGCTGCTGGCACAGGTATTCCAGATCCGCACCGACCGCATCGAAGCGGCAGGGCGCGTGTGGTTTATGCCCAGTTTGTAAGTAGGGTGTACAGGAAAGAGGGCGCATGTAGGGCCGATTAGCGAAGCGTAATCGGCTGACAGCAAGAAGAAGGGGACTGGTATCAAAAATACCGGCCCCTTTGGTTTTATTCGCAGTTCAAGCCTGTTTGCTCAGGCGCACCTGCGCCGCCTCTGCCAGCATCGCCAGCAGGGTTTCGGTGTCGCTCCATGACAGGCAGGCATCGGTGATGCTCTGGCCGAAGGTGGCGGCGCAGCCGTTCTCCACATCCTGACGCCCTTCCACCAGGAAGCTTTCTGCCATGATGCCGGCGATGCCGGTACGGCCGCGGCGCAGTTGATCGCAGATATCTTGCGCCACCAGCAGCTGACGGCGGTGATCCTTCATGCTGTTGCCGTGGCTGAAATCGACCACCAGACGCTCCGGCAGGCCCACATCGGCCAACGCTTCACACGCTTCATCGACACTGGCGGTGTCGTAGTTGGGGCGGTGGCCGCCACGCAGGATCACATGACCAAAGGGGTTGCCGGCGGTGCGGTAGATGGTCATCTTGCCGTCCTTGTCCGGCGAATAGAAGATGTGGCTGTGGCGGGCGGCGCGCACCGCATCGATGGCAATGCGGGTGTTGCCGTCGGTGCCGTTCTTGAAGCCGACCGGGCAGGAGAGGGCGGAGGCCATCTCGCGGTGTACCTGGGATTCGGTGGTACGTGCGCCGATGGCGCCCCAGGTGATGAGGTCGGCAATATACTGGCCGGTCACCATATCGAGGAATTCGGTGGCGGTGGGCATGCCGATCTCGTTGATGTCGACCAGCAGTTTGCGCGCCAGTTTCAGCCCTTCGTTGACGTCGAAGCTGCCATCGAGGCGCGGATCGTTGATCAGCCCTTTCCAGCCGACGATGGTGCGCGGCTTCTCGAAATAGGTGCGCATCACGATGCAGAGGCTCTCTTTATACTGCTCGCGCAGGGCGTTGAGGCGCTGGGCATACTCGCGAGCAGCAGCGGGATCATGGATAGAGCAGGGGCCGACAATGACCAGCAGGCGCTGATCGTCTCCGGCCAGAATGGCTTCCACTTCGCGACGGGCATCCAGCAGATTCTGGGCAATGGTATCGGTGATCGGAAACGCGTGTGCAAGCTCGCTCGGAGTGATCAGTGACTCCAGGCGACGGGTGCGCAATTCATCTGTGTGAATGGACATACAACTCAAGTCTCGAGTGGGTGGTGTCAGCCGCAAGGGGCGAAAAAGCAAAGGGATAAAATAAAGCAAAAGTCCCCTGATTGAAACCTTGGGGGGCTCTGATAGGATGTGAGGCCAAAATCGATTCCAAATGAGGTAGATAGCGTGGCAAAGCCAGGGGCAACCGGGGTCACCCGTATCATCAACGCAACCGGTTACAGCATGAAGGGGCTCAAGTCAGCCTGGATTAATGAGGCGGCTTTTCGGCAGGAGCTGATGCTGATCCTGTTGCTGATGCCACTGGCCTTCTGGCTGGGGGATTCTCTCAACCAGATCCTGCTGCTTATCGTCATCAGCTGGCTGGTGGTGATCGTCGAGATCCTCAACTCCGCCATTGAAGCTGTGGTAGACAGGGTTGGCTCCGAGCATCATGAGCTCTCCGGTCGCGCCAAGGATTTGGGCTCTGCCGCCGTCTTTATCGCGTTGGCCCTGAACGCCCTGGTATGGGGCGCGCTGGTGGGCCGCAACCTGTTGGGATGGTGGTAAGCCATCACGCAGCTATCAGGCTCCACAACGTAAAAAAGCCCGTCATCATGGCGGGCTTTTTGCTGCTTGGATACACGGATCTATCAGTGGAGGATGCGGGCGCGGATGGTGCCGTTGATCTCCTTGAGCTTGGCGAGCGCCTTCTCGCTGTGCTCGGTCTCCACGTCGATCACCACGTAACCGATATGGCTGCTGGTCTGCAGGTATTGACCGGCGATGTTGATCCCCTCTTCGGCGAAGATCTGGTTGATCTGGTTCATCACGCCAGGCTGGTTGCGGTGAATGTGCAGCAGGCGGCTGGAGCCCTTGTGGCCCGGCAGCGACACTTCCGGGAAGTTGACGGCGGAGAGGGTGGAGCCGTTGTCGGAGTATTTGACCAGCTTGTTGGCCACTTCCAGCCCGATGTTCTCCTGCGCTTCATGGGTGGTGCCACCGATGTGCGGGGTCAGGATCACGTTTTCCAGCCCCCGCAGCGGGCTTTGGAACTCCTCGTCATTGGACTTGGGCTCGACCGGGAAGACGTCGATGGCGGCGCCGGCGATATGGCCGCTCTTGATGACGTCAGCCAAGGCGTCGATATCCACCACGGTACCGCGGGCGGCGTTGATGAAGATGGCGCCCGGTTTCATCATCCGCAGCTGCTCGGCTCCGATCATGTTCTTGGTGGAGGCGGTCTCCGGTACGTGCAGGCTGATGACGTCAGACATATTAAGCAGCTCGACCATGCTCGGCACCTGAATGGCGTTGCCCAGCGAGAGCTTGTTCTCGATATCGTAGTAATAAACCTTCATGCCGATGCTCTCGGCGATGATGCCAAGCTGGGTACCGATATGGCCGTAGCCGATGATGCCAAGCTTCTTGCCGCGCGCTTCTACCGAGCGGTTGGCCAGTTTTTCCCACACGCCGCGATGGCACTTGGCGTTTTTCTCGGGGATGCCGCGCAGCAGCAGCAGGATCTCGCCCAGTACCAGTTCGGCGACCGAACGGGTGTTGGAGAAGGGGGCGTTGAAGACCGGAATGCCGCGGATCTGGGCCGCTTCCAGCTCGACCTGGTTGGTGCCGATGCAGAAGCAGCCGATGGCGACCAGCTTGTTGGCGGCGTCGAGCACCTTCTCGGTGATCTGGGTACGGGAGCGCAGCCCGATGAAATGGACATCGCGGATCTGCTCGATCAGCTCCTCTTCGGAGAGCGAGGTCTTGAGATACTCCACACTGGTGTAACCTGCGGCACGAAAGGTCTCTACGGTGTTGGGGTGAACCCCCTCCAGCAGCAGAACCTTGATTTTATCCTTGTCCAACGAAAACTTGGCAGTCATGACGATCCCTCTGTATGTGCAAACGTAAGTGCAGATTTGGTGTGCGAAGAAAACCGTAAAGTAGCAAAAACGTTTGGGAGAGGGAATATTTGTGACGAAAGTCAAATTCTTTGAAGTTATCAACGAATGTTGTAAACATCCGTATGCAACTTGTTGAGGGATAAATAAAAACGGCGCCATCAGGCGCCGTCATTTATTCACAGTGCAATGTTTGGGTCATATCCCATCCCGGGGGCTCAATCAACACCGCTGCTGCGTCAGGGCTGGCAGAGTGGCGCTGGCGTGCGAGGGAGGATGCCGCTGCACTGTGCTGCCGGTGTCGGGATTACTGGGTAATCACGCCGTCCGGCGTACCGATCAGGACAACATCGGCGCCGCGGGCGGCAAACAGGCCGTTGGTGACCACGCCAACAATGGCATTCAGTCGCACTTCCAGCGCCTTGGCGTCGGTAATGGCCATGCCTTTTACATCCAGAATGTGGTTGCCGTTGTCGGTGACCACGCCTTCACGCCACACCGGGTTGCCACCCAGTTTGCGGATTTCACGGGCCACGTATTCGCGGGCCATCGGGATCACTTCCACCGGCAGCGGGAACTGGCCCAGCACGTCGACGGTTTTGGTGTTGTCGATGATGCAGATGAACTTGTCTGCGACGGCGGCAACGATCTTCTCGCGGGTCAGGGCTGCGCCACCGCCCTTGATCATGTCGCGGGTTGCGTTGATCTCGTCGGCGCCATCCACATAGACGGAGAGGGCGTCGATCTCGTTGAGATCATATACGGTGATGCCGAAGCCCTTGAGGCGCTCGGTAGAGGCCACGGAGCTGGATACCGCCCCCTTGATCTCGTCCTTCATGGTCGCCAGCGCGTCGATAAAGTGGTTGACGGTAGAGCCGGTGCCCACCCCGACGATGGTGCCGGGAACCACATACTTGAGCGCAGCCCAACCGGCCGCCTTCTTCATTTCATCTTGAGTCATGATCGTTCCTTAAGAAAAAAGCGGGCGCATTATATCCAACCCGGTACCCCGTCGCGACCTTGTTGCTCACGTTCCGGGGCAAAAAGAGGGACTTTGTAAATCGTTTGCCTGTTTATTCTGCGTTTGCGCGCACAAAGCCGGGATTGCCGGCCAAAAACGGCCTATTCAAAGCGCCAGCAGTGGCTCGGGGTGATGATCTGGGGCAGCGGCACATCCCACACCTCTTGCGGGACCGCGTCTACCTGCTGGCAGTCGTGGGCAATGCCGAGTGGCTTGGGGCCCAGCTTGTGCTCATGCCAGATGGCGAGGGTACGATCATAGTAGCCACCCCCCATGCCAAGGCGATTGCCCTCGGCATCAAAGGCGACCAGCGGGGTGCAGATAAGATCGAGCGTACTGTGGGGCACCACCTGCAGGATATCCAGCTCCGGCTCTTCGATACCGTAGCGGTTGCGCACCATGGGGCTGGTGGCGGTGTAGCGCAAAAAGAGCAAGTGACCCGGGGTAAAGGGGTGAAGCACCGGCAGGTAGACCTCTTTGTGCTGGGCCCACAGCCAATGGATGGTGGGCAAGGGATTGATTTCCCCGTCATTGGCCAGATAGAGGGCAATCCGTTTGGCGGCGAGGATCTCGGGGTGCTGCTTGAACTGGGCCAGTAGCTGCTGAGCCGCTTCTTGTTGCTCGGCCGGACTCAGATTTTTGCGGCGTTGACGAACCAGTTGGCGCAGGGATTGACGTTCGGGTTGGGACTCATGCATGGGGAACCTCTGGTATAGCTGCGCATCGATGGCTTGAATGCGCTCTACCTTAGCACATTCACTCTTGACGTTAAGGGGGACAGGGGAACTCCCGCCCCGGACGGCGGATGCCCGGGACGGTGGGGTAAATGCTGGCGGATCCGATAGTGAGTCAACAAGGGCCAGGGTGTGGCCCCTGTTGACGGCATGTCGGCGCGTCAGCCTCTGGTCTGTTACTTGTCAGCCTTGCCGCGCATCTGGTGCTTCACGAACACGGCAATCAGTGCCGCTACCGCGAGTGCCATCGGGTAGAAACTCATGCTCACTACCGCCAGCGGTGACAGGGCGAAGATGGATCCCAGCAGCAGCGCCTGTGCGCCCCAGGGGATCAGACCCTGTACCACGCAGGAGAAAATATCGAGCATGGAGGCTGCGCGGCGTGGGGTGACACCGTGGTGTTCGGCCAGATCCCGGGCCACCTTGCTCGCAACGATAATGGCGACGGTATTGTTGGCAGTGCAGAGGTTGGTGAGGCTCACCACCCCGGCGATGCCGAGCTCGGCCGCTTTCTCGTTCTGTTCACCATTGTGCTCGCGAGTGAAACGGGCAATCAGGGCGCTGATGCGCTCGCTGATCCAGGCCAGACCACCCTGACGCTCCATCAGGGCGCCGAGGCCGCCGATCAGCATGGAGAGCAGGAAGATCTCCTGCATGCCGGTAAAGCCCTGATAGATATCCTTGCTGAACTGACCGATGGCGTAGCCGTTGATCATGCCCACCGCTCCGGCGGCCAGAATACCGATCCCCAGCACCACAAACACATTCACCCCGGCGAGCGCCAGCCCCAGGATCAGCAGATAAGGCATCACCTTGAACAGCTCGATGGCGCTACCGCTGGCAGGGGATTCACCCACTGAGCCCAGGGTCAGATAGAGCAGGATCACCGCGATGGCGGCAGGGGCCGCAATCTTGAAGTTCTCGCGGAACTTGTCCTTCATCTCGCACCCCTGACTGCGGGTGGCCGCGATGGTGGTGTCGGAGATGATGGAGAGGTTATCGCCAAACATGGCGCCGGAGAGAATGGTGCCTGCCATCAGTACCGGATCGATACCGGCCGCCTGCGCCACGCCCAGCGCGACCGGCGCCACGGCACCTATGGTGCCCATGGAGGTGCCCATGGCGGTAGCAATAAAGGCAGAGATGAGGAACAGCCCGGGCAACAGCGCCCAGCCGGGAATGAGGGAGAGACCTAGCGCCACGGTGGCATCAACCCCGCCGGTGGCCTTGGCCACGCTGGCAAAGGCGCCCGCCAGCAGATAGATAAGGCACATCGCCATGATATTGCTGTGGCCGACCCCCTTGAAGAAGGTCTCCAGATTGCTGTTGAAGCTCTCTTTGCCAAGCAGCAGGGCGAGCATCACCGCTGGCAAGGCAGCAACCGGAGCGGGCAGCTGATAGAAGGCGAATTCGACCCCCTGCAGGGTCAGCCAGGTACCGGTACCGATAAAGAGTGCGAGAAAAACCAGAAGTGGCAGCAAGGCCCTGGCACTGGGTTGAGTCTGGATCATGTGTTCCTCTGAAATTGAACAATGACCTCCTGTCATGAACTGCTTTGTGCCTGTATCGGATAGGGATAGGGGAAAAACAGGGCGGGCATCCTGCCGCATTGGGGTGCCCACAGTAGTGAGTCAATCCCTTAAGGTCAAGATAGACGTCCAGATGGATAGGTGTTTTTATCTTTCGATTTTGTCACTCTGACTAAATCCGTTAAATGTTCGGATTAAATTAAATATTTCGTTTATTTGTCGGTTGTCTCTGCTGGCTCACTGTGGGCTTTTCAAAGCTGGCACAGGCTGGTAAAACGGTCTCTTTCCATAATTAAAAGAGATGAGAGGGTGGAGATGGACAATCCGATCCGTGTGGCCGTGATGGGCTGTAATGGTCGTATGGGCAAGGTGCTGCTGGAGGCCATCACCAACACCGATGGCGTGGTGGTCGGGGCTGCGCTGGAGCGGCCGGGCTCGGCGGTGATCGGTCTTGATGCCGGTGAGCTCAATGGGCTGGGCCATCTGGGCGTGGCCATCAGCGACAGTCTGGACAAGGTGCGCGATGAGTTTGACCTCATCATCGACTTTACCCGCCCCGAGGTGACGCTGGCCAATCTGGCCTTTGCGCTGGCCCACCACAAGCAGATGGTGATCGGCACCACCGGTTTTGACGATGCAGGCAAGGCCGCCCTGAAAGAGGCAGGCAAGCAGATCGGTATCGTGTTCGCCTCCAACTACTCGGTCGGGGTCAACCTGGTCTTCAAGCTGTTGGAGCAGGCCGCCAAGGTGATGGGGGATTACACCGACATCGAGATCATCGAGGGCCACCATCGCCACAAGGTGGATGCGCCATCCGGTACTGCGCTCTCCATGGGGGAGGTGGTCGCCAAAACCCTGGGCCGGGATCTCAAGGAGTGCGCCGTCTATGGCCGCGAGGGGATCACTGGCGAGCGGGATCGCAACACTATCGGCTTTGCCACTATTCGTGCCGGCGATCTGGTGGGGGAGCATACCGTCATGTTTGCCGATATCGGCGAGCGGGTGGAGATCAGCCACAAGGCCTCCAGCCGCCTGACCTTCGCCAACGGTGCTGTGCGCGCGGGCAAGTGGCTTGGTCAGCAGGGTGCCGGTCTTTATGACATGCAGGACGTGCTCAATCTCAAGTGATGTCTCTGTGCTGCACTTTCGTACTACAGCTGACAGCAAAAACCCCGGCTTGCCGGGGTTTTTGCTGTCAGTCAGCCAGAGTTTGTGTAAAAAGGCTCGCTTCCTTCAATTTTTATCTGAATGCCTTATAAATCACATTATTGCTTTATCCACCATATTTTCCCTTCCTGAATGTCATCACCAGGTAACAGATTTGAGCATCTTTATGGCGGATTAAGCCATTTTTTTACACGACAAAGAAGAGACTAAAAATTCAAACAATGAAAAACGTTTTCCATTTTTTATGTTCACTCTTGTCATCATAAAAGCGTCAAATCTGTCATTAATGTTTTTTATGTAAAAATAAACAACATTGTTTTAATTGGTTTTTTTGTTCATTTTTGTTGCTATTGCTGGCTTGGCGGCATCTTTTGTTGGTGGTTTTTCCTTTTCTTTCGCTGGAGGGGGTTGCAAAGCAGTTGAGTGCATAGATAATGGGTAATGTTGCTTTTTTATTGAATTTAGATGCATTTCATCTGAGAAAAGACGTTGAAATGCCACTTTTTTTAAGTAGAATGCGCCCAATTTGCCAGAAATCTGCCGGGTTCGAGTCCTGTCCAAGACCGGAACCGAGCCCGCAACACCCAGGTAAATTGCTGAATTTAAAGCTAAATAACTGGAGGTTGTCTTGAATCACACTGCATTGCTAGTGCTGGAAGATGGAACTGTGTTCAAAGGCGTGTCGATAGGCGCCGAGGGATGTTCCGTTGGTGAAGTGGTTTTCAATACGTCGATGACGGGCTATCAGGAAATCCTCACCGATCCCTCTTATTCACGTCAGATAGTCACCCTCACTTACCCCCATATAGGCAACACCGGCACCAACAGCGAAGATGAAGAGTCCAGTCAGATCCATGCTCAGGGATTGATCATCCGGGACCTTCCGATACTTGCCTCCAATTTCCGCAATCAGCAATCCCTCTCCGAATACCTCAAGTCTCACAACATCGTTGGCATCGCCGACATCGACACCCGTAAACTGACCCGCATCCTGCGCGAGAAAGGCGCTCAGGCTGGCTGCATTCTGGCCGGCAAGCAAGTCGATGAAGCCTATGCCCTCGAACAGGCCCGCGCCTTCCCAGGTTTGAAGGGAATGGATCTGGCCAAAGAGGTGACGGTTGGTGAGGCGTACAACTGGACCGAAGGCAGCTGGCAGCTTGGCAAGGGGCATGTCACCCCGGATGCTGACCAGCTGAAATATCACGTTGTGGCCTATGACTTTGGCGTCAAGCGCAACATCCTGCGGATGCTGGTTGACCGTGGCTGCCGCCTGACCGTGGTACCGGCCAAGACCCCGGCCGCCGAGGTACTGGCGATGAACCCGGATGGCATCTTCCTCTCCAACGGCCCCGGCGACCCCGAGCCGTGCGACTACGCCATCGACGCCATCAAGGCTTTCCTTAATACCAACACGCCGGTGTTCGGCATCTGTCTGGGTCACCAGCTGCTGGGTCTGGCCTCCGGCGCCAAGACCGTCAAGATGAAGTTCGGCCACCACGGTGCCAACCACCCGGTCAAGAGCCTCGACGACAACACCGTGATGATCACCGCTCAGAACCACGGCTTTGCAGTGGACGAAAACACCCTGCCGGATTGCCTGCGCGCCACCCACGTCTCCCTGTTCGATGGGTCACTGCAGGGCATCCATCGCACCGACCGACCGGCCTTCAGCTTCCAGGGTCACCCCGAGGCGAGCCCAGGCCCGCACGATTGTGCCGGTCTCTTTGACCACTTTATTGAATTGATTAAGCAGTATCGCGCCTAAGGAAAAGAGGAAAGAGTTTCATGCCAAAACGTAACGACCTTCAGAGCATCCTGATCCTCGGCGCCGGCCCCATCGTCATCGGCCAGGCCTGCGAATTTGACTACTCCGGCGCCCAGGCGTGCAAAGCCCTGCGCGAGGAGGGTTACCGCGTCATTCTGGTCAACTCCAACCCGGCCACCATCATGACCGACCCGGAGATGGCGGACGCCACCTACATCGAGCCCATCACCTGGGAAGTGGTGCGCGAAATCATCAAGAAAGAGCGCCCGGACGCCATCCTGCCCACCATGGGCGGCCAGACTGCGCTTAACTGCGCACTGGCGCTGGAGAAGCATGGCGTGCTGGCCGAGTTCGGTGTCGAGATGATCGGTGCCACCGCCGACGCCATCGACAAGGCCGAAGACCGCTCCCGTTTTGACAAGGCGATGCGCAGCATTGGCCTCGAGTGCCCGCGTGCCGGCATCGCCCACAACATGGAAGAGGCGTGGGGCGTGCAGCAGATGGTCGGCTTCCCTTGCATCATCCGTCCCTCCTTCACCATGGGCGGCTCAGGTGGCGGCATCGCCTACAACACCGAAGAGTTCGTCGAGATCTGCGAGCGCGGTCTGGACTTGTCGCCGACCAAAGAGCTGCTCATCGACGAGTCGCTGATTGGCTGGAAAGAGTACGAGATGGAGGTGGTGCGGGATCGCAACGACAACTGCATCATCGTCTGCGCCATCGAAAACTTCGACCCCATGGGTATCCACACCGGTGACTCCATCACGGTCGCGCCAGCCCAGACGCTGACCGACAAGGAGTACCAGCTGATGCGCAACGCCTCCATGGCGGTGCTGCGCGAAATCGGCGTCGAGACCGGCGGCTCCAACGTCCAGTTCGGTATCAACCCGAAAGATGGCCGCATGGTCATCATCGAGATGAACCCGCGGGTGTCGCGCTCCTCGGCGCTGGCCTCCAAGGCGACCGGTTTCCCCATCGCCAAGATCGCCGCCAAACTCGCCATCGGTTACACCCTGGACGAGTTGATGAACGACATCACCGGCGGCCGTACTCCGGCCTCCTTCGAGCCGGCCATCGACTACGTGGTTACCAAAGTGCCGCGCTTCAACTTCGAGAAGTTCGCCGGTGCCAACGACCGTCTGACCACCCAGATGAAGTCGGTCGGCGAAGTGATGGCCATCGGCCGCAACTTCCAGGAGTCCCTGCACAAGGCCCTGCGCAGCCTCGAGACCGGCAAAACCGGCTTCGACCCCATGGTTGACCTCAATGCCCCGGACTCCCTGACCCGCATCCGTCACGAGCTGCAGGATGCCGGTAGCGACCGTATCTTCTATATCGCCGATGCGTTCCGCGCCGGCCTCTCCATGGATGGCATCTTCAAGCTGACCAAGATTGACCCCTGGTTCCTGGTACAGATTGAAGACCTGGTGAAGCTGGAAGAAGAGGTGAAAGAGCGCGGCATGGCCGGTCTCGATGCTGACTTCCTGCGAGCCTTGAAGCGCAAAGGCTTTGCCGATGCCCGTCTGGCCAAGATCCTCGGTGTGGCCGAAGGGGAAGTGCGCAAACTGCGTGCCCGCCACAACATCTTCCCGGTCTACAAGCGGGTCGATACCTGCGCCGCCGAGTTCGCCACCAACACCGCCTACATGTACTCCAGCTATGACGAGGAGTGCGAAGCGGCCCCGAGCAACCGCGACAAGATCATGATCATCGGCGGCGGCCCGAACCGTATCGGTCAGGGTATCGAGTTTGACTACTGCTGCGTGCACGCGGCGCTGGCCCTGCGCGAAGACGGTTACGAGACCATCATGGTCAACTGCAACCCGGAGACCGTCTCCACCGATTACGACACTTCCGACCGTCTCTACTTCGAACCGGTCACCCTGGAAGATGTGCTGGAAATCGTGCGCATCGAAAAACCCAAGGGCGTTATCGTCCAGTACGGCGGCCAGACCCCGCTGAAACTGGCCCGTGCACTGGAAGCCAACGGTGTGCCGATTATCGGTACCAGCCCGGATGCCATCGACCGCGCCGAAGACCGCGAGCGCTTCCAGTCTGCCGTCGAGCGCCTTGGCCTCAAGCAGCCGGAAAACGGCACCGTCACCGCGCTGGAGCAGGCCGTGTTGCTGGCCGAGCGGATCACCTATCCGCTGGTGGTGCGCCCCTCCTACGTGCTGGGTGGCCGCGCCATGGAAATCGTCTATGACGAGCAGGATCTGCGTCGCTACTTCGCCGAGGCGGTGAGCGTCTCCAACGAATCGCCGGTACTGCTGGACCGCTTCCTGGACGATGCGACCGAGCTGGACGTGGATGCCATCTGCGACGGCACCGACGTGGTCATCGGCGGCATCATGGAGCACATCGAGCAGGCCGGTATCCACTCCGGTGACTCCGGTTGCTCCCTGCCTCCTTACACCTTGTCCAAGAAGATTCAGGACGAGATCCGCGAGCAGGTGCGCAAGCTGGCGCTGGAGCTCGGCGTTATCGGCCTGATGAACGTGCAGTTCGCGGTCAAGGGCGATGACATCTACCTCATCGAGGTGAACCCGCGTGCCGCCCGTACCGTGCCGTTCGTCTCCAAGGCGACCGGTGCCCCGCTGGCCAAGATTGCCGCTCGTGTGATGGCCGGCCAGTCGCTGCAAGAACAGGGCTTTACCAAAGAGATCATCCCGCCCTACTACTCGGTGAAAGAGGTGGTGCTGCCGTTCGCCAAGTTCCCGGGGGTTGACCCGTTGCTGGGGCCAGAAATGCGCTCTACCGGTGAGGTGATGGGGGTAGGCAGCAGCTTCGCCGAGGCCTATGCCAAGGCGCAGCTGGGGGCCAACCACGCTGTACCGAAAGAGGGGCGTGCCCTCTTGTCGGTGCGTCACAGCGACAAGGCGCAGGTGGTCGATTTGGCTGCCAAGCTGCTGGAGCTGGGCTACGAGCTGGATGCCACTCACGGTACCGCAGTCGCACTGGGTGAGGCGAGCATCAACCCGCGCCTGGTCAACAAGGTGCATGAAGGTCGCCCGCACATTCTCGACCGTATCAAGAATGGCGAGTACACCTACATCGTCAACACCGCCGAAGGGCGGGTGGCGATCCAGGACTCCAAGCAACTGCGTCGCGCCGCCTTGCAGAACAAGGTGGCGTATACCACCACCATGAACGAGGCATTCGCGACCTGCATGGCCATCAGCGTTGATGCCACTGCCAGCGTCAACTCGGTGCAGGAGCTGCACGAGCGGGTGAACAACCGCTAACGCTCTGCAAGCGAGCCATGCTCGCATCGCATAGATGACAAGCCCCCGCCAGCAATGGCGGGGGCTTTTTTATAACGACGGGTTTGGCGCTACGGGGGCCAAATTCATGGGGGGAAGAGCGTGGCTACCGTAAATCAGGCTGCGGCTTGCGACTGCGTGGATGGGGCAGGGCATGCCACAGCTTGTGGGCCGTGACCAGAAAGGGGCGCAGGATCAGCGCGCCCAAGCGGCTGTAGCGCACATTGTCTTTCGGGCCGACCCCGAAGGTAAGCGGCTCTGGCTGGTGGTTGGTGACGTAAAGAGTGCCGAACCACCAGTCCCACAGTGACAGGTTGATACCGAAGTTGTGGTTGAAGTGGCGGGGATCCCGGCTGTGGTGGATCTGGTGTTGGGCCGGGCTGTTGAAGATATGCTCCAGCCGAGGGCCAAACGACAGCCAGATATGGCTATGGCGCAAATTGGCGGCCAGCGAGTTGAAGATCAGCACCAGATAGCCCACCCCAAACAGGGTGTAGGGGCGCACGGAGCCGCCGCACAGCCAGTAGAAAGCACCGGAGTAGAGGGCGAGCGCGCTCCCCTTGAGCAGGATTTCAGAGAGCTTTTCCACCAGATGAATGCGGCTGGCAGTCGGTGGCACCAGCACGGTGGCGCTGTGGTGCACCTTGTGAAACTCCCACAGCCAGCGGCTGTGAAAGAGACGGTGCAGCCAGTAGTGGACGAAATCGCTGACCAGAAATACCCCGAGACCATAAAGCATCATCAGCCAGCTCGCCTCGGCCAGACGGGGACGCGCCCCCCACAGACGGTTAAGCGCGGAGGTAATATCCGTTGCCTGCAAAAGCCAGGGGTTAAGCAGGGTCAGGAGCGGCACGATCAGGGCCACATGGAGCAGGGCGCGCACCAGATAGTACTGATAATCGAGCAGGGCAGAGGGATGCAGCCAGAGGGCCCGGCCGCCGAGAAAACCGGCGAAACTGCCCGCTGCCGGGCCTTGCTGGCGCCGGCGCACACGGTAGAGGAGGTAGGCAATGAGGCCGGATATCAGCAGAAAGGGGAGCCCAAGCCGCCCGTTGAAGTCAAACAGTCCGGTCAGGCAGTGCCAGATCGGAGTGAGCAGCCACTGCTGCACGTAAGCAAAGAGATGGGTGAGCGTATCCATAGGGTCCATACCGTGAGCATCCTGGCGGCGGCATTCTAAATGTAAACAACTCTCGATAAAAGCCCATGCCTGTTGTCGGGTCATTCCTGTTATCTGGTCATATATGGGGGCGCTCCTGTTGCGGCAACCCCTGTCTGGTCAGGGAGAGGGGCGAGGCGATGGGACTTTAGCCTTGTGGATCAATTCTCTACAATGAGCCATCATGTGTGCGCCCGCCGCCGGGCGGGTTTGCCTCCAGCCTCAGTACCGGATATTCGATGACGCTCTCTCTCTTCTCTGTTTCCCCTGCCATGCGCACGCTGGCGCTGCTGATCCCCTTGCTGCTGGCCGGTTGTGCCAGCGATCCCGCTTCTGTCCCGGCGCCTGGCGACACAACGGGCGCGACAGTGCCCGCCAAAAAGGCGACCCCGCCAGCCATGCAGCCGCGCAAGCCGACGGACATGAAGAGCCGCATCGTGAGGTTTCTGCCCCGCCATGTAGTTGACAAGCAGGGGTGGGCCAACGATGTGGTGACGGCACTCACTACCCAGGGGGTGACAGTCAATGACCACAACGTCTGTACCGTGCTGGCGGTAGCGGAACAGGAGGCGACCTATCAGGCCGACCCCGTGGTGCCGGGCCTTGGCAAGATCGCCTGGAAGGAGATCAACTCGCGGGCGGCCAAGCTGCTGATCCCCGAGTTTATGGTGCGGGCCGCGCTCTCCATCAACTCGCCCACTGGCAAGAGCTACGCCGAGCGGATCGACAAGTTGCGTACCGAGCGGGAGATGAGTGAAATCTTCGAAGACATGATCAGCATGCTGCCGATGGGCAAGACGCTGTTTGGCAACCTCAACCCGGTGCATACTGGTGGCCCGATGCAGGTGAGCATCGCCTTTGCCGAGGCCAACGCCCGTGGCTACCCCTATCCAATCAAGGATTCCATCCGCCACGAAGTCTTTACCCGTCGCGGCGGCATCTGGTTTGGCACCAAACATATCTTCGGTTATCCCGTCGACTACCCGGATACCCTCTACCGCTTTGCCGATTTCAACGCCGGCTGGTACGCCAGTCGCAATGCCGCCTTTCAGGCCGCCGTCAGCCGCTTGAGCGGTACCACGTTGGCTCTAGATGGCGATCTGATCCGTTATGACTCCGACCTGCCGGGCAAGACGGAACTCGCGGTCTATACCATCGCCAGCCGGATCAACATGAGTCAGCAGGCGATCCATCAGAGCCTCAAACTTGGCGATACCGCCGAATTTGGCCAGAGCGACCTCTATCATCGCGTGTTTACGCTGGCAGACCAGAAAGCGGGCAAGCGGTTGCCCCGCGCCATCCTGCCGGGCATTCAGCTGAAAAGCCCCAAGATCACCCGCAACCTCACCACAGCCTGGTTTGCCAAGCGGGTGGATGACAGGGAGCAGCGCTGCGTGCGGCAGATGGCGACCATTCGCTAAGAAACACAACAAGGGCGGCCAATTGGCCGCCCTTGTTGTTTCCGATGTTTAGCGATCATCAGCTTACCGCGTGATGATCTGCCGGCATTTCGGGTAAGCGCTGCATCCCCAGAACTGTTCCCCCTTGTTGCTGCCACGGTGTGCTGTGCGCAGCACCATGGCACAACCACATTTTGTGCAGCACTGCTGGGCGTGACTCGTGTCATGAAGGATGGGGAGATCCTCTTTTAGCATGCTGACGTGATTGCTTGGAGAAGAGGGAATAGCAGGTTGGTTGTGACGCGCCTTTAGCTGCGCCACATGCTGCTTATGGGTCTGCCAATTGGCGGCCAGTCGTTCCCGCTGGATGGTTTCGATCACCCGGGTGACCTCGGCAGGGGTCAACACTGGCGTGCTCTTGCCCTTGATATAGCGAATAAGTCCGCGATTCATCACGTTATCCGGCATCGGGGTTTTAAAGGTGCAGTCGCCAATAAAGTAGATGATCGAGTGGAGCTGATGATCCGCTAGCCCCAGCAGGGATTTGAGCGTCATCAGGTGTAGATAGTTTTGGCGCAATGGATTTTGAAAGCTGTGCCTGCGGCGAAAGAGCTGCTGTGTCCAGCTCTTGTGGGCCGGATTGCCAAATATCCACCCCTTGATGTTTTTGGTCTCGATGACAAACAGTCCGAAGCGCGAAACGAGCACATGGTCGATCTGGGTGCTCCCCTCAAGGGTCGGCAGGGTCACGTTCTTGAGCAGATGGTACTCCCGCTGGTCGAGAAACAGCCGGATACCGAGATTGATAAATGCCTCCCCGATCATCCCCTTGAACCAGGGCGTTTTGATCAGGGCGGCAATCAGCAGAAGGGGCAGCAGATACCAGAGCTGGCCCAGCAGAACCGCAATCACAGGTGTGAAGTCCATTTCACATTTATCCAGTCAATGGATTAGAAGGGGTTCATCGTCTCTGGCCAGAGGAAATAGGGGCCAAATTTGGGGCTCATTCTAAATTCACCGCCTTCATCTTTACCCTTGGCTGTCAGGTAATGCTTGCTGTCGCGCAGTTCAAGCAAGCCGTGAGTCACCATTTTTTCCAACAACTCATTGGTTTTGATCCCCCACTTTTGCGCCAGTTTGGATGAGGTTAGTTTTTCAGTGACAGATTCACCTTCGCTGGCGGAAGGTTGTTGGGGGTCAGCTTCATTAACCACCCGCTCCAGGGATATGCGGATTTCGTCGCTAACCCGGATAATCCGTTGGGCCTCGTCGTAGGCATCACGGTAAAGATCGTGATCCTCCGAGCGCTGGATCAATACCCCCATTTCGTTGTTATTGACCTGACTGAATTCGTAGAGATTCAAGCTGGTGATAATGCACATCTCCTCATTGAGATAGCACTTGGCGTGGAGGTTTTTACAAAAGCTGGTGCGGATATAGGTGAGCTCCTTGAGCCAGCTGATCTCTTCCGGTTGTAGCTCACTCTTGCCATAGACAATTCGTACATCGATCTTGAGCCGATTCTTGTCGGTCAGCAGCTCTTTGATCCTGTCGTTGAGTTTGAGGAAAGGGCTTATCAGGATCAGCCGCTCTTTGGCATCCTTGATAAGTTCTTCAAGAAAGTAGTTGGTTGCACTGGTATTCAAAAACTTGGCCATGGCAAAAATCTCTATCCCTGTTGCATCGTGATGACGTAAAGGTCGGGTGGCTTGTTGAATGTCTGTGAAGGCATGCTGGGTGAGAGCCTTTCCCGCCGAACGTTCGTTGATTAAGTGGCGTCCACTGCTTATTGAATGTGGGGGTGACCACGGGGTAAGAGAGTTCCGAATTACTCCGTTTTTGTCAATTTCGTCGTGTCATATCTGTGACCATTTCCCCAAGCCTGTCAGATGGTTTGCCTGTCTTTCGTGCTTCATGTAAAGGGCGACATGATGGTTAAGAAACACATCAGGTTGGTTTTTGCTCTCGAGCTATGCTCTATAGCTCCCTTTTTCTCCAGACACGAGATAGTTCAATCGTAAAACCAGATTGAATTGAACTTTTTTATTCGGTTTTTTAAGTGGGTGGTGGGGGGTAGGCTAGTCTCAACTGCGAAGCGAAGGGTTTCGCCGTCATTATGAGCACAATGAGGATCTGAAGATGGACAAACACGCTAGCGGGGCCGGTCAGTGCCCCTTTGCCCACGGTGCCAATACCTCTGCCAGCCAGGAGCATCAAGTCTGGTGGCCCAATGCCCTCAACCTCGACATCCTGCATCAGCATGACCGCAAGACCAATCCGATGGATGAGACTTTCGATTATGCCGACGCCTTCAACAGCCTCGATTACGATGCCCTCAAGGCCGATCTGCATGCCCTGATGACCGATAGCCAGCCCTGGTGGCCGGCCGACTGGGGCCACTACGGCGGCCTGATGATCCGCATGGCCTGGCACTCCGCCGGCAGCTATCGCGCAACCGACGGCCGCGGCGGCGCCAACACCGGCAACCAGCGCTTCGCTCCCCTCAACAGCTGGCCAGACAACGGCAACCTCGACAAGGCCCGCCGTCTGCTGTGGCCGATCAAACAGAAGTACGGCAACAAGATCTCCTGGGCTGACCTGATGATCCTGGCGGGCAACGTTGCCTATGAATCCATGGGGCTCAAGACCTTCGGCTTTGCCGGTGGCCGCGAGGACATCTGGCATCCGGAAAAAGATGTCTACTGGGGCTCCGAGAAGGAGTGGCTGGCGCCGAGCGGTAGCGAAGGGAGCCGTTACAGTGGCGAACGGGATCTGGAGAACCCGCTGGCAGCGGTGATGATGGGGCTGATTTACGTCAACCCGGAAGGGGTGGATGGCAACCCGGATCCCCTGAAAACCGCCCACGACATGCGCGTCACCTTTGCCCGCATGGGGATGAATGACGAAGAGACAGTGGCGCTCACCGCCGGTGGTCACACCGTTGGCAAGGCTCACGGCAATGGCAGCGCAGCCAAACTGGGGCCAGCCCCCGAAGGGGCTGATGTGCACGAGCAGGGGCTGGGCTGGATCAACCACGAGAGCCGCGGCATCGGCCGTGACACTGTGACCAGCGGTCTTGAAGGGGCCTGGACCAGCAACCCGACCCGCTGGGACAACGGCTACTTCAAGATGCTGCTGGGCCACGACTGGTGGCTCAAGAAGAGCCCGGCCGGTGCCTGGCAGTGGGAGCCCGTCGCCATCAAGGAGGAAGATCGCCCGGTGGACGTGGAAGACCCCTCTATCCGCTGCAACCCCATCATGACCGATGCGGACATGGCGCTGCGCTTTGACCCCGTATACCGGGAGATCTCCGAGCGCTTCGCCGCGGATCAAGCGCTCTTCTCCGACGCCTTTGCCCGCGCCTGGTTCAAGCTGACCCACCGCGACATGGGGCCGCGCAGCCGCTATCTGGGGCCAGAAGTGCCGGGCGAAGTCATGGTGTGGCAGGATCCGGTTCCGGCGGTGGATTACCAGCTCTCCGATAAGGAGGTGAGCGAGCTCAAGGCCAAACTGCTGGGCTGCGGCGTGGCGCCGTCAGATCTGATTGCAACCGCGTGGGACAGTGCTCGTACCTTCCGCGGCTCCGATTATCGCGGCGGTGCCAACGGTGCCCGCATTCGCCTCGCGCCAATGAAAGCGTGGGAAGGCAACGAACCGGCTCGCCTCGAGAAGGTGCTCAACGCCCTGATCGCCCTGCAGGCCACCCTGAGCAAGCCGGTCAGCATCGCCGACCTGATTGTGCTGGGCGGTAGCGCAGCGGTGGAGCAGGCGGCCAAGCTGGCCGGCGTTGATATCGTCGTCCCCTTTGCGCCGGGTCGCGGCGATGCCAGCGCCGAGCAGACCGATGCCGAGTCGTTCGCCTTCCTCGAGCCGGTTCACGATGGTTTCCGCAACTGGCAGAAGGGGCACTACAAGGTGCAGCCGGAGGAGATGCTGCTCGACCGTGCCCAGCTGCTGGGGCTCACCGCCCGCGAGATGACGGTGCTGGTCGGCGGGTTGCGGGTGCTTGGCACCAACCACGGCGGCTCGGCCCACGGCGTCTTTACCGACCGGGTCGGGGTGCTCAGCAACGACTTCTTCGTCAACCTGACCGACATGGCTTATAGCTGGCAGCCGACTGGCCGCAACAGCTACCAGATCGTGGATCGCCAGAGCGGTGCGGTGAAGTGGACCGCTACCCGGGTTGATCTGGTGTTTGGCTCCAACTCGGTGCTGCGCGCCTACGCCGAGGTCTATGCCCAGCAAGATGGCAAGGAGAAGTTCGTCCGCGACTTCGTCAAGGCCTGGGTCAAGGTGATGAACAACGACCGTTTCGATCTGAAATAAGTCGCTTCAACCTGCATGAGAACGCCAGCCGCAAGGCTGGCGTTTTTTATGGTGGCGGTGATAGCTGCATGGTGCAACTCGGTGGATGCTCCTCTGGCAGCCCGGGTTAGAAGCTCATGGCCAGCCCGATGGAATAACCGCAGGTGTTGTGGCTGAACATGTAGCGGGCAACCAGCCGGGTACGGGTGACAATGATGTCGTACTTGCTGCTGTCCAGCTCCAGACCGGCGCCGATGGAGTTGAGGGAGTCAAAGCCAAGCAACCCCCGTTGCTCCCCCAGATATGCGGTATGGGCCCCCTCCAGTACATAGCGCACCGGCCTGTCGAGCAGGGTCCAGTGGAACAGCGGGGCGCGGCGGCGCAGATAGAGGCCGAGGTTCTCCGCCTCGGCGTGACCACGGACGCTGGTCGAGGTGCCGCCAAAGCTCTGCAGGTGCTGATAGGAGTAGCGCAGTTCGGCATCTATGTCCTGGGCCGGTGAAAAGAGTTCGTAATCGAGCATCAGCGAGCCACCCAGCCCGTACATATTGAGCTGACCCCCATCGAGAAAGTCCAGCGAGTAGCCCTTGGTACGATCAAGCAGCCAGTTGCCGATCCGCAGGTCGCTGGCCATGGTACCGAGCGAGACGTTGGCTATGGGGCGCAGCACCCAGTGGCCGCCACGCGGATCTTTGTGAAGGGTGACATCCCAGCCGATCCCGCCCGAAGCGGTCAGGCTATTCCACTTGGTCGGTATGGTGCGACTCTCGGTACCATTGCTTATCACAAACTGGGGGTCGTAGCGGCTGTAGCCCAGCGCCCCCTCCAGATAGATGGGCACGGCTTCGCTCAGGGTTGCGCCGCCTCCCAGTTGTCCCATGTTGAGCGCCGAAGATTGGCCAGTACTGCTGCCGATATCCAGGTTGCTGGCCGTGATGTCCGGTACCACGCTGAAAGTCATCAGCGAGATCACCGCATTGGCCCGTTTTTGCGCCCAGTCCTCCTCCTGATCATCAAGGTTGTTACTGGCCGCGAGTGACGCCATGGGCAGGATCGCCGCGAAGAGGGCGCAACCCAGACGGTACAGCAGGCAGAGCGGGTGTTTCATGGCTGGATACCCTAAACAAGCGACCTCCTGTCGCCCCAATCTACTGTAGCGAGTTTCTCTCTGGCTGTCTCGACCTGACCATTGGGTTGGGCTATGGGTGGTGGCGTGGCCATCTGCAGAAAATGGTTGATGCAGCTCATGGTTCTGGCCAATGGCAGATGTCGTCAGCGGCATAAGCGAGCAGGCTGGATATACTCAACGCGTTGATAAAAATGACAGGAGTGCGGGATGAACAGACTCGGATTGGCCGGCAAGATGTTGCTGGCAATTTGCCTGCCGTTATTGGCGCTGCTGTTTTTCGCCAGCCACTACGCATACGACAGATATCGGGTGACCCATGAGATGGCGCAAGCTCTACAGCAGCTGACAGTGGTCGAACGCAGCGCCCAGCTGGTGCACGAGCTGCAAAAGGAGCGTGGCATGTCGGCTGGGTTTATTGGCTCTGAAGGGCGTAAATTTGCCGATGCCTTGCCACGTCAACGGCAACAGGTTGATGAAGCCATTAGTCGCTTTCAGGGGTTGGAGAGGGGGAGCGTCCACGAGCAGGCGGATCTGGGTTTGAGCGAGTTGACGGGGATCCGCGATCAGGTGGACAAACTGGCCATAGAGGCTCCCCATCAGGTCGCTTTTTATAGCCAGTTGATTGCTTCTCTGCTCAAGGTGGTGGATGAGATTAGCCTGCGTAGCCAGGATGCCGCTATTGCCTTGCAGACCAATGCCTACGCCGCATTTTTGCAAAACAAGGAGCGTATGGGGATGGAGCGGGCGACCCTCAGCAATGTTTTTGCCAAAGGGAGTTTCACCCCGGCTACCTTGCAGCAATTTATGTCCCTGCTCTCTGCCCAGCAGAGTTATCTGGAACGTTTTCGCGCTGCGGCAAGTCCGGCGCAGCAACGACTGCTTGAGCAAATAGAGAAGAGCCCTGTCATTGCAGAGGTCGCGAAATATGAGCAGCTAGCTCTGGACAAGATGACCGAGGGGGGCTTTGATGTCGATCCGGAGCGATGGTTTGCCGTGAGCACCGAGAAGATCGACCTGCTCAAACAGGGTGAGGATCAGCTCTATCAGCAGCTGTTCGAACGGGTTGAGCAGATGGAGAGCGAGAGTCAGCGCAACTTCTGGTGGGGCTCAATGGTGGTTCTGTGCTGTCTTTTGTTGACCTCTCTTATCAGTTGGAAGGTGCTGCGGGATGTGCATCTGGGCTTCGTCGCTCTGCATCGCACCTTTTCACGGCTCGTCAATGACAATGATCTGACGGTGAGGGTCAACTGGAAATCGGGTGACGAGCTGGGGGCATTGGCGCGGGATCTCAATCGCTTCCTGCAGCATCTGGAAGGCTTGTTGCTGGAGGTGCGCCGCTCCTGTGAGATATTGACCCGTAGTGCCAGCAACTCCAGCGAGGTGATTGCCGAAGTGAATGAAGGTGTGGTGCGTGGCGTTGGTCAGGTTGAACTGGTTGCCACCGCCGCAACTGAAATGGCTTCGACGGTGGCCGAAATTGCTCGCAATGCGACCCAGACCTCGCTGGCGACCCAGCAGGCCATTGGACGTGCCCGGCAGGGGGACAAGGAGGTGGATCAGACTATCGCCGCCATCGAGCAGGTGGCCGGCACCCTCGACGAGACCCGGCTGTTGGTCAACAACCTGCATCAGGATACCGAGTCCGCCGTCGAGGCACTCAACCTCATCAAGCAGATCTCTGATCGTACCAATCTGTTGGCCCTCAATGCTGCCATTGAGGCCGCCCGTGCCGGTGAGTCTGGGCGCGGCTTTGCCGTGGTCGCCGATGAGGTACGTTCACTGGCTGCCCGTACCCAGCAGGTGGCAGATGATATCGAACAGATGCTCTCCCGTTTGCGGGCGGGGGCCCGTCAGGCGGTGGTGGCCATGCAGTCGGGCAGCGAGCAGGCGGGTCTCAGTGTCAGTGAAGCGCAGCGGGCGGGTCACGAGCTGACCGACATCGTCAATGAGGTGCGCAAGGTGAGTGACATGACTGCGCAGGTAGCTACCGCAACCGAGCAGCAGCGCTACGTAACGGACGATATCCAGCACAACGTAATGACCATCCGCGAAGTGTACGAGGCCCATCGCCAGCACTCGGTCACCCTGCAGCAGAATAGTGTCGAACTGGATCAGTTGGCTCGGGAGTTGGCTGGACGCATTGCCAGCTTCAAGTTGCTGGAGAGAGCCTCTCCCCACTGATCCATTTGAGCTAAAGCTTGTCCCTCCCTGGCCGATACCCCTTGTGAGATCGTGTGGAGGGCAAGCAATTGAACGCTTGGGTGTTGGGGTTGGTCAGCATATCCGTGAGTATGCAGTTACAGGCTGGGGTTACCGAATTTGGTGCCGGTCTGGATCAATCCGTCTGGCGTTTGACCTCCGATACCCAGATTGAGTGTCGCCTCGAGCATCCTATTCCCAACTGGGGAACGGGGGCGTTTGTCAGCCGTGCCGGGCGCAAGATCAACCTCGACTTCGAGCTCAAGGGCAAGCGGCCACAGGCCCAGACCCAGACGGTGAGCCTTGGCATCATGCCGCCGGTATGGCGCCCGGGAATAGCCGGGCGAGAAGTGAGTCAACTGCGTTTCTATCAGCAGTTCGATGGGCTGGTGGAGGGGCAGACGGCCTGGACCATGCTCGACGAGCTGGAGGGGGGGCGGATGCCCACTTTCCAGTATCGGGACTGGTATCGCCAGAACCGCGCGGTGCGAGTGTCCCTCTCGTCGGTTAACTTTCGGGTTAAATATCAGGCCTTTATAGATTGTCTGAGTGGGCTCTTGCCCTACAGCTTTAACGATATCGCCTTTAGCGTGCTCACCTACGACAAAAACAGCGATCAGCTCTCCATCCCCTCCAAGCGGCGGCTGGCGATGATCAGCGAGTTTATCAAGGCGGACAAGAGCATCGATGTGGTGGTAATTGACGCCTACAGCGACAGCTATGGCGGCCGTTGGCCGAACCTGAAACTCTCCGAGAAGCGGGCCGATGCCATCAAGAAGGTGTTTGTCGATCTGGGGATCGATCCCGGCAAGATCTCGGTGGAGGGGCATGGCGAGAAGCAGCACGTCGCCTCCAACGAAACCGAACAGGGGCGTGCCAAGAACCGGCGGGTGGTGATCAGCATGGGGCGCAATGGCGAGATCTAGTGCTGTCCCCGGCAAAGAGGCATAAAAAAGAGCGCAGATGCGCTCTTTTTTGATCCTGCCATTCGGCAGCGGGATTAGGGCAGCTTAGAAGCTGTCACCGAGGCCAGTACCGGCATCTTTCTTGGCAATCAGTTCAATCTTGTAACCGTCCGGATCTTCGACGAAGGCGATGACGGTGGTGCCGCCCTTGACCGGGCCCGGCTCACGAGTGATCTTGGCACCGGCGGCGCGCAGTGCTTCGCAGGTGGCATAGATGTCGTCCGCTTCCAGCGCGATGTGGCCGTAGGCGGAGCCCAGTTCGTACTCGCTCACCCCCCAGTTGTAGGTCAGCTCGATCACCGCTTCATCCTTCTCGTCACCGTAGCCGACGAAGGCCAGGGTGTACTTGTACTCGCTGTTCTCGCTCTTGCGCAGCAGCTTCATGCCGAGGACGCGGGTGTAGAAGTCGATGGAGCGTTGCAGATCGCCGACACGCAGCATGGTATGCAGAATTCTCATTGCTCAGTTCTCCGGGTTGGTGATGTGTACTGCTTTCAATCTCGGTTGCGAGGCTATCAGCTTTCTGGATAGACCTTCTCTTTGTATTCGCAGAGGTCCTCGATGATACAGGAACCACTGCAGCGGATGTTTGCGAGCGAGACAGGTAGGACGGTTGTGGCGCCCAGTCATTCAGCTCTCTGGATAGACCTTCTCTTTGTATTCGCACAAGTCCTCGATGATACAAGAACCACAACGGGGCTTGCGAGCCAGACAGGTGTAACGCCCGTGCAGGATGAGCCAGTGGTGGACATCCAGCTTGAACTCGGCGGGCACTACCTTGAGCAGCTTCTCCTCCACCTGATCCACGTTCTTGCCTACCGCAAAGCCGGTGCGGTTCGATACCCGGAAGATATGGGTATCGACGGCGATGGTGGGCCAGCCAAAGGCGGTGTTGAGTACCACGTTAGCGGTCTTGCGGCCGACACCCGGCAGGGCTTCCAGCGCTTCGCGATTCTCCGGCACCTCGCCGCCGTGGCGCTCCAGCAAGATGGCGCAGGTCTTGATGACGTTCTCGGCCTTGGTGTTGAACAGGCCAATGGTCTTGATGTACTCCTTGAGCCCATCCACCCCGAGCTCCAGCATTGCCTGCGGGGTGTTGGCCACCGGATAGAGCTTGTCGGTCGCCTTGTTGACGCTGACATCGGTCGCCTGCGCCGAGAGCAGCACGGCGATCAACAGCTCGAACGGCGAGTTGAAGTTGAGCTCTGTGGTGGGGTGGGGGTTGTTTGCCCGCAGCCGCTCGAGGATCTCTCTGCGTTTCTGGTTGTTCATGCCTTGCGTCCGATCATAGCTCGGTCGCCCGGACGCGGGCCGGGGCAACGTTGCAGTGGGCTACGGTAGCGGCCTGTTTGCGATCACGCCAGTCATTGATGGCGTTCTTGGCGGCGATCAGCAGCCCCAGCCCGATAAAGCCGCCCGGCGGCAAAATCGCCAGCAGCAGGCTGGCATCGGCGTGGAACAGCTCGATGCGCAGGGATTTGGCCCACTCGCCCAGCAACAGCTCGGCACCATCAAACAGGGTGCCCATGCCGATGATCTCGCGCATGCCGCCCAGTACCAGCAGCACCAGAGTAAAGCCAAGGCCCATCATCAGGCCGTCGAGGGCCGCCAGCAGCGGCGGGTTCTTGGAGGCATAGGCCTCGGCGCGGCCGATGATGACGCAGTTGGTGACGATGAGGGCGATAAAGATGCCGAGCGCCTGATAGAGGCCATAGGTGTAGGCGTTCATCAGCAGCTGCACACTGGTCACCAGCGAGGCGATGATCATCACATAGACCGGGATGCGAATATCCTTCGGCACCCAGTTGCGCACCAGCGAGACGGCGAGGTTGGAGCAGACCAGCACCGCCATGGTGGCAAGGCCTAGCCCCAGCGCATTGGTAAAGGTGGAGGAGACGGCGAGGGTCGGGCAGAGCCCCAGCACCTGCACCAGCGAGGGGTTGTTCTTCCACAGCCCCTGACTCATCAGCTCCTTGAGCTCGCCTTTGCGGCTTTCCAGCTCGGCAATCGGGGTTGCGCCCGTTTCAATCTGTTCCATCTGGTTCATGATGGCTCGACTCCGTTAGTTCGCCGCCGGACAAGCCGGGGCGTTGCTGAGCAGTTCGGGTTGCTCCTGCTGCAGTTTAAGCAGGTTCTTCACCGCCTTGACCACGGCTCGCGGGGTGATGGTGGCGCCGGTAAAGGCATCGAACTCGCCGCCATCCTTCTTCACCGCCCACTGGGGTTCGTTGTCATGGGTCAGGAATTTTCCGGCAAAGCTGTTGATCCAGTCCGATTTCTTCAGCTCGATCTTGTCACCGAGGCCCGGGGTCTCGTTGTGAGCGAGCACGCGCACGGCAGTGATGGTGCCCTTGGCATCAAAACCCGCCACGATGCGGATCGCCCCGCTGTAACCATCCGGCGCGATCGCCTCCAATGCATAGCCGGTCACCACGCCATTCTTGCTGGCGGTATAGAGGGCCTGCGGCTGATCGCTGCCGAGATACTTCCTGCTGGTCACCTGCTTGCAGCTGGCCACCAGATCGTTGTCATAGCTCCCCTCCGGCAGCAATACCGAGAGAGTCTGCTGTTTCTCCAGCTGTTGCTGGTGGGCGATTTTATCCTTGGTCAACTCGTTGGTCAGTACCACCAGCGCGGTACAGCCGAGCGCGAACATCGCCAGAATAAGGCCGTTCTTGCGCATGCTCTTTAACATGTCCGGGCTCCGTCAGCTGTGATGGGGGAAAAGGGCAGAAACATCATTGGCGACGGGCTCCATACACTTTCGGGCGAGTCAGGCTATCAATAAATGGCACACAAAGGTTGGCTAGCAGCACGGCAAAGGCGAAGGCATCCGGATAGCCGCCAAAGCGGCGGATGATGTAGACCAGCCCCCCAATCAGCACGCCATAGACCAGTCGGCCGCGCGGCGTGGTGCAGGCGCTGACCGGATCGGTGGCGATAAAGAAGGCTCCCAGCATAGTCGCGCCGCTGAATAGATGGAACATGGGCGTGGCGGTCGCATCCGGGCTCACCAGATAGCCGATGGTGGAGGCTGCCAGCAGGGCACCGAGAATCGCGGTGGGAATGCGCCAGTTGATCACCTTCAGCTGCAGCAGGAACAGGCCGCCCAGCAGATAGCCGAGGTTGACCCAGCTCCAGCCGATGCCGCCCCAACCCTCAAACAGCGGGCCGTTCAGGATCTCGCCGGTGGTGAGTCCCTGAGTCAGGCCGGTTTTCAGGGTATCGAGCGGAGTCGCCATGGTGAGACCATCCACCCCCTGCTTGAGCTGGGCCATGCTGTAGCCGTCGAGGCTAAAGCCGGTGAAGATCACCGACGCCGCATCGCCAAAACCGAGGCTGTAGGCACGCACGCTCTCCGGCGGCAGCCAGCTGGTCATCTGCACCGGGAAGGAGACCAGCAGCAGCACATAGGCGACCATGGCCGGGTTGAACAGGTTCTGACCCAGTCCGCCGTAAAGGTGTTTGGCGATGATGATGGCAAAGGCCGTGCCCACCACCAGCATCCACCACGGCAGCAGCGGCGGCAGGGAGAGGCCGATCAGCACGGCGGTGAGCGCCGCACTGCCATCCATCAGGGCAGGCTTGATGGCGCGGCCACGGAGCTTGAGCACCAGCGCCTCGCACAGCAGCGCAGTGATCAGCGCCAGCAGGATCTGGATAAAGGAGCCCCAGCCGAAGAACCAGGTCTGGGCCAGCAAGCCCGGCACGCAGGCCAGGATCACCAGCAGCATCAGGGTTCGGGTCTGTTTGCGGTTATGGGCAAACGGCGCAGTCGCAATATTGAACATGAGTCTGTCGATTACCTTGTGGTTGTTCGGTCGGCTGACGGGACATCTTCAGCAGCACTCTCTGCGGCTCTGGCTGCCTCGGCTGCCAGCTTCTTCGCCTTGGCGCGGGCCACCGCGGCTGCAATGGCCGCTTTTTTCGGATCAACCGGGGCATCAGCCGCAGGGGCGCTCGCTTCAGGCGCGGCAGTGACGGCAAGTGGTTGCTCACTGCTAGCTGCATCGCTTTGCATCGGCTCAGCCGATGCGCGCTCACCCTCAGTTCCAGCTCTATCTACCTGAGTAGCGGCACTTTCTACCTCAGCACTGGTATTTGCGCTCTGCTGGGCCAGCTTTTTGGCCTTGGCCCGGGCGATGGCTGCGGCGATAGCGGCTTTCTTGGGATCGACCGCTTCGCTTGCAGCCGTATCGCTTTGGCTGGTGGTTACTTCGCTCTTGGCTACCGCCACGTCGCGGGTCTCCGCGCTGGCAGCTGGCTCACTCTGCGCACCTTCAGCACCGGCACTTTCGCCCTGCTGGGCCAGCTTTTTGGCCTTGGCGCGGGCAATGGCAGCGGCGATAGCCGCTTTCTTGGGATCAACCGCTTCGCTGGCCGCAGATGGTGCATCGCTTTGGGTTGCAGCAGTTTCGTTGGTGCCTGCGTTTGCAGTCAGATCGCCCTCAGCGCTGTCACCCTGCTGGGCCGCCTTTTTGGCTTTGGCCCGGGCGATGGCAGCAGCGATAGCCGCTTTCTTGGGATCAACTGCTTCGCTGGCAGCAGATGGCGTATCGCCTTGCGAGCCTGCGTCTGCTACCGCGCTGTTGGCTGCGCTTACCGGTTCGCCACTCGCTTCGGCCTTTTTGGCCTTGGCCCGGGCGATGGCGGCGGCAATCGCCGCCTTTTTCGGATCAACCTCTGCCTTTTGCTGATCAGCATCTACCGCAGGGGCAGCAACGGCTTCGGCAGTCACAGGCTCGGCGCTCTCGCCTGCCTGAGCGGCTTTCTTGGCCTTGGCGCGCGCCAGTGCGGCAGCGATGGCTGCTTTCTTGGGATCGCTGGCGGGGTCAACCGCCTCGGCGGATTGCGGCGCAGCGGCTGTTTCGCTGTTTGCGCTCTCGGCCAGCTTGGCGGCGCGGCGCGCCTCTGCTTCCCGTTTGCGGGCTTCGCGGGCGGCAATCACGGCGCTGTTGTCGGGCAAGCCCTCGGCGGTGGCGGCAATGGCAGTGATGGGGGCATCCTGCTTGGCCTTGATGCGGGCCAGTGCCGCTGCCACCGGATCTTCCCCGCCTGCGGCCGTCATGGTCTGACGGCGCTGGGCGGCGGCTTCGGCATGGCGCGCTTCGCGGGCCGCTTTCTCCCGCTCGAAACGGGCCTGCTTGGCCTCGAAACGCTGCTTGGCTCGTTCGGCTTTTTCGGCCTCGGCACGGGCTTCGCGAATGTCGTCTTTGGCGATCTTGTAGTACTGCACCAGCGGGATCTCGCTCGGGCAGACCCAGGCGCAGGCGCCGCACTCGATGCAGTCCATCAGGTTGAGCTTCTCGGCCTTGTCATACTCCTTGGCCCGACTGTACCAGTAGAGCTCTTGCGGCAGCAGAGTGGCCGGGCAGGCATCGGCGCAGGCGCTGCAACGGATGCAAGGCTGCTCCGGGCCGGGGGCGGGCAGTTCGGCCTGCGTCGGCGCCAGCAGGCAGTTGGTGGCCTTGACCACAGGCACCATGGCGTGGGGCAGGGTAAAGCCCATCATGGGGCCACCCATGATCACCCGCTGCTCCGCTTCCGGTTGCAGCTCGAAACGCTGCAACAGCCAGCGCACCGGCGTACCCAGGCGCACCCAGGCGTTGCCGGGCTTCTTGAAGCTGTCCCCGGTGAGGGTGACGATCCGCTCGATCAGCGGTTCGCCGTCGATGATGGCGCGCTTGATGGCAAACACGGTGGCGACGTTGAGCACCATGATGCCGATATCGACCGCGCGGCCCCCCTTGGGCACCTGACGGCCGGTCAGCAGCTCGATGGTCTGCTTGGCACCGCCCGAGGGGTACTTGGTCGGCACCGTCTTGACCAGCACATCTTCATCGGTGGCGTGGCGGGTCAGCTGCTCGATCGCCTCGGGCTTGTTGTCTTCCACCCCGATCAGGGTGAGTTTCGGTTTGAGCAGGTGCTTGAGCACCCGGATGCCATCCATGATCTCGTCGGAGTACTGCTGCATCAACCGATCGTCGGTGGTGATATAGGGTTCGCACTCCAGCCCGTTGACGATCAGGATCTCGGTGAGCTGGCCGCGGCCATCGAGCTTGCTGTGGGTCGGGAACACGGCGCCGCCAAGGCCCGCTACTCCCGCCTGCTGGATGCGTTCGAGCAGCTCGCCCCGCTCCAGATTCCAGTAATCGGGTTTGCCATTGCGCTCGCCCCACTCATCTTCCCCATCCGGGGTGAGAATGACGCAGAGATCGCCGAGCCCGGAGGGGTGGGCAACCGTGTGGTTGCCAATCTCGGTGATGGTGCCGGAGGTGGAGGCATGGACAGGGACGACCCGCCCCTTGGCATAACGGGTCAGCGGCTGCCCTTTTTTGACCTTGTCGCCCACCTGCACCAGCAGATCGCCGGCGGGGCCTGCGTGCTGGCGCAGCGGAATGATGAGACGTGGCGGCAGACCGGCGTCTACCAACGGGCTCTGGCTTGATTGCAGCTTGTTGTCGGCGGGGTGAATGCCACCGTGAAAGTCCCAGAGCGTGCCGGCTTTGATACGTTCGAGTAAGGAATGCATGGTTGCTCCGCTGTTTATTCCACTATCTTGACCGGAATCTTGCCCGGAACATGCACGTTATTGAGATCCCACTTCCAGTTATCGACCGTGGTGGGCACCGGGATCATCTCGATGCAGTCGGTCGGACAGGGATCGACACAGAGATCGCAACCGGTGCACTCGTTGGCAATCACGGTATGCATCGCCTTGGTGGCGCCGACGATGGCATCCACCGGGCAGGCCTGAATGCACTTGGTGCAGCCGATGCACTGATCTTCGTGGATAAAGGCGACCTTCTTGACCGGCACGGCGGCCTCGTCACTGCCCCCCAGCGGCTGGGGCTCGACCCCCATCAGATCGGCAATCTTGCGCATGGTGGCCTCGCCACCGGGTATGCACTTGTTGATCTGATCGCCGTTGGCGAGCGCCTCGGCGTAGGGTTTGCAGCCGGGATAGCCGCACTGGCCACACTGGGTTTGCGGCAGCAGGGCATCGAGCTGGTCGACGATGGGGTCTGCTTCCACATGAAACTTGACGGCGGCAAAGCCCAGGATAATCCCGAACGCCAGCGCCAGCAGGGTGAGCACCAGAATGGCAAAGAGAATATGGATCATGGTTATATCTTGATAAGGCCGGTAAAGCCCATAAAGGCCAGCGACATCAGACCGGCGGTGATCATGGCAATCGACACCCCGCGAAACGGCGCGGGTACATCGGCGGCGACCAGACGCTCGCGCATGGCGGCAAACAGGATCAACACCAGCGAGAAGCCGGTCGCGGCGCCAAAGCCGTAGATCACGCTCTGGATAAAGTCGTGTCGCTCATTGATGCTGAGCAGCGCCACCCCGAGCACCGCGCAGTTGGTGGTGATGAGCGGCAGGAAGATCCCCAGCAGGCGATAGAGGGTCGGGCTGCTCTTGCGCACCACCATCTCGGTAAACTGTACCACCACGGCGATCACCAGAATAAAGGCGAGGGTACGCAGATATGCGATATCCAGCGGCAGCAGGATATAGTGCTCCACCAGATAGGAGCTGGCACTGGCGAGGGTCATCACGAAGGTGGTCGCCAGCCCCATGCCGATGGCGGTTTCCAGCTTGCCGGAGACCCCCATAAAGGGGCAGAGGCCGAGGAATTTCACCAGCACGAAGTTGTTAACCAGCACGGTGCCGATCAATAAAAGCAGGTACTCAGTCATCAATTACCGTCACTGAAAGTCGGGTTATCGGGGGTTGAAGGCGGGCGGTATTATCTGACGTTAGGGCCAGTTAAACAACCGCAAGGCCGCATGGTTATTATGCAACTGGATAATTTAGCCGGGGTTTTGGGCAAGATTGCGGACGGTTGTTTGGCGGCTTTGCCAGCACTTGGCTGGCAAAGCCGGGATAGCAGTCAGGTGTTCAGGCTGGATGTGTGCGCAATAACTCCCCGTAATAATCCGGCAGTGCCGAAAATCCGGTCAATTCACCTTGCAATTCTGCCAGTCTGGTCAGTCTCATTGCCGCTCTGAAACTTGCCGCATCCAGCTGTGTCAGAGGGTGGAGCAATGAAATAGAGGGCCCCAGCTCCAGCAACCAGTAAGGATTCACATTCCCCCCAGCCAGCGGTGTACCTGTCTGCTCTTCGGTCAATTGTTCCCTTCGCAGCTTCCGGCATGTCAGCACAGGCCAGACACGGGTTACCTCCCGTGTCTTGCCATCGGCCGCAAGGGTCGCTACGGCCAGATAGCTGATCTCGTTCATCAGCTGATCATCGTAACGAGTGGCAATGGTTTCGGCAGGGGTGTGATACCAGCGGGCAGAACCATCACGAAATGCATCGAAGTAGCTCGCCGGGCGGCTGTTTTCCGGTGCGGTCGGAATGATCAGGGTGAGATCATGGTGGCGGACCTGCTGCATCCCCAGGGTGGCAATCCGGCTGGGCTCTTCCAGATAGAAGTGGCCCGAGCGGATGGCTGGATAGCGGAACTCTTCCCCCGATTTACCCAGCTTTTGCTCAAGGAAGGTTTGCAGCCAGCAAGAGCCGCTGTGATCCTCTGCTGGCAACAGGGCAAAGGCACCGATACCAATCCGGTCGATCTCCTCCTGATAGGGATTTTTCGTTCCGGGTTGCTGGTTCATAAAGCCCGGATAGAGCGCAAAAGCGCCAAATGTGGGGCGGCTTGGTATCGGGTCATCCTGTTGCTGATAGAGCAGGGCATCCCGATAACGGTGCATCTGGTTGATGGCATCATCGGGCACCCTGTCTCTCGGGTCATCTTGAGTGCCGTTATCGACCCGGTACTTGGCATCAAACAGCCAGATAAAAGTGTCGCCACTGCCAGTGGTGGCTTCGATCAGAATGTCCGGCTTCTGGGGAACCAGCAGGGAGTGAACCGGCTTGTTGGTCTTGTGAAATCTCGGTTCATGGGCCAGCTTGAGCCTTACACCGTCTGCTGTACGAAGGTACTCCCAGCAGTACTTCATCCCCTCGGCCAGCCGGGTATCCCAGCCATCGCGGGTGAAGTTAAAGGCAGGTGTTTTCACTTCGGTAAATCCCAGCGTCAGGATAATCCGGCGCACCTCGAGCACGCACCAGAGCTCGTAGAGCTGATCCATGCTGCGCACGCCGGCCACGGCATCATTTCCCAACGCATCTAGATAGAGGCGCAGTTGCTGCCAGACCCGGTAAACCGCGCTATAGCCGCTCTTTTGCTGTAGTACCAGAGACTCGCGTTGTAACACTGCCGCCGGACCTATCTCCTGCATCAGGGGGTGAGCCAGCGCCTGATCCAGCGGTTTGCTCCACGCCTTCAGACGGTCAAAAAAGGCCCTGGACAGCAGTGTGCGATCGCCCTGTTGTGTCAGCTGTTGCAGCATCCTTCCGGTGCGCTCCAGCACAAACTTGATAAAGCGGTTTTCCGGGGTATCCGTGGTCAGTTGTTTACGTTCCACCCGGTATCTGCGTTCGATACCGTTATCCAGATCCTGGCGGATCTGTTCGGCCTGCTTCGGGCGTGGCGGGCGCTTCATTCTGGCGGCCAGCAGATATTCGGTCTTGCTTTGCAGCCTGCTGTGGGGCGCATTGATGATCTGGCGGATCCCCCGCTCAAGGTCCTTGTGCAGGGCTTCGAAATGGGCAAGCCAGAGCAGGGGGAACGGTTCGGCTTTGCGCTGGCTGCGCCCCCCTTGCTGACTGGTTGCGCTGTTCAGGGTAAAACGCCAGTAGGGGTACTGCTCATCCAGCACCCGATGGATCAGCGGCACATCCCGACGGATATCCAGCTTGACCGGATAGACCTCGAACCAGAGCGTCAGCTGAACGCGAGCAGCTTTTCCTGCAGCCGATTTCGGTTGATAGGAGAAGGGGAGTGCAAGTGTGCCTACTTCGTTGCCGGTATTGAATCCCCCCAGCAGCTCCTGCGATCCATGCCTGCTTTTGAAGCGAAACGACTCGCAGATCCGCTGCAGATGATGCTCCAGCCGCGGCGCATCACTTCCCTCGCTAACGCCGTGAAGAAACTCCCATTCGAATTCGTAAAAGCAGTTCTCAAACAACAGGGGGGTTGGCAGTACCAGAGCGGAGAGCGCCTGATCATCAGGCAGCTCCAGCGGGCAGCCATCAGCCTCAGCCAGAGTGATGGAAAGGGGCTGCGAGAAGCGCACAACTGGCGGTTCGTATCTGCCAGCACTCGCAGGCAGGCCCGCGTTGCCGATCACCTGTTGATGATGGACGCGGGTAGCTTGTAACTGCCGATAACGATCCCCGACCGTCTTCTCATTGGCATAGATCCGCAAAATCCAGTCACGGCTCTGCAGGGTAAACAGGCACTCCATCACAACCCCCTTACGGCCAGAAGCTGGTAAAGCACTGCCGTGCCAGCCGCTCTTTCATCCAGGCCAGTTTCTTCTTGCTGCGGCAGGGGACGTGCGGCGGTTCTGCGGGGGCGGAATCTTCATCGGCGGCAGCCACCTTGCAGTTAAACAGGTCAGGGCGTGTGTTATCCCAGTGACTACCAAATTGTTCTGCCAGCACCTTTTCCAGGTCTGTCAGCAGGTCGCCATCAGCCGTCAGATGGCTGCGCAACTTGTCACTATCCCCCTCAATGCGCGGCAATACCTTGCACATCATAAAGTCATCCCAGATGGCGACCAGTTCTGCGGTATTGGCGGGATGATGGGCCAGCAGGGCCAGCATCAGCTCGTTCAGGGCGCGATAGGCCAGTTCGAACGGGCTCTGTTGCAGCACCCCGTTGACTGCCTTCAGGAAGGTGACGCTCTCTTTACTGTATTGCTCCAGTGCCGAGACTTCAGTAATGGCGCGTCCGTCTGACCAGGTCGGATAACCCAGCCGTTTTGGCTGCAATGCCGGTGCAAAGTAGGCATCGAAATCGTTGGGGAAGAACTCGTTAAAGTCGAAGGTGAGGGCCCTGTCGATCACCTTGCGGGAAAAGCCGTGGGTGGTCTCGTCCATATTGACGGTACCGGCCACCATCAGGTTGAAGGGGATAGCGATACCGTGCTGGCAGAAGCTGGCCCAGATCTGCTGATGCAGTGAAACATCGAGGTCCAGTCCCAGTTTTTCCGCCAGTTCGGTACGCGCGCTCTCATCCAGTTGCTGGCTAAGCGTATCTGCTTTGAGCAGGGGATCGCACCGGTAGACATAGCCGTAGTCCACCCCTTCTTTGTCGTTAAATACAGTCAGTTCGGGTGAGGTATACCAGTGGCGGGTCTCCAGTACCGATAGATAGTCGGCGAAATATTGTTCAACCGGCGCCAGGTTCATCTCGTCGAGGCAGAGCCAGAAGGGGGGAATATGGTCCAGTTGTTCCTGGCTCAGACCAATCTTGCCATCGGCTCTCACTTCGCCAATACGCTCGTAAATATAGACCCAGGCTTGGGTAATAAAATGCAGCACCGGCGTTGATACATACTCCTTTTTACCACTGATCCTGGAGATATAGCCCAGTAGATCGGAGGGTTCGTGCCAGTCTGGTCGTACAGGAACCAGGCAGTAATTTTTCTGGCCTGGATAGTCCTTGACCTGCTCACGAATAAAACGGGTTTTACCAGTACCAGAAATGCCAGCGAGGAGGAGAAACGGTTTGTAAAGGTTTGAGGGGTTGAATTTAGCTATACTCTTTATATCTAATACAGGATGTTCTTTGTTAGATAAAAAACTAACGCACTTATCATATAAACTAAGCAGCCACTCAAGATCTTTTATTAGCTCTTCATCTGAAGGTATGTCATCAGCCGGGTAATATTTTGCTGAAATATTTGTTGGTTCATATGATCTCCCCAGATTTGTTGTTGCATGTAGGTTTAGAGCGTCGTTATCCCATGTGGAGAGCTCAGTGATATTGTTCAGAAGTTGTAATTTTAACTCAATGGCTTGTCTTTGGGCATTTACCGTACCTAATTCCCGGGTGGGCGCTGTCGTTCCTTGATTTAAAGAGAGGTAAAATCCAGAACCATCGGCGCAGAATAAATAAACAGGATATATTCCAGACTGTGTTGTGGTGGTGATTCTTGTATCAAGGATGGAAATCCAAGGCACATTCGCCCAATTGCCAGCTCCAACGCTAGCCTTGATTTTAAGTTCTTCGTTAGAACGATGGGCTATATTTTCGATGGACTCTTTTAGTTCGGTTCTAAAAATTACTGCTGTTGGGTGATTGGTAAATTGTTCCGTGGTTGCGCGTACCCAATTTGACAGTATTTGTTTAAATAAACTTTGAATCTCGCTCATTTAAAACACCAAAGAGTGATTTTTTGTAAAGGCTGTAATGTTAACACCAGAAGTTGTTGTTACCAATGAAATTTTATGTTGATAGGTTCATTTTCTATTTACATCTCTCTTTGGGAAATAGAGAAGTATGATTTTTCGGTAAGTTTGAACACGGATAACTGATCCAGAGATGGTTACTTAGCGCGATGGTTTTATTGTCATCAGATATTTTTGAATGAGAATTCAAGAGGTATTCGCACGCTCATGTTGAGGAGGGCGCGATTCACCCTTCTCGTTTCAGCTGTGGCAGATCCAGCAGCCGAGCGTTTGTCGTCCCTACCAGCAGGATGTTCGGCGTTTTAGCCAGTGCACGGTCAAGGCGTCCGCCCTGTTTCACAAGCTGTGCGATGACTTGACCCGGCAGGATGACAGCAGCTGGCAACTGCCCAAATTTCGCACCATTTATTGCTCGGCGGCCATCAGTTATCGGCCCCTTATCGCCGAAATCGGGGATGCCAAACAGAGTCCTGCCAAGCTGGCGGAGCGTGCCTGCAATCAGGCGATTCTGGCTGCGATGGACAGTGACGATGAAGCCCTGCTGGCCCAGCGTGACAAAGCGTGCGCTGCGGTGCAGTAACGCGAATTTATCTGACCAGAACATTTGCGCTCTCTTTGCGCGCCACGGCACACATGGGTTTCCCCTTGCCGGGTATGATGGGGTAGCCCGCTGTAGCGGCAACAGTCGGATGTTTGCGGGCATATGTCGGTCACATCAGCCAGATCACCACCAGGAGGTAACCATGATCAGCCATATCGACCATCTGGTATTGACGGTCAGTGATATCGAACGGGCCGTGGCGTTTTACAGTTCGGTGCTCAATATGGAGGCCATCACCTTCGGTGCGGGGCGCCGGGCGGTAGGGTTTGGCAACCAGAAGATCAATCTGCAATTGCTGGGGCAGGAGCCGCGCAATCGGGCGCAGGTGGGGTCGGGAGATGTCTGCCTTATCACCCGCTGGCCGCTGGAGCAGGTGATGACCCAGCTTGCCTGCCACGGGGTGGAGATTGTCGAGGGGCCGGTGACCAAAAGCGGTGCCTGCGGGCCGATAGAATCCATCTACTTCCTCGACCCTGACCAGAACCTGATAGAAGTGAGCATCTATCCCTGACAGGGTTGGCGCGGCGCCTGACGGTGCAACACCTGTCAGAATCACTCTACTTCCTCGACCCGGATCAGAATCTGATAGAAGTGAGCATCTATCCCTGAGTCCACCAAGCCATCAGTCCCATCACCATCTCCAGCAGAAAGGGGCCGTCAATTGACGGCCCCTTTCTCGTATCGTTATCGCGCCAAGCAAGTCGGCCGCTTGGCCGATGTGGCAGAAACGCCCTAGAAAGGCGCGCTGCTCTCGTCGCTCTCCTGTAAAAACAGTTCCAGCTCGGCCTGATAGGCCGCATCAGGTTGACCGCTGCTGGCAGGGATTACGGCGGCAGGCCGGACGACGGGAGGGGCGGTGAGGGTCTCCATCACCCGCTGCTGCAGATAGGGGTAGAAGGGGTTGGAGGAGGTGCGGGTGAGGGCGCCGGGGTTGACGATCAGCACGCCGCGCTCACCACGCAGGGCCAGACCGCCGAGATTGATGCCGTATTGCTCCCGCTGCTCCGGGCGCGCCGTCATGCCATAGAGGGGGTCGTCCATCGGGAAGGGGAGCGCCACATGGGAGAGGGAGTAGATCTCCTTGGGATAATCGATACCCAGCGGGCGGAGCTGCTCAGGCTGGTCTGCGCTGGCCAGCGTTCTGGCCTGCGTCGCGAGAGAGGCGGGCTCGACATTGCCCACCACGGTGAGGCGATAGTGCTGAGGGGCGTTTGGCAGTAAGCGGTGCAGCGCCAGCTCGGAGGCCGAGCTCATCAGCGGGCCAAACAGGGTGCTGCGGTTGATATCAAACAGCACCAGTTCGCTGCCGTTGGCCGGCAGGTAGTGATAGAGATCGGCAATGATGGAGCGGGTGCTGACGGTGTAGTCCATCACCGACTGGAAGGTGAGGGCGGGGGGAAATGCCGCCAGCTCGCCACTGGCGGCCAGCTGGCGCACCTGCTGCTGGATGGCGTGGGTCAGGCGGTAGGACTGGCGCGCGCCGTTGACCGGAAACGAGTTGTACTTGAACGGGTTGAACTCCGGCATGGTGTCGAGCCAGGCGGCGTTGGCAAAGGCGGGCAGCATGGCAGGCACGGCCTTGAGCCCGGCGAAGCGGGCAAAGCGGGTCACCCCGATCATCGGAGAGATCAGTACCAGCCGATCCGGTTTTGCCAGTGCGCCGCTCGGGTCGGCCAGTGCATCGAGCGCATATTTCACCGCCAGCGCGCCGCCGTTGGAAAAGCCCACCAGATGCAGCGGCCGCTTGCCCGGCGCCAGCAATCTGGCCTCCCGCACCGCCAGTCGGGTGGCGGCCAGCCAGGTCTCCCAATCCACATCCACGAGGCCAGCGGGCACAGTGCCGTGGCCGGGGAGCCTCAGCCCCAGCGCGATAAAGCCCTGCTGCTGATAGCGTCTGGCCAGATGGCGCAGGCTGTAGGGGGAGTCGGTCAGGCCGTGCAGCAGCACCGCTACCCCTTTGACTTCCCCCTCGGGGCGCAGCAGGTAGGAGCGGTTCCAGTTCTGCTGAAAGCGGGCGGGATTGATGGGGGCGTCCTGATAGTAGCGATTGCTGGCCAGTTGCTGCACCGGCGGTGTCTTGGCGACTACCTCGGTGGCCACCAGCTCGAACAGCTCTGCTTCGCGGGCCAGATAGGCTTGCCAGTCGCTGCGATCGAGCTCATCGGCACTGAGTTCGGGGGGCACCACTGTGTGCCACAGCTGCAGCGGCGCTGCCTGCCAGGCGAAGTAGGCGATCACCGCCCATGCGGTCAGCAACAGCAGCAACAGGGTCAGCAGAGCACGGCGAACAAGGCGGCGAGTGTGAGCCAGCATGGTGCAATCCTTGGCGATAGGGGCGGGGTGAGTCAGGCACAGAAAAAGTGCTGAAAATTGGCTTAAAGCCTAATAGAAACAAAATGATAAGTACAGGCAGCGAGCCGTTTACCCTTTGAAACAGAGGGCAGCCTTGGGGCTGCCCTCTTTCATATGATGATCAGTCGGTACGGTGGCCAGGGCGTCAGCAGACCCCTTGCGCCAGCATGGCGTCGGCCACCTTGACGAAACCGGCAATGTTGGCGCCGCTTTCGTAGTTCACATGGCCTTGCTCATCCTGGCCATAGCGCACGCAGGTGGCGTGGATGCTGGTCATGATCCCCTTGAGACGAGCGTCTACCTCCTCCCGGTTCCAGCAGAGACGCTGGGCGTTCTGGCTCATCTCGAGGCCCGAGGTGGCGACCCCGCCGGCGTTGGCGGCCTTGCCCGGGGCGAACAGCACCCTTGCTTCGTGGAAAAGGCGGATGGCGGTGGCGCTGGAAGGCATGTTGGCCCCCTCGGCGACCAACTGCACGCCGTTTGCGATCAGGACGGCGGCGTCCGATGCATCCAGCTCATTCTGGGTGGCGCAAGGCAGGGCGATGTCGGTCGCCAGATGCCAGGGGGTGCGGCCGCTGAAGAATTCCAGCCCCATCTCGTGGGCATAATCTGCCACCCGCTTGCGCTGCTCGTTCTTGAGTTCCATCAATCGGGCCAGCTTTTCGGGAGTGAAGCCCGCCGGATCGTAGACGGTGCCGCCGGAGTCGGAGGCGGTGATGACCCGGGCGCCGAGGGACATCGCCTTCTCGATGGCGTACTGGGCCACGTTGCCCGAGCCTGACACCGAGACCCGCATGCCATCCAGCGACTGACCGCGCTGTGCCAGCATGGCCTCGACGAAATAGAGCAGGCCGTAGCCAGTGGCTTCAGGACGGATCAGGCTGCCGCCAAAGGAGAGCCCCTTGCCGGTGAAAACGCACTCGGCGCTGTTGGTGAGCTTCTTCATCATGCCTGTCATGTAGCTCACTTCGCGTGCTCCCACCCCGATGTCGCCGGCCGGTACATCGGTGTTGGCACCGAGGTGGCGATGCAGCTCCAGCATCAGCGCCTGGCAAAAGCGCATCACCTCTCCTTCGCTCTTGCCCTTGGGATCAAAATCGCTGCCCCCCTTGCCGCCGCCCATGGGCAAGGTGGTGAGGGCGTTCTTGAAGGTCTGCTCGAAGGCGAGGAACTTGAGCACCGAGGTATTCACCGATGGGTGAAAGCGCATCCCCCCCTTGAAGGGACCGATGGCGGAGCTATGTTGTACCCGGTAGCCCCGGTTCACCTGCACCAGCCCTCGATCATCCACCCAGCTTACCCGAAACTGGATCAGCCGCTCTGGCTCCACCAGCCGCTCCAGCAGACCGTGTCGCAGGTAGCGCGGGTGGCGCTCAACATAGGGCCAGATGGATGCGATCACCTCGCTCACGGCCTGAATGAACTCCGGTTGGTGCGGATTGCGGCTGGTGACCTGGGCCATAAAATCCGCTTGGGAGAGGGAATGACTCATCTGTAACTCCTGTAGTGAAGGGTAAACATGGCCTCTTGCCAGAGAAAAGTGCATGCCCCGAGCTCCGGATATAGAGACAGAAAAAGGGGATAAATGCAGGCAAAATTCGTTATTTGATGCGTTCAGAAAAGATTGTTCTGTTACTTGCCGAAAACCATGTAAAAGTGTGATGTGAGGGCAAGATAATTCGTGATGGCGATTATCTTTTTATGCTTATTTTTTAGATAAATAGCAAGAAATTATCTTGTGTATTCAGTGTCAGAAAGTACGTATTGCATAGAAGATGAATAATTTCAGGCTCTGAGCTGTTGCGCCGGCAGGCTTGACATGGTGGGAACGATGGCGGTTTGTGACGTGGGGGGTGACAAGACTGCTGACTCCGTCGATGGTGGTGGACAAAGAAGTATCCGGCGAACGGCGCCCGGCGATGTGCTAATGTAGCGCCCTGATATTCCAACCAGATTGTGCTGTGTTTTTGATACGGAGCTTTATGCAGATCCCACCGACCCTCCATCGGCAGATGTGGCCGACCCGTTTTACCCTCTCTTTTATCGCAAATGAACAGGTGACCCATGCTGGCTAACGAATCCATGCGCCTGAACAAATACATCAGCGAGAGCGGTATCTGTTCGCGCCGCGAGGCCGACAGCTTTATCGAGCAGGGCCACGTCTTTATCAACGGCAAGCGCGCCGGGATTGGCGATCAGGTGCAGGTTGGTGATCTGGTCAAGGTGAACGGTCAGGTGATCGAGCCGCGCGAGGCGGACAGTCTGGTGCTAATCGCCCTCAACAAGCCGGTGGGCATCGTCAGTACCACGGAGGCGGGCGAGAAGGACAACATCGTCGATTTCGTCAACCACAGCACCCGGGTCTTCCCCATCGGGCGGCTCGACAAGGATTCGCAGGGTCTGATCTTCCTTACCAACCACGGCGATCTGGTAAACAAGATCCTGCGGGCAGGCAACGATCACGAGAAAGAGTATCTGGTGACCGTCGACAAGCCGGTGACCGACGAGTTTGTGCGCGGCATGGCGGCCGGGGTGCCGATCCTCGGTACTGTCACCAAGAAGTGCAAGGTGAAGAAAGAGGCGCCGTTCGTCTTTCGCATCACCCTGGTGCAGGGGCTTAACCGCCAGATCCGCCGCATGTGCGAGCACTTCGGTTTTGAAGTGACCAAGCTGGAGCGCATTCGCATCATGAACGTCAGCCTCAAGGGGCTGCCGGTGGGCGAGTGGCGCGATCTGACCGACGACGAGCTGATCGATCTGTTCAAGCTGATTGAGGACTCCTCCTCCGAGGTGAAACCGGCCAAATGCGACAAACCGAAGGCGGCCAAGGCTCCTGCGGCGCAAACCGCCAAGCCGGCCCAAGGCAAGAAGCCGCGCCGCGATGATGATCACGAGATTGGCGGGCGCCCCAATGTGCCGGGCCCGGAAGCTTTCGAGAAGAAGCTGCCGGTGGGCAAGGGTGGCGCGGGCAAAGGTGCTGCCAACAGGGGCGGTGCTGGCAAAGGGGCTCCCAAGGGAGGCAAACCGGCCGCTGGCAAGCCGCGCACCGCTAACACAGGGCGGCAGAAGAAGGGGCGCTGAGTTGCCCCTCTGAGTGGCGTCAGCCGACCTTGTCATCCCCAACACTGTTATCCCCAACACACCGGCCTTAGGCCGGTGTGTTGCTTTGGGCCGCAGAGTCGGTTGGGAGGGGCGCTGAAAGGGTCGGTTCGCTGGCGGCCGGTAGCCGCATGACGCGAGGGTAGTGGCGCGGGTCGAGGCGCAGCACCAGCAGGCTCATCAGCAGCAAGCCTCCCAGTTGCCACTGCCAGGCGGCCGCAAAATCGCCCACATAGTGATAGAGCCGTGCCGCCACCCAGGGGCCGGTGGCCGCCAGCATAAAGCCGAATCCCTGCATCAGGGCGCTCAGGGTGCCCGCGCGGCGCGGGTCGGGCAGGTGATCGAGCGCAATCACCATGATCAGCGAAAAGCTGCCGCCAAGACCGGCACCGCACAGCATACACCAGAGAATGGGGGCACTGGCTGGCGCCAGCCAGAGGCCGCCGAATCCCGCCAGCTGCATGGCGATGGCAAGGCCCATCCAGGGTCGTCGATCCAGACTGCGCGCCGCCAGCAGCGGCAAGCCGAGACCGCTGGCGGTCTGCGCCAGTGCCAGCCAGGCGACCAGCCCGCCAGCCTGTGCAGCGTTCCAGCCCTGCGCCATATAGGCGGGGGCCAGCCAGGCCACCACGATGCCGTAGCCGCTGTTAATGATGCCAAAGCAGACGATCAGCAACCAGCTGCGGGGCAGGGTGATCAGCCGTTGCTCGCCGTGGGGAATGGCGACCGCTGCGGTGTTTGGCAGACGCACTTTCCACCCTAGCCAGACGAGGGCCAGCAGCACCGGCAGGCTCCAGAGCGCCAGTGCCCGCGACCAGTCGAGGCTGACTGCAAGCCTTGGGGTGAGACTGGCCCCCAATGCCCCGCCCCCCATCATGCAGGCAGAGAAGATCCCCATCACCAGCGGCACCTTGTGGGCGAAGGCCTGCTTGATCAGTGCCGGCAGCACCCCCTGCACCAGTGCCGACCCCAATCCACACAGCGCCGCGCTGGCGATCAGCAAGGCACCGCTTTGGGCATCGAAGCGCATAGCGCTGCCAACGCCGAGCAGCAACAGGGCCGCCCCCAGCAGTTGGCACGCACTGGCGCGCCGACGCAGGCTGGGAGTGAGCAGCACGCCAATCCCGATGAGCCAGAGCGGCAGCAGGGTAAGCCAGGCGAGGGTGTCCATCCCCAGCGACAGGGCGCGGCCAATCTCGCCGCTCAGCGGGCCGATGGCGGTAAGAAAGGGGCGCAGATTCAGGCCAGTCAGGATCACCAGCACCAGCAGGGCAAACTGCTGGCGGCGCGCTTCTGCCGGGCGTTCGAAAGTCCCTTTACTCATGATCAGGCGCTGCTTGTGTGGCTTGTTGTAACTGGGAGCCGTAGAGATCCGCCGCCGTCATGGTGACGGCCAGTTTGACCAGCGGCAGAGGTGGCGGTGCCAGCGGCAGTCCCAGCGTTTGATAGGCGGCAGTGCTGTCAAAGCCGAACGGGGCCGCATCGGCGTTATCAAAGGCGTAATAGACGGCGGCTATACCGTTCATCACCAGCGTGCCGAGGCACATGGGGCAGGGGTGACCGCTGGCATAGACGATGCTGCCCGCGAGCGGCGCGCTCTGGCTTGCCTTGCGCAGCGCCTCCAGCTCGGCGTGACGGGTGGGATCGCCATCCAGATGAATGCCGTTGACCGCGCTCGCCACCAGTTGCTCATCGCGCACCAGCAGGGCGGCGAAGGGGCGACCGCCCTGCCGGTGATTTGCTCTGGCCAGTTGCACCGCCTGCTCCAGCCATTGTCGGTGAGTCTGGAGTGAGGTTGATGGGGTGAGCGAGCGAAGAGGGGTAGACGCTACAAGAGGCTGTGACATGATGAAAAACCCTGATTTGACAGAACAAATGCCAGCCTAGCGGCGAAAAAAGTCATTTGGAAATTAAATGATAGAATGAGTTTCAGTGGTTTTGTAAATGGAGTGCCCCATGCTGGATCCCCTGTTGCTGCGCAGTTTTGTCGCCATTATCGACACCGGCAGTTTTACCCGCGCCGGTGAACGGGTTCATCTGACCCAATCCACCATCAGCCAGCAGATCCGCCGCCTTGAGCAGCAGCTCGGCTGCCCGCTGCTCGATCGCGCTGGCCGAAGGGTGGTGGCGACGGCGGAGGGGGAAAAATTGCTGGGGCTGGCCCGCCGCATTCTGGCGCTGCTGGCGCAGGCCGAAGAACAAGTGACGGAAGGGAGCGTGGCGCTCAGCCTCGGGGTGCCGGAGGATTTCGCCGCCGGTGCCATCACCCCGGTACTGGCCGCCTTTGCCCGCGATTACCCCGAGGTGCGGCTGGAGGTGGAGAGCGGCCTGAGCCACGAGATCTGGCAGCGCTTCGAGGCGGGAGAGCTGGATCTGGCGCTGGTCAAACAGACGCGGGGGCAGGGTTCGCCCCTTGCCAGCTGGCGCGAGCCGCTGGTGTGGGTCGACAGCCGCGACTGGCCCGCCCGGGAACGGGATCCGCTGCCGCTGGTGGTGTTCCCGAGCGAAGGGCTCTATCGGCGCCAGATGACCGAGGCGCTCGATGGTCTGGGGCGGCGTTGGCGTATCGCCTATGTCAGCGCCAGCCTCGCCAGTTTGCAGGGGGCGGTGAGCGCGGGGATCGGGGTGAGCTTGCTGCCCAAACGGCTGATGCCCGCCGATCAGCTGGCCCTGACCCAGTGGCCCAAGGTGGCGCCGGTGGAGCTGGCGCTCCATGCCGGAGGACGTGGGAGCGAGCCGCTCACCCGCTTGAGTGCGGCCCTAATCGCCCTCTGTGACGAGGTGATGGGGCCGCAGTGAGTGGCTATGTGGTGAAAAACTGAAGTCGGAAAGATAAAACGGGGGGATCAGTGATCCTTCCCCTCCGCCAGCTTGCGCTCGTAGTCATTTTTTACGATGGTCAGCGCCGCCAGCACCAGCTCGGGGGCCAGCTCATTGGTTTCCAGCAGTTCAATCAGATCCACCGCGAGTTTCACCTCGGGCGGGGCAGTTTCCAGTGACATGGGCAGGGTTCCGGTTGCGGGAAGAGGGGGGATTATACAGGGGCGCCGTCGTTGGCCGAAAGCGCCCGCTCTGTCGGGTTGTGAGGCACCAAGGTCAGAGGTGCTGGCGCATCTCCTTGTCGATCTCCTCGCGCAGGGCGATCAGCTTTTTGGCGTACTGCTGCAACTGCAGATCGCTCTCGCTCACCGGCTGCCACTGGGGCACCGGGGTCGGTTTGCCCTGCTCATCCATCGCCACAAAGATGATGATGCAGTGGGTGGTCTTGTGGCGCTCGGTGTCGGTGGGGTGGCGGCTGTAGACATCCACCGCCAGATGCATGCTGGTGGTGCCGGTGTGGATCACCTGAGCTTGCACCTCCACCAGCTGGCCAATCTGGATGGGGCGCAAAAAGCGGATCCCCCCTACATAGACGGTCACCGCATAGCCGCCACACCAGCCAGCGGCGCAGGCATAGCCCGCCTGATCGATCCACTTCATCACCATGCCGCCATGCACCTTGCCGCCGAAGTTGACGTCAGAGGGTTCGGCCAAAAATTGCAGGGTCAGTTCACGGGGGGGGATCATGCTCTCTCCTTGGTTCGGGGTCATTGACGGTAGCTCTTGCGGTAGGCGTCAGCCTGTTGGCAGGGGGGCAGGTTGTTGAGGTCGGGCCGCTTGTTGCCCTCGCGCTGACCGAAGCTGGTGAACTCCTGCTGACACTTGTCGGCCTTGCCGCCCTCCTTGATGCAGGCGTCGATCCGCTGTTGCTTGCCCTGCTCGACCAGTTGCTGCTGAGCTTGCTGGCAGGCGGCATCCAGCTTGGCCTGCTGGGCTGAGCGATCCAGCTCGCTGGCGGCACTGGCAGTGCCGCACAACAGCAGAACCACGAAAGGGGTGATGATGCGCATCCTGATGCTCCTTGTTGACCTGTTTCAGGTATACCGCGAATGGCGGCAGGATGCACAGGGGACGGCGCAATAATGGGGCCCATTCACTCTTGGTTCATCAGTCTGGCGCCAGCATGGGCCGAACAATAGCGAGGTGCCACGATGAAACAGATGCTGGAACAGTTGTTGGGGGCTGGCAAAGGCTGGCTCAACGAAGGCGGCGACAAGCGCAAGGGGCAGATGCAGGGAGCGCTGGCCGGTGGCGCGCTCGGTCTGCTGCTGGGCAATAAAAAAGTGCGCAAATATGGCGGCAAGGCCGCTGCCGTGGGCGGCGCGGCGGCCCTTGGCGGGCTGGCCTACAAGCTCTATCAGGATTGGCAGGCCCAGCAGGCGGCACCCGCCCAGCCTACCCATCCCGTCAGTACCCTGGAAGGCAATGCGCTGGATGCCCGCGCGGCACTCTTGGTGCGTGCCATGGTGGCGGCAGCCCGGGCCGATGGCCATATCGACGGCGCCGAGCGCCAGAAAATTCAGGAGTACCTGACCGAACAGGGTCAGAGCGATGTGGCCCGCTGGATTGACGCCGAGCTGGCCCGTCCCCTCGATCCCCATGCGCTGGCGCGGGAAGTGACCGACATGGAGCTGGCCACCGAGGTCTATCTCGCCTCCCTGCTCGCCATCGAGGTGGATCACTTTATGGAGCGAGGCTATCTCGACGAACTGGCGCGCGCCCTCAAGCTCGATGACAACCTCAAGGGGAGCATCGAGCGGCAGGTGGCCCAGCTTAACGCCCCCGCTTGATATCCCTCATCGCCATGGATTGCCGATAACGCCCCGCTCAAGGGGCGTTGTTGTTTCTGCTGCCCGCCAAAAGATACGGATGAGCCTATTTGGATTGTGGGGCACAGCCCCTAAGATGGCGCAGGACCATCACCATTTTTGCAAGGAGCAACCGTTGGAGATACGCAAGGCAAGCGAACTGGATATCGACGCCATTGTCGAGCTGAACCGGCAGATTGGAGAGCTCCACCATCAGCACTATCCCGAGGTGTTCTGCCCGCCGTCACCAGAGGAGCGGGCATTTTTGCTCGATGCCATTGCCGCCGAAGGGCGTCTGTTCTGCGTTGCCGAGCAGGATGGCAGGGTGGTGGGCTTTTTGACGGCGCGGATAGACATCAATGAGAGCGTGCCTTTTCTCACCCGTGCGCCGATCTGCCGCATTGGCTCGGTGGTGGTGGATGAGCAGCACCGCTCCCGCGGGATTGGCAAGGCGCTGATCGCCCATTGCGATGAGTGGGCCAAGGCCCGTGATGCTCAGCAAATCCGGCTGGAGGTGATGGCCTTCAACGAGCGTGCCAAAGCCCTCTACGAGGCGCTGGGGTTCAAGGTGCAGTCACAGATCATGGCGAAATAGGCGCTGAGCAGAGGTCATCTGTTTGTATGATTTCTAAGTAGCTTATTGGTGTTGTGATTGGCTTATCGAAATTGTTGATATGTCACTTAGCGTTTCGTACCACGATGATGCCCCGTGATAGAGTGCTCAAGTTCCGCTGACTAAACAGCGGGCGAGCACTTCAATCAGGAAGCATAAGATAACGCACTTGTTGCTGTTAAGTTAATTTGGTGGAGCTGAAAAACCTGTGATGCGAACCATTCATTTACACATTAACTATCAGCAATGCCACCTTGGCAACTGTTTCCTTTATGTCATCAGTGATGTGATTAAATGGTATCAATCTGACATTACATTATTCAGTGAGAAATGTAATGATACATCACGTAATCAGTTTACTCATGACTAGCTGACATAATAAAAGCGGATAGTGGATGTATCAGTTTCTTATAAAATACAAGTCTTGATATCGTGACCTGCGTCTCATATTCATTAAAATGTGAAGGGGTTTTGACATGTGGAAATATTTTGAGCCCTACAAGGCATCAATTGTTCTTTTAATATCTTTAGCTATTGGCGGTGTGCTCGGAGTATACATCCCTGAAACCGCATTAAAGCTGCAACCTATAGGGAAAATATTTCTTAATTTATTGTTCATGATCATTGTTCCGTTAGTGAGCGTCAGCGTGATGTCATCTATTGCGGGAATGTCGGATCTGAAAAAATTAGGTAAGATATTAACCGTGATCTTTTTTGTTTCAATTATCATGGCATTAATTCCTGCTGCCGGTGTAGTTGGGCTAGCAACACTGTTTGATCCAGCCCAAGGTGTGACGATAACATTGGCTGATAAATTCAACTCAGGCAGTGGCGAAATGGATTTTGTCAACATGGTCACAACTAATGATTTTGTTGGCCTCTTGTCTAAATCAAATATCTTGGCTCTCATCATCATGTCGGTCATTGCGGGGATTGCGATTGGTCAATCTGGTGAACAAGGCAAAAATATTGCAGAATCCCTAAATGGCTTGAATATAGTCATAATGAAGATTGTATCTATCATCATGACAGGCGCTCCAATTGGCTTGGGTTGTTATTTCGCTGCGACGATGGCTAGCCAAGATTCGCAATTGCTGGTGACGTTTGCTCGTGCCATTATGATGTTTTTTGCTGCGACACTGATATATTTTGTTTTTGGTTCAAGTATATATTCATGGCTGGGTGGTGGTATGCCAGCGGTGAGAGCTTTTTGGAAAAATGCAGTTGAACCCTCTGCGACTGCATTAGGTACTTGTTCCTCTCTAGGAGCATTGCCGGTGAATATTCGTGCCGCAAAAGCGATGGGGATCAATGAAGAGATAGTAGACATTTCCTTGCCACTGTTAGTCAATCTAAACAAAGGTGGCGTGGCAATGATTGCAGCATTGAAAATTGTGTTTATTTTCTCTGTATTAGGTATGGACTTTACAGCGGAAATCTTCTTTTTGACAATGTTAATTTCTGTATTGTCGGCGATTATTGTTGGTGGTGTTCCTGGGGGAGCATTTTTAGGAGAAATATTTATTGTGACAACATTGGGCTTGCCTCTAGAAGCCATTCCGATGTTGGTTGTTCTTGGCACAATAACCGATGCCCCAGCGACCCTGATAAACGTGATTCATGATTTACCTGCTGCGCAGATTGTTGAGCGTTTCACAAAAAAATTGAATCCTCATGAAAGTTTAACGGTTGAGCAAAACTTGGCATGCTCTGAGTAATATATGGTTAATAATGCGATAAAAATCAGTTGTATTGTATAAAATAGGACTAATTCAATGACATCCAAAAAATATGAAACAGCATTCATTACAGCTGGGCGTGAACTAAAATATACACAGGGCTCAGTTAATCCTGTCATTCAGCGAGCATCTTCACTGGTATTCAAAACGGTGAAAGATAAAAAATTTGCAACTGAAAACAGGGCAAAAGGAGAGTTGTTTTATGGGCGCCGCGGCACGCTAACCCACTTTTCATTTCAGCAGGCAATGATTGATCTGGAAGGGGGGGCGGGATGCTCGCTCTACCCTTGTGGGGCCGCAGCAGTAACCAACGCAATATTGGCATTTGTGGCACAAGGTGACCATATCCTCATGACCGGGGCGGCCTATGAACCTACGCAGGATTTTTGTACCAAAGTCTTGTCACGTTTAGGAGTAGAAACGACATTTTATGATCCTTTGATTGGCTCAGGTATTTCCAGTCTGGTTAAGCCAAACACCAAGGTGCTATTTCTTGAGTCACCAAGCTCCGTTACGATGGAAGTTCAAGATGTCCCAGGTATGGTAAAAGCGGCTCGCGCCATTAATCCAAACATTGTAATTATGATGGATAATACTTGGGCTGCAGGTGTTCTCTTTAAGGCATTGGATTACGGTATAGATATTTCAATTCAAGCAGGAACAAAATATATTGTTGGTCACTCCGATGCCATGTTAGGAACCGCAGTAGCAAATGAGCGCTGCTGGGATCAATTACGTGAAAACTCGTACCTGATGGGACAAATGCTGGATGCAGATACTGCTTATGTTGCCAGCCGTGGCCTAAGAACGTTAGGATTGCGTTTGAAGCAACATGAAGAAAACAGCATTCGTATTGCGAAATGGTTATCTGAACGAACAGAGGTTGAGCAAGTTAACCATCCGGCTCTGCCATCTTGCCCAGGACATGAGTTTTACAATCGAGATTTTAACGGTTCCTGTGGGCTTTTCTCTTTTATATTGAAAGAGCATTTGAGTGCAGAGCAGATAGCTATTTATCTTGATAACTTCAAACACTTTAGCATGGCGTATTCATGGGGTGGGTTTGAGTCTTTGATTTTGGCGAATCAACCAGAAGAGTTAAATCAAATAAGACCGGCCGGAAAAGTGACGTTTGCAGGAACTCTGGTTCGTGTACATATTGGTTTAGAGTCTGTAGATGATTTGATTGAGGATTTGGAAGCGGGCTTTAAGCGTTTGGCTGAATTTAGAGTTTAAATCTCAATAGCAATGTTATTTGGGATGTATAATTCTGAAGATAAATAGTTAGTGATTTTTACTATCTCAAAGGGCTTGCCATATTGTGGTAAGCCCTTAAAAATTTTATTTACTCGGGCTTGTCTGTCATCCACTGGTCCCATATAGGAAGTGGTTGTAGCGTTTCGAACATAAAATCGATAAATGAACGTACCTTTGGATTGGTATATCGGCAAGGAAAGTACAAGGCATATAATCCATGGGTATTGTGAATCAGTTCATCGTCTAGAGTAAGCGGAATTATATCACCTTGGCGTATATGGTCACCTAATAGATAGGTTGGAAGATATGCAATACCTTGATGTTGCAACACTGCTTTTAATAAGACCAGACTACTATTGGCTTGTATCGGCACTTTGATTTTAAGTGATTGTTGAAGACCATCACCATCCACATTTTTCATCACAGGGGTTAATCCTGGATAAATCAAACATTGATGGTTTTCTAATTGTGAAATTGAAGTTGGTTTGCCATTGCATTTTAAATATTCAGGACTGGCGCAGTATGCCCAATTGATTGAGGCTAATTTTCGTAAAGAATAGTTCTGTGGTGGGTTGGATGTAACTCTCAAAGCAATATCAAAGTTACACTCATTTAAATTGACAAAATTATCGTTCAGATCGATGTATAAATTTACATCTGGATATTTTTTTTGATATTGGTCAATGAGTGATATTAACTGGGTATAGCCAAAAGCCATTGAGCACGTTATTCTCAACTCACCCTGAGGGTGGTTATAAAATCCCGCAGTGGTATTGAGTGATTCATCTATATCCAAGAGCAACTGGGTCGCCCGTTCATAGAGATATTGACCCGCATCGGTGAGCGTCAAGCTTCTGGTGGTTCGCTTCAGTAACGTCGTGCCCAGTTGTGACTCTAAATTTGATAACCCTTTACTGATAGCTGATGGCGATACATTTAGTTGAATACCAGCCTCTTTAAAACCACCACACTCGACAATTTTAACCAAAATTTCCAATTGTTTTAGTGATGCTAAGTTACTCATAGTTTCCTTAAATCCACAGTGTCAGTGCTCGTAGCCGTAGAGTCAAAATTGAATGCCTTGTCCCGGGTAGGTACGAAATCAACCGATTGATGGCCAACAAGTTGGGTGGAGACTGGTTTTACCGCATCATTCCAGAGTTTGTTGGAAATCCGGAGTGAGTCCGCGCCCATTCTGGGTTTGGATTCATCATCTTGAAGATTTGAATAGACCGATACTCTATCGGGGCTGTTTTGTTTGAACGCGGTTGTATCTATCGGATTGGTGACAATGACTACTACTGGTTTTGCATGTGCTGGTGAGGGGTGATAATACGCGATTTAACCCCCCGGCTGGCAGTCGCAAGATCACAAAACAGCTAATTTATAATCAAATTTCAGCTTGGTTATGTGCAGTGGTGTCACGTCCCTCTTGGAGGGTGGTTTGCCTTAAAGCAAGGCCCGGCGTTGTTTCCCAAATCGATACAGCTTGAATGGAACTAACTGAGGACTTGGTGATCTGATCACCACCATCCTCTTCAAGTCTGCATCATAGGCACATCGCTTCACCCCATCACCAACTGGCCTCAATACAACAAGTCTTTGATTAACCGAGGTTCACTCACCTTCTGGGTTGATGTCGAGGCCATGTGCAACTGGTTTCACCACGACCATCATGGACAACGGGGACGCAGCCAGCTCAACACCGACCAGACCATCTGCACATTCCTGATGCTCAAGGGGATTTTCAGCCTCACGCTTCGCGCAACTCAGGGGCTACTCGACTCCCTGTTCGAGTTGATGAACGTACCGCTTTGTGCCCCCGATTACAGTTGTGTCAGCAAGCGGGCCCGCACGGTGACGGTGGCTTATCGACAGCCCCCAAAAGGACGTATTACCGATTTGGTTATCGACTAAACCGGGCTGAAGGTGTTTGGTGAAGGCGAGTGGAAGGTCAGAAAACACGGCGCCGAAAAGCGCCGAGTCTGGCGCAAGTTGCATTTGGCGGTAGACCCGGCAACCCACGATGTCGTGGCAGCAGAAGTGTCATTGGAGAATGTCCATGATGCCGAAGTGTTGCCGACCTTACTCAATCCACTGCGGCGCAAGCTGGAGCGTGTTTATGCGGATGGCGCCTACGACAGCAAAGCCAGCCATCAGCTGATAGCAGGTAAAGGGGCGACAGCCTGTATCCCGCCTCGCAAGAACGCGGGGTTATGGAAAAAGGGACACGCAAGAAATGAGGCCGTGCTGGTAATGCGTAAGGAAGGGCTGGCGCACTGGAAGAAGATATCGGGATACCACCGTCGCTCGCTGGCAGAGACGGCGATGTATCGGTTCAAGCAGTTGTTGGCGGGGAAAATCAGTCTGCGTAACTACAACGGCCAAGTGGGAGAGGTCATGGCATACGTATGTGCGATGAACAAACTGAATGCCCTTGGCCTACCTGTCAGAAAGCCCCGAGTGTAGCGCTCACCCGGGGCTGGGAACGTCATGACTTGCTGGCTGATTTGGGAAACAACGCAGCAAGGCCCCATTCTGATGAACTGGAGGTGATGGCCTTCAACGAGCGCGCCAAAGCCCTCTACGAGGCGCTGGGTTTCAAGGTGCAGTCGCAGATCATGGCCAGATGAGCTGTTTGTTATGGCGAGTAACGCCGCGTCACTCCCCAACCACAAAGGCCCGTTACGGGCCTTTGTTCGTTTCGTCAGCGGCTCTTTGCCTTGTTACTTTTCACTGAGCTGTGCGGCAATCAGCGCGGCCAGTCGGGTGAGGGCCTGCTCCAGCTGCTCGCTCCAGGGATGGGAGCTGTTGAGGCGCAGGCAGTGGTTGTGTTGTCCCTGACTGGAAAAGAGCGCGCCGGGGGCTACTGAAAAACCACTGCCCAGAGCCTTGGCGTGCAGGGCGCGGCTGTCGAAATGGGCAGGCAGCGCCAGCCAGAGAAAGTAGCCGCCATCGGGGGAGGAGATCCGCACCTCGTCCGGCAACAGCCGTTGCAGGGCCGCCCGCATCTGCTGCTGGCGCTGGGCCAGGGTGTGGCGCAGACGGCGAAAGTGGGCATCGACCCCGCCCTGACGCAGTATCTCGGCCAGCGCCAGCTGGCTCGGCACATTGGTGGAGAGGGTGGACATCAGCTGCAGCCGCTGGATCCGCTCGGCATGGGGCCCCGCCACCACCCAGCCGACCCGAAAGCCCGGCGCCAGACACTTGGAGAAGGAGCTGCAGAGCAGGCTGTCACCGCGCTGATCCCAGTGCTTGATGGGCTTGGGGCGCTCGCGACCGAAGTAGACCTCGGCATAAACGTCATCCTCCACCAGCGGCACCTTGTGGGCGCTGAGCAGCGCCATCAGCCCCCGTTTGTGCGCATCCGGCATGGTGTGGCCCAGCGGGTGCTGCACATTGCCCATCAGCCAGCACGCTTTGATCGGCATCTGGCTGAGGGCATCTTCCAATAGCGCCAGATCGATACCTACCCCCGGGATCACCGGGATCTCCACCGCCTTGAGTTTCAGCCGCTCGATGGCCTGCAGGGCGCCATAGAAGGTGGGGGACTCTACCACCACCCAGTCACCGGGCTCGGTCAGCACCTGCAGGCTGAGGGAGAGCGCCTCCATGGCGCCGGTGGTGATGATGATCTCCTGCGGATTGACCGCCACCCCGTCGCTGGCATAGCGCTGGGCGATGGCGCGGCGCAGCGCCTCGTTGCCGGGGGGCAGGTCGGCCACCGTGCTGAAGGGGTCGAGTTTGCGCATGCAGCTGGCCAGCGCCCGCCCGAGCTGGGGATGGGGGAACAGGGTCGGATCGGCCACCGACATGCCAAGGGGCACCAGCGCCCGCGATTTGCTCGCCTGCAACACCTCGAACACCAGATCGTTGATATCCACCGAGCCGCTGTAGTGGGTCTGGCTCGGGGTGTGGCGCGCCACCTCTGGCGAGGCAGCCTTGACGTAGTAACCGGACTGGGGACGGGCGAGGATCCGCCCCTGACTCTCCAGCAACTGATAGGCCTGCAGCACCGTCATCGGGCTCAGGTTGTGGGTCTTGCAGCTCTGGCGAATGGAGGGGATGCGCTCCCCCGGTTGCCAGATGCCGTCATCGATCTCGCGGCTCAGGCGTTCGGCCAGTTGTTGGTAAAGAGGCATGATCCGGATCAACTGTTATAGGTGCTATTCACTATAACTGCATCTGTTATAGGTGTCATGACCCGTGGTGTACTTGTCCTGCATGAAACGTGCAAGGCAAATACAACAAAAGAGAGTGACGCATGATCAATCCGGATGACGTGGTCAGCCTGTCGCGCCTGCAATTTGGCGCCACCGCCCTGTTCCACTTCCTGTTTGTCCCCCTCACCCTGGGGCTGTCCTGGATCCTGGTGATCGCCGAGTCGGCCTATGTGATGACCGGCAAGGTGATCTATCAGGACATCACCCGCTTCTGGGGCAAACTGTTTGGCATCAACTTCGTCATGGGGGTCACCACGGGGATCACCATGGAGTTCCAGTTCGGCACCAACTGGGCCTATTACTCCCACTACGTGGGGGACATCTTCGGTACCCCGCTGGCCATCGAGGGGCTGATGGCCTTCTTCCTCGAATCAACCCTGGTGGGGCTCTTCTTCTTCGGCTGGGACAAGCTCTCCCGCGGCAAGCACCTGCTGGTGACCATGCTGGTGGCGCTCGGCTCCAACCTCTCGGCACTCTGGATCCTGATCGGCAATGGCTGGATGCAAAACCCGGTGGGGGCCGAGTTCAACCTGTTGACCCAGCGCATGGAGCTGGTGGATATCGCCGCCGTGCTGTTTAACCCGGTGGCGCAGGTGAAGTTCGTTCACACCGTTGCGGCGGGCTATGTGGCCGCCTCCATGTTCGTGATGGGGGTGAGCAGCTGGTATCTGCTGCGCAAGACGGAAGTGCAGTTTGCCCTACGCTCATTCGCCATCGCTTCCGGCTTCGGGTTGGCGGCCATCCTCTCGGTCATAGTGCTCGGGGATGAGTCGGGCTATCGCACCGGCGAGGTGCAGAAGGTCAAGCTCGCCGCCATCGAGGCGGAGTGGGAGACCGAGCCAGCGCCAGCCTCCTTTACCCTGTTCGGCTTCCCGGATCAGCAGGCGGAAACCACCCATGCCGCCATCAAGATCCCGTATCTGATGGGGATCATCGCCACCCGCTCCATCGACGAGGCGGTGACCGGCCTCAAGGATATCAAGGTGCAGAACGAGGCGCGCATTCGCAGCGGCATGGTGGCGGCAGAGGCCCTCGACCAGATCCGGCGGGGCGATGACACCCCGGCCAACCGCGCTCGCTTCGAGCAGCATGGCAAGGATCTCGGCTACGGCATGCTGCTCACCCCCTATGCCAGCAATATCGCCAAGGCCGGTGAGGCAGAGATTGCCAAAGCGGTCGATGACTCCATCCCGCCGGTGGCGCCGCTGTTCTGGGGCTTTCGGGTGATGGTGGGGCTTGGCGTCACCATGCTGGGGCTGATGGTGGTGAGCTTTGTTCAGCTCTGCCGCAACCGGCTGCAAGACTCGCCACGGCTGCTCAAGACCCTGCTCTGGAGCATTCCGCTGCCCTGGATTGCCATCGAGGCGGGCTGGCTGGTGGCCGAGCTTGGCCGTCAACCCTGGACCATCAGCGACGTGCTGCCGGTCTCGGCCTCGGTCTCTTTGCTTCAGCCGGGCCAACTCTGGTTCAGCCTCATCGCCATCTGTTCCATCTACACCCTGTTGCTGGTGGTGGAGCTGTTCCTGTTGCGCCATGTGATCCGCAAGGGGCCCGCCATTCTCCATACCGGCCGCTACAGCGGTGAACAACCCGAACTTGCGAGGATCGCCTGATGGATTACGCAACCCTGAAACTCATCTGGTGGGCGCTGGTGCTCTTCATGATGGTCGGTTTTATCGTGATGGATGGCTTCGATCTCGGCATCGCCATGCTGCTGCCGGTGGTGTCGAAAGATGACGACGACCGCCGTCTGGTGATCAACAGCGTGGGGCCGGTGTGGGAGGGCAATCAGGTGTGGCTGATTGCCGGTGCCGGTGCCTTGTTCGCCGCCTGGCCACTGGTTTATGCCGCCGCCTTCTCGGGGCTCTACATCCCCATGGTGGTGCTGCTGCTTGGGCTCTTTCTGCGTCCGGTCGGCTTTGACTATCGCAGCAAGCTGGCCGATCCGGTGTGGCGCCGCTGGTGGGATCGGGCGCTGGTGGCCGGCGGCCTGATACCGGCGCTCATCCTCGGTGCGGCTATCGGTCTGGTGATGGAGGGGCTGCCGTTTCGCTTCGACACGGCGCTGCGTCTGCACTATGGCGCGTTCGACTTCCACTGGGGCTGGCTGCTCTCGGTGCTGGCCACTGCCATCAGCCTGTTGCTGCTGCACGGCGCCGGTTTTCTACAAGCCAAGGTGACCGGCACCCCTGCGCTACGCGCACGGGGGATCGCCATCCTGCTGGCCCCGCTGGTGAGCCTCTGCTATCTGCTGGCCGGCTGGCATCTGGTGGATCTGCAAGGGTTTCAGCTGACCGGTGTCGGCACACAACCCTTTGACCCGAATGCCGCCATCAGCCCGCTGATGAAGGGGGTGATCCCCCACGCCGGAGGCTGGCTGCGCAACTACTTTGACTATCCGCTGCTGTGGCTGGTGCCGATCATCGGGGCGCTGGCGCCGCTGGTGAGCGGGATGGCCTCCTGGCTGGAGCGGGGCCGGATTGCGCTGCTGGCCAGCGCTATTGCCTGCGCCGCCATGCTCTGCTCGGTAGCCATCGCCCTGTTCCCCTTCGTGCTGCCCTCATCCCTCGATGCGGTCAGCAGCCTGACCCTGTGGGACAGCACCTCCAGCTACAAGACCCTGGCCATCATGTTCGGCCTCGTGCTGGTGCTGATGCCGGTCAACCTGGGCTACTCCGGCTGGGTCTATCGAGTGGTGCGCGGCAAGCTCGACCTTGCCCGCATCAAGCGCGACAGCCATCAACTCTACTGACCTCAAGGGATCTGCTATGTGGTACTTCACCTGGATTTTGGGCCTCGGATTCGCCCTGCTGCTGGGCCTGTGCAACCTGCTCTGGCTGGAAGCGCGCTGGCAGGCGGACGAACGGGACGGCAACTGACGGCGGGGGCTTGCGCCCCGCCACGGCCGGTGGTTGGCGTTCATACGTCGCCATCGGCCCCTCTCTCCCCCTCTTTAAACGACACACTTTCAACCGACAACCAACCGACAGGTAATTGTGATGAAACAGAGATTGAAAGCGGTGGCGCTGGCCATCGGGTGCGCGCTCACCGTCGCCCCGGCCTGTGCCGAACCGGTACAACTGACGCCACTGGATAAAGCCTTCACCCTGCAGGTGCTCGGCAGTGGTGGCCCCATCTCCGACGATCTGCGTGCCTCCTCCAGCGAGGTGATCTGGTGGAAGGGGAAATCCCGCATCCTGATCGATGCCGGTGGCGGCGTCTACCTGCGCTTCGGCCAGGCGGGGGCCAAGCTCGAAGAGGTCGATTTTATCGGCATCACCCACTTTCACACCGATCATGTGACCGACCTGCCTGCCCTGCTCAAGGGGGCCTACTTCTTCAAGCGCAGCGATCCGCTGGATCTGGCGGGGCCAGAGGCAGGCTCGGCCTTTCCCAGCATGAGCGGCTACTTTGATGCCCTCTTCAACAAGGACAAGGGCGCTTATGCCTACCTGAGCGGCTTCAAGGATGGCACCGATGGCCTCTTCCCCATCACCTTGCACGATGTGCCCTACCAGAGCCCGCAGCCCCATACCGTCTATCAGCAGGATGGGCTGACCATCACTGCACTCGGCATCCCTCACGGTGACGTGCCCTGTCTGGCCTATCGCATCGAGAGCGCCGAGGGGAGCATCGTTATCTCGGCGGATCAGAACGGCAGCAACCCGGCCTTTGTGCCGTTTGCCAAGGGGGCCGACATTCTGGTGATGCCGCTCGCCATCCACGAAGGGGCCGACCCTGTCTCCGCCTCGCTCCATGCCAAGCCATCTGTGGTGGCCAAAATTGCCGCCGAGGTGAACCCCAAGCTGCTGGTGCTCAACCACTGGATGGGGGTTGGCCTCAATCACAAGAAAGAGGCGATGGCCATCGTCAAGCAGCAGTTCCACGGCCAGATCGTGGCCGCCCGCGATCTCTCCAGTTACCCCGTTTCAGCAGTCAAGGAGTCCGCTCATGAGTAACTCAAGCAGCAACAAAACCACCGGCAAACTGACCCTCTCCATCGCCATGACCAGCCTGATTGCCCTGACCCCGGGACTTGCGCTGGCGGCCACCCCGAGCGATGCGCCGGTCAAGGCCGCCCCCAGCGAACAGCACGGCGGCAAGTGTGCGGCGGGCAAGTGCGGCACCGAGAAGCGCTTTGAAAAGCAAACCCTCGACAGTGATCCGCAGGGTCGACTGGTGCGCGCTCGCGATGGCAAGTGTGGCGTGGCGGGCGAGGGGATTGATGGCGACAGAGCCAGCAAGAGCAGCAAGATGACGGAGGGGGTATGCGGCCAATAAGCTCCCGCAGTCGGGGGATCGGGCTGCGCCAGGAGCATCTGGATGCGCTCTGCTCCGGCCCCGTCCGCCCCGGCATCGACTTTCTCGAGCTGGCGCCGGAGAACTGGATGGCCATCGGCGGCGCCAAGCGGGCGCAGCTGCATCAGCTGGCCGAGCGTTACCCGCTGGTGGCCCACGGCCTCAGCCTCTCTCTCGGCGATTGCCAGCCCCTCAATCGCACCCTGCTCAGCCAGATCCGCACCTTTCTGGACGAGTTTGGCATCGAGATCTATAGCGAGCATTTGAGCTTTTCCCGCGACCAACAGGGTTATCTCTACGAGCTATTACCGGTGCCGCGTCAGTGGGAGAACATCCCCTATCTGGCAGAGCGGATCGCGCAGGTGCAGGAGGCGCTGGCCCGCCCGCTGGTGCTGGAAAATATCTCCTACTACCACGGCTATGACCACGAGATGGCGGAGGAGGATTTTCTCGCCGAGCTGGTGGCGCGCAGCGGTTGCGAGCTGTTGCTCGATATCAACAACGTTTTTGTGAACAGCCGCAACCACGGTTACTGCCCCAAGCGGATGATCGCCGGGCTGCCGGGCAATGCGATCCGTTACTTCCATATCGCCGGTCATCTGGAAGAGGCGGATGGCACCTTGCTGGATACCCATGGTCGTCCGGTCTGTGAGGAGGTGGTGGCGCTGACCCGTTATACGGTGCAGACCCACGGTTTGCGCCCCCTGTTGCTGGAGCGGGATCACCATCTGCCACCGCTGGCAGAGCTGGAGGCCGAGCTGGCGCGGGTGCACGGCGCCTGTTGCGAGGCGATCGACCGTCAGGTGCGGGAGGTGCGTTATGGATAGACGGTTATCCCTGATCACTGCGCCCAAAACGGCGCCGCAGCGGATGCAGCAGCAGACCGCCTGGCTGGCGAGCCGGGTGCGGCTGCCGCAGGATGGCATTGCCAGCCACTATGCCCGCAGCGTGCGCGCCAATGTGGAGTCGGTGCTGGAGAGCGCTTTTCCGCTCACCCACGCTCACTGGGCGCCGGTGGACAGGTGGCAGCTGGTAGAGGGCTTTGTTATCCAGCACGGCGCCGAGGCCCCCGAGTTTCACCATATCGCCACCGAGTTGGTCCGCTATGTGCAGCATCGCCACGGCGAGGGCACGCTCAACATGCCCAGGCAGCGGCTGGCACTGCTGGAGTACGAGTGGGCCTGCCTCTGTGTCGAGATTGATGAAGGGGTAGTGCCGCAAGTTATATCGGGGGAGGAGGTGACGGCGGAGAGTCCGCTTGTGCTCAATCCCACCCTGCAACTGCTTGAGCTCCCCTTTGCCATTCGTCGCAGCGGCGTGGTGCCGACTCGGCAGGGCAACCACTTCTATGGCCTGTTTCGCAGCCCGGAACATCAGGTGGTGACCCAGCGCTTGCGCGAATGGGATGTGGCGCTGATCCAGTTGCTGCAACAGCAACCTGGGATCACCCAAGCCGCGTTCCAGCAGCAGGTGCAACAGGTTCGCCGCGATTTTGATCTGAGCGAGTGGGCTCGCCATTTTCACCGGCTGGGTCTGCTGACCTTGTCCGTTGGCGAGCGCCAGCCTGACACTCCCTTGCCCTCATTTAGCAAACACCAAGGAGAATTCCCATGAACAACACTCTGATCCAGTGGTACGAGCGGGCGGTGGCCCAGTGCAAGCGGCTCGATTTTCTAGCCCTGCTGGCCATTCGTCTCTATCTCATTCCGGTCATCTATGTGGGGGCCCACTCCAAGGTGATGGGCTTTGCCGGCACCGTCGCCTGGTTTGGTGCGCCAGTCTCGGAAGGGGGGCTCAACCTGCCGTTCCCGACCCTGCTCGCCTTTCTGGCGGCTGGCACCGAGGTGCTGGGCTGCATCTGCATCGCCCTTGGCCTCTTTACCCGTATCATGGCCATTCCCACCATCTTCCTGATGAGCGTGGCGAGCGCCATGGTTCACTGGAAGCACGGCTGGGATGCCATCGCCACCGGCAGCATGGAGGCTACTGTGCGCCTCAACGGCTTTATCGAGTGGCTGGCCGCCAACTTCCCCGGTCGCTACAACTACATCACCGAGCTCGGGGATCCCGTGATGCTCAACAACGGGATGGAGTTTGCCGCCACCTACTTCGTGATGCTGCTGGTGCTGCTGGTTTACGGCGGGGGCCGCTACGTCAGCCTCGACTACTGGCTCAAGCGGGCGGTGACCGGCAAAGCAGGCGTACCACAGGCGGCATAATGCTTGCCCACGGATAACAAAAACCATAACGACAGAGCGTGAAAAACAGCGAGCGGCCGGGGGCTGCTCGCTGTTTTTGTGCTTTGGGGGGCGTCAGCTACTACTGGTAGCGGCCGACTGCGATGGGGGACTCCTGCTCAATCTGGCCAAGGCGTTCGGCCCACTGGGCGAGCCAGGCTTCCCGCTCTTCTTGCGAGACCCGCACCGGGGCATAGCAGATATGGGGGCGCAGCACGTCGAAGCCGACAAATTGCAGGATCCCGCGCTGGATGGGGCGCAGCACCCCGTCGATATCGCCGTTGAAGCCGTCGGGCAGATAGGCCTCGGCGGGGCCGCCGGTGGTGAGGCTCAGCAACGCCCGCTTGCCGCGAAACTTGCCGCTCTCGTAGATATGGCCCTGACCGTAGACCCGCCCCATGGCAAAGACCCGATCCACCCACCCCTTGAGGATGGCGGGCAGGCCAAACCACCAGAGCGGAAACTGGAAGATCAGCAGATCGGCCGCCTCCAGCTTTTGCATCTCCTGCTCCAGCTGCGGGGCAAAGCTGCCCTGCTCGGTGGCAGCCAGCTCTTCAAGCTGCAGCTTGAGAAAATCGGGATCGCTGGCGGCAGTGAAGTTGCGCCGATCCGAGACGGGATCAAAGCCCATGGCATAGAGATTGCTGGTCATCACTGTGTGGCCTGCCTGCTCCAGCGCCCTGATGGCGTGGCAGAAGAGGGCACCGTTGAAGCTTTTGGGTTCGGGATGGGCATAGACGATAAGCACCTTCATAACAGACTCCGTGGCAAATGATGCGAGGGTGACCGGCTTGGTTACTGAAACAGTTGAGGGCTTGAGGCTGTGTCACAGCATAGAAGCCTGCCGCACCGATTGCAGCAGGCGCCACGCCCTTGGGTGACGCCTGCTGGCGCAGCTTATGCTTGACAGGCGGCGAGCCGGAGGGCTTCGCGGCGCTCGCTGACATGGGTCAACCCGTAGGCCAGCAGCACGATAAGGGCGCCGATCCAGGGGGTGTGCATCAGGCCGAGGTGCTCTACCACAAAACCACCAACCACAGATCCCAGCGCAATGCCGACGTTGAAGGCGGCGATATTGAGGCCGGAGGCCACGTCCACCGCCTTGGGGGTGTGCAGTTCGGCCTGCTTCACCACCAGTACCTGCAGACCCGGCACGTTGCCGAAGGCAAAGGCGCCCCACACCAGCACGGTGAGCACGGCCAGCACCGGATGGGGTGCGGTGAAGGTGAGGGCCAGCAGCACCAGCGCCAGACCGGCAAACAGCAGCTTGAGCGCAGGCAGGGGGCCCATCTTGTCGGCCAGCTTGCCACCCCAGATATTGCCGACGGCGACCGATACCCCGTAGACCAGCAGGATCAGGCTCACCGCACCGGCGCTAAAGCCGCTCACCTGCTGCAGGATGGGGGCAAGGAAGGTAAACGCCGTGAAGGCGCCGCCATAACCGAGGGCGGTTTTGGCGTAGATCAGCAGCAGCGGTTTTTTGGTCAGTACCGAGAGCTGCTCGCGGATGGTGGAGGCCGCCCCTTTGGGCAGGTTGCTCGGGATCTGCAACAGGCTGCCCACCATGGCGACCAGACCCAGCAGGCTTACCACCAGAAAGGTTTCACGCCAGCCAAAGACCTGACCAATCCAGGTGCCGAGCGGTACGCCGGTCACCAGCGCCACGGTGAGGCCGCTGAACATGATGGCGATGGCGCTCGCCGCCTTCTCTTTTGCCACAAGACCCGTGGCGATGGTGCTGCCCACCGAGAAGAAGACTCCGTGCGCCAATCCGGTCAGGATGCGGGCCACGATCAGGCTCTCGTAACCGGGGGCCTGCCAGGCCAGCAGGTTGCCGGCGGTAAAGAGCGCCATCAGCCCTACCAGCAGCCACTTGCGCGGCACCTTGCCGGTGAGAGCCGTGAGCACAGGGGCACCGATGGCTACGCCAAGGGCATAGAGGCTGACCAACAGGCCCGCCGAGGGGAGCGAGACATTGAGCTGCTCGGCGATGGTGGGGATAAGCCCCACGATCACAAATTCGGTGGTGCCGATCGCAAAGGCACTCAGGGTAAGGGCAAATAACGCCAGTGGCATAACAACTCCTTGGTTAGGGACTCCCGACGGGAGAATGGCGCCAGTATGCCGATGGGTTTTGTTGGCAAAAATGATGACAACATCAAATTACTTTTGCCAAATCAGCAGCAATGATAAGGCGTATCAGGCGGCAGGAACGGTTGAGAAAAGGACACCGGTAATCCGGGATAGAGGAAGTAACGACTAATAGGCTGATTTGGGTCATAAAGCCGTTTTTTAATCACCCATGAATATCAGTAATGAAAAACAATGCAAAATGATAATAATTTCCATTATAATGCGCAATTTATCGTATAATAAATCACTTAAAATGAATATAAATAATCTAAAAGTCCGAACGCCTTACATATTGAGTGCACTGATACTTCCTGCACATGTTGCAATTGCCGAGAATATTGCTGATGAAACCATGGTGGTAACAGCAACCGCTGGAAAGGAAAAAAATCTTCTTGAAGCCCCTGCAACCATGACCTTGATCGATGGTCAGGAGCAGAGTAAATATCAAATGACGGGGGATGTCGGTGATCTTTTGGTCGATGCTCCGGGCGTCAATATATCAACCCAGGCTAATGGTTCCCGTAGCATTCGCATTCGTGGCCTGAGCAATGATTACACGCAAGTGTTGTTGAATGGTCGCCGTTCTTATACCAAAGAAGCGCTTTGGCGTGGCAGTGACAGTGCATTAAGCCTTACCCCTACAGTAGCCGTTGATAGAGTCGAAGTTATTCGTGGCCCGATGTCTACCCTTTACGGTGCCGATACCATGGGGGGCGTTGTGAATGTGATAACGCGCAAACACAATGGTGCTGCTGAAGGGGCAATGAGTGTTGAAGGGCAATACAACCAGGGTGATCGAGGTGGTAATGGCCAGGTTTATGGATTGTATTACTCCATGCCTGTCAACGATGCATTGAGTTATACCGTATATGGCAACTATCTGGATATCGCCGAGTCATTTTATGCTGACTACCCTGATGCGACCAAGCGTCGCGGGCAAGAAAACTACAACTTGGTAAATACTTTCGATCTTGCTATTAATGACCAGCATTCATTATCGCTTGATATTCAGCTATCCAATGAAGAGCAGTTGGGTACTGCGATGTTCAACAATCGGTATTATGAACAGCAACGCCGTCTGCAAAGCTACACGCTAGGATATGGCTACCAATCCTCACGACTGAACGTCGATGCCAATCTCTATTACAGTGACTTTGATGTCCAGTATGATCTCCTCACATCAAATAGTACTGAGCATAATTATGGTGGTGATGCCAAAGCCATATTATCGTTCAATCAATATGACATTACGTTTGGCACTGAAACCCGCAATGCCAAAGTAGACAATATTAGTTTTAAGGGGGGCTCCGCAGACAGAAAGAGTTCTGCAGCTTACGTTGAATCCAATCATGCATTGACTGACGCAACTACCTTGACCCTGGGTGGGCGATATGATCATGATTCATTGTTTGGCAGCGAGTTTACCTACCGTGGCTATCTCACCCAAGGGGTAGCTGAGAACTGGAGTATGAAAGCTGGTGTGGGGACGGCATTTAAAGCACCCAGCCTGGCTCAAATATCCCCATATTATTCAGCTCCTGGCTGTGGCGGTCGCTGTAATATTTATGGTAACTCGGCCCTGAAAGCAGAAACTGGCACATTCAGTGAATTGGGGATGTATTATACCAATGGTACTACGTTAGCCAGCGCAACAGTATTCTATAATCAGGTTGATGACATTATTCAACAAGCAAAGAAAAAAAATGGTGACTACACCTTCGTCAATATAGACAAGGCAACTCTGAAAGGCTTGGAACTGTCTGCTACGCATCAATGGGAATATATTGGTCTGGATGCTTCATATACATATCTTGATGCAAAAGATGATTATTCCGGAGACAGACTGGTTGGTACGTCAGAGCATGAAGCTTCGCTCAAGGCGACATGGTATGCTAACTATGCATTAAATATTTTCACTCGGTTGCATTATCGTAGTGAAGTGCGTGGCGAGCTTGGCAATAATGATGTGTCTGATCCATATACCACCCTGGATCTTGGCATGAGTTACGACCTTGCCAATGGAGTGGCACTGAAGATGGGGGTTAACAACCTGATGAATAAAGATGTGTCCAGCCCGGATACGTACACTGAGGTCATTCAGGGAAGAACTTATTATACCGGCATTAATTATGAATTCTAAAACCATGAAAAGGTCTGTTTTTGATAGTATTGAGCGATGGGGAAATCGACTTCCCCATCCGGTGTTCTTGTTCATTTGGCTATCTTTGATAGTCATGGTCGTCTCTTTTATTGCTGCCAAAGCACAACTCTCTTACACCCTGCCTGGCGAGAACACTCAGTACGTTCATAATATGCTGTCATTGGCCGGTATTCGAGAATGGCTTGGTGGCAGTGTTAAAGAGTTTATTAACTTCCCTCCTTTGGGCATAGTCATTATAGCGACGATAGGTATCGGGCTTGCTGACTCTTCCGGATTGATTAGCTACTCGGTGCAACGGTTAGTAAATAAAACTGGAAAATGGCAACTGACCATCAGCATTATAGCTCTGGGGATAGTTTCGAATGTGGTTGGCGCAGTTGGTTATATTGTTTTGATACCTCTGGCGTGCCGTGCCTATCAGGCTGCGGGTCGCTCACCCTTGGTCGGACTTGCAACGGCTTTTGCCGGTGTCGCGGGAGGGACGCATGCAACTATATTCATTACAACCTATGATGTGGTGATTGCTGGTATCACTACATCGGCAGCCCAGCTCATCGATCCTGAATACAGTGTTAGCCCATTGGCGAATTACTTTTTTATGAGTGCCAGTGTCCTTCTATTAGTCGCAGTGGGGTCTTTTATTTCTATCATGGTAGTAGAAAAACGGCAGCATCGGCTAATTGATAATGATGCTACTGATAGTCATCTAATTAGCCATGATATTCCCTGCAATAAGAAAAATGACAGGGCCATGCTGGCTTCTGGTAGCGTATTTCTTTCTGCGATCATCTTCTTTGTTTTATCGGCGGCAGTGCCGGGGAATTGGCTGGCACCCAATGAAGGGCAGCAACTCGCTCGCAGCGAGATCATTAGTGGTCTACCAATAGTTATTTCTATTACTTTTGGCTTGAGTGGTTTAACTTACGGTTATCTATCTGGTAGTTTTCGGGGTGAGCAAGATCTCATCAAGGCATGCCAAAAGAGTTTAAGTCAGCTAGGATTATTTTTGCTGATTATTTTTGTGGCATCCCAGCTGATATATATATTCAAGTTAAGCCAACTTTCAGGCGTGTTGGCCATGTCGATGAGTAACATGGTTGCAGATCTGTCATTGCATCCTGCATTCATTTTGCTACTGGTTGTTATTCTCTGTGCGTTCCTCAATCTCTTTATGGGTTCACCTGTTGTCCAGTGGAGCCTTATGGCGCCAGTGCTTATACCATCACTGTTCTATGTAGATATACCTTTGGAGGTGACCCAAGCTGCATTCAGAATCGGTGACTCGGTAACCAATATCATTAGTCCACTGTTTGGCTACTTGGGGCTTATATTGGCGACGGCGCAAGACTATGACAAAAATGCCAAGTTAGGCACATTAATGTCATTAATGTTGCCGTTTAGCATGGCGTTCTTGTTTGCATGGACGGCCCTCTTGCTGTTCTGGGTATATGTATTGCAGTGGCCCATGGGGATGTAGCAGGAGATTGTCATGCCCCTCATTCCAATGAGGGGCTCTTTTCAACCTGATTTCTGACGGGCAAAGGCAATATGTGCCCAGAACTCCTGCTTCATAACAATGCCAACGGATTATCAATCCGGTTGCTTTGTGATATCTGTTGCCGAGGATGGCAATCTTTCCCAAGGGGTCAGTTTAAGCTGCCTGGAGCGTAGCCTGAAGAGACTCGCCATGATGATGCCTGTTAATCCGGCAAACAGGGCTGTCTGGCGTAGGGCAAATAGTGGGTCTATCTCTAAGGGTTGCCAGCTGAAAAACCACAACAGAATGCTCCAGATCAGGCCAAGGCCGATGCCAAATACCAGAAAGTTGGTAAGCCTGCCCTCGTACTGAGGCGGTTTGACAGACCAACCCAGTTGGCGCAACAACCAGAACAAGGGGGGATTGTAGTTGGAATGCCATACCCCTTTGTTTGCCAGCTCCTGATGGGCGGCGGCCAGCCGCTCTTCAAATGTCATGTTATTCATCCTTGTGAAATAAATAGTGCCATACGGTGCCTTTTGGGCTGCATTGTACAGATAAATCACGAGCATGATGTGGGCTCGCGGTCACGTTCTTTCTCTGTAGAAAAAGCACAGGCCTCACCACACGCTTGCTAATCCATAGCAGCTGCGCCTATAAAGGCCCATTACTCTTGTCCGGATAACAGTAATGAAGACCCATTCTGATGAACTGACCCTGTTTGTGGCGGTGGTGGAGGCGGGCAGTTTTCGCCAGGCGGCGGAGAACCTCGGCATGGACAACTCGGTGGTGAGCCGTGGCATCAAGCGGCTGGAGGAGAAACTCTCAACCGTGTTGCTCAATCGCACCACCCGCCGGGTCAGCCTGACCGAGGAGGGGAGCTGGTTCTATAAGCGGGCGGTGAAGATCCTGACCGAGATGAGCGAGGCGGAGGGGCATCTGCTGATGCGCCGGGAACAACCCGAAGGGGTGTTGAGAGTCGATGCGGCCACCCCCTTTATCCTGCACCGGCTGGTGCCGATCATCGGCGAGTTTCGCCGCCGCTACCCCGCCATCGAGCTACAGCTGCACAGCTCGGAGGGCTTTATCAATCTGATGGAGCGGAGGGTGGACATGGCCATCCGCATCGGCGAGTTGACCGACTCCTCCCTGCGTGCGCTGCCCCTTGGTCGTTCGCGGTTGCGGCTGCTGGCCTCTCCTGCTTACTTGAGCGAGCGCGGCACCCCGCGCCAACCGGCGGATCTGCTGAGCGGTCATGAGCTGCTTGGCTTTTTGCATCCCGATCACCTCAACCATTGGCCGCTGCTCAGTGCCGAGCAGGGGGATCGCTTTGCCATCACCCCCACTCTGCGTGCCAGCAGCGGCGAAACCTTGCGTCAGCTGGCGCTGGCGGGGCAGGGGATTGTCTGTCTGTCGGATTTCATGACCGGGCCGGATCGGGCGAGCGGCGCGCTGGTGGAGGTGCTTGCCCGCAGCAACAGCGGCGCCTCGCGCCCCATCAACGCGGTCTTCTACTCCGATGCCCAGCGGGATATCCGACTGCGGGTCTGGCTCGATTTTCTCAAAGAGCAGCTGGGCAGCCATACCCTGTAGTGCAGGTTGGTTTGTGCGGTTTGTTTGAACGGTTCGTCGCTGCGGTTTGCTTGGCGAAGAACAAGTCGCGCCTTCGTTGCGGCCAATCAGCATCAGCCAGGCGGCAGATAAACAGACAGCCGAGTTGAGGGTCGGCCGCCTGTTCGGGAAGGTGTGTGAGGTGAAGCGCAGTTACCGTGGCAGCTTGCCCCATACACGGCTGAGCAGAGCGCCGCCGAGCACCGGCGGAATGGCCAGCAGCAGGGTCCACTGCCAGGAGAGGCCGCCGACGGTGGCGGCCAGTACGATGCAGGTGAGCACCACCAGCTGGGCCACCATCATCAGGAAGGTGCCTTCGCGGGGGGTCAGTGTCTCTTTTTGAGTGGCGACGTGAGCTACGGGCGCTTGATTGGTGGTCGGTTTCATGGCGATATCCCTCTGTTGAGTCTGATATCACTAAGCAATGGCCGTTCCACATTTTTTTATGTTATTTATCAGTGATTTGTACTGTTTCTCGTCATTCCCGTTTCGAGAGCGCAGGCAAAATGATTTGCAAAATGAAAACGCCACCCTGAGGTGGCGTCTTGGTTATTGAGAGGGAGAGAGGGACGCTGCGGGTCTAGCCAATCCGGTATTGGCGGATCTGCTCGTCGATGGCTTTGGCCAGTTCGAACAGTTCGCGGCTGGCAGCATTGCTCTCCTGCGCGTGTTCCCGCTGGTGTTCGGCCACCATGGCCAGCTCGTCGAGCGCGGTTCTGGCTTGCCCCATCTGTTGATTCTGCGCCTGCGCCAGCGCGCTGATCTCGTTGATCTCGAGGGCGGTCTGGTTGATCTGGCTGGTGGCCTCAACCAGCACCTCTCTGGCCTGATTCATCCGGTTGTATCCCTCTTCGCTCAGGTTGCGGGAGTCTGCCATCGAGCTGCTGGCCTGCCGGGTTCCCTCCTGCAGGCGCAAGATAAGATCCTGCACATCCTTGGTGGCGGTCTGGGTACGCACCGCCAGCTGGCGTACCTCGTCGGCCACCACCGCAAAGCCCCGTCCCATATCCCCTGCCCGAGCCGCTTCGATAGCCGCATTGAGGGCGAGCAGGTTGGTCTGGTTCGAGACATCGCGGATGAGGTTCATGATCTGGGTGATGTTGTTGCTGTCTTTCACCACCTCATCGAGCAGGGCCGAGGAGCTGCCGATGCTGCTGCGCAAGCTGTCGAGTTGCGCGGCGCTCTGGGTCACATCCTGCTCGATGCTGAGCATATGGTTGGCGATGCGTTGGGTCACGTCGTTGACCCCTTCAGAGCGGCTGGCGATCTGCTCGGCGTTGTCACCGATGGTGGTGACCACAGTGGTCAGCTCCTGAATGCTCTGGGCCTGCTGGCACGCTTCTCCTGCCAGTGCCTGGGCCTGCTGCATGGATTGGGACGACTGGGCGGAGAGGGCGCTGCCTGACTGCTGGAAGCGGGAGAAGCTCTGGTTCAGGCTCTGGATCAGCCGATTGAAGCTTTGGGCCATCAGCCCCAGCTCCGACTCGTCAGAGAAGTCGAGGCGGGTCGCCAGATCTCGATCGGCGGTGATGTGGTGCATGCCATCGGCAGCCTGACGAATGGGGCGACTGATGGAGTGAGCCAGCCAGGCGGAGGCCAGCATGGCGATCCCGCCGATGGCGAGCGACACCATGATGATCAGCTGGCGGGATTCCTGCAGTCCCTCTTCCAGCTCGGCGCTGTTGATCTCGCCAATCAGCAGCCGGTTGAGGGTGGGGATGTAACGCACCGCGATGAGGTAGGTTTGTCCCTCCAGCGTTAGCGCCTCTACGGCCACCTGTTCCCGGGCATTGGGAATAAGCCGCTTGACGGTATCGAGGAAGGATTGCTGGTGGTGGGCGGCCCCCTCCACCTCCTGCTCGGGGTGGATCTCGATATTGCCCTCCATGTCCGCCAGATAGACCTGACCGCTCTTGCCGATCCGGTAGCCGCTGATGAGCTTGCTCAGGGCACTCATGTCAATGGAGGTGCCTGCCACCGCCAGAGTCTTGCCCTCGTGGGTGACGGCGGTGTTGATATAGAGGGAGGCTCGCTTGTCAAAATCCGAGATGTCGAGGTTCAGCTCATAGGGTTTGCTGCGTTTGAGAAAGCCGAAAAACCACCCATCTTTCGGGTCTGATTCGCTAAGCGATTTCTGGGCGGTGGGGCCGCCGCTGAAGTTGATCAGGGTGTTGCTCTGGCGGGGGGCGATAAAGACGTTGCCGCCGATCCGCCGTTGCAGATCCTGAAAGTAGCGCTCCATGGCGGGCCACTCTTGCTCTGGCATGCCAGCGGTCAGCCAGTCGATGACAAAACGGTTGCTGGCCAGCGCCTGCGCTTCGGTCAGGTGCTGGATAAGCTGCGCTGTGAGCTGGTTGGCAATGCGATCCACGCTGCTTGGCAGCTCGTAGCGCTCGACCCGCTGCTGGGCCTGACTGTGGGATATCTGCTCGAGGATCAAGGTGATGCAGCTGATGGCGATGGCCATCAGTATCGCCACGCCAGCGAGGATCCGGGTGCGGATCCCGAGCCCTGACCAGAGTGAGTGCAGTGTAAAACGGTGTATCGCCCTCTCCATATCGCTCTCCTCATAAATAAGGTCGCATATGCGACCCAGATGATGATTATAGATAGAGAACTCAATTGCGTTGTGACGGATGGTAACAACAGAGGGCGGCAGAAAAACAGGAGGGAGCAATGAGCGGGGAAGGGGGCAGAAACCGGCAAGGGAAAGCAAAAAAGAGAGGCCGACATTGCGGTCGGCCTCTTTGGTGTTTATCTCAACGGAATGTCGGGTGCCTGATCAATCCTCTTCAGCCCAACGGCGTGAACGCTCAACCGCTTTTTGCCAGCCGCTGTAACGTTTGGCGCGATCGTCTCTGTCCATCTGCGGGATGAACTCGCGGTCCACGCTGAACTTGTCTTCCAGCTCGTCCGAGCTCTTCCAGAAGCCGACTGCCAGACCAGCCAGGAAGGCGGCGCCCATGGCGGTAGTCTCGATGCGGGTCGGACGTACCACCGGGGTGTGCATCATGTCAGCCTGGAACTGCATCAGGAAGTCGTTGGCTACGGCGCCGCCGTCTACTTTCAGCGCTGCCAGCTTGATGCCGGAGTCCTGCTGCATCGCATCCAGCACATCGCGGCTCTGATAGGCGATGGATTCCAGCGCGGCACGGATGATGTGGTTGCGGTTGGCGCCACGGGTCAGGCCGACCATGGTGCCGCGAGCATACGGATCCCAGTAGGGGGCGCCCAGACCGACGAAGGCCGGTACCAGATAGACGCCGTTGGTATCGCCAACCTTGGAAGCGAAGTAGTCAGTATCGCGGGCATCGTGAATGATCTTCAGCTCGTCACGCAGCCACTGGATGGTGGCGCCGCCCATGAATACTGCCCCTTCCAGCGCGTAGTTCACTTCCCCTTTCGGGCCGATGGCGACGGTAGTCAGCAGGCCGTTGCTGGAGCGAACCGGCTCGGTGCCGGTGTTCATCAGCATGAAGCAACCGGTGCCGTAGGTGTTCTTGGCCATCCCTTTTTCAAAGCAGAGCTGGCCAAACAGGGCAGACTGCTGGTCACCGGCAATACCGGCGATGGGGATGCGGGAGCCGCCGCCACGGGTGGTGTAGCCGTACACTTCGGAAGAGGGTTTCACTTCCGGCAACATGGACATGGGGATGCCCAGCTCGTCCAGCATCTTCTCGTCCCACTTCAGCTCGCGGATGTTGTAGAGCATGGTACGGGAGGCGTTGGTCGGGTCGGTGACGTGCACTTCGCCATTGGTCATTTTCCAGACCAGCCAGGTGTCGATGGTGCCGAACAGCAGCTCGCCGTTCATTGCCTTCTCGCGGGCACCTTCCACGTTGTCGAGGATCCACTTCACCTTGGTACCGGAGAAGTAGGCATCCAGCACCAGACCGGTGTTTTCACGGACGTACTCTTCCAGACCGCGTGCTTTCAGCTCTTCGCAGATGGCTGCGGTGCGGCGGCACTGCCAGACGATGGCGTTGTAGATGGGTTTGCCGGTGGCCTTTTCCCAGACAACGGTGGTTTCACGCTGGTTGGTGATACCGATGGCGGCGATCTCTTCGCTGCGAAGGCCGGTCTTGGCCAGCACTTCGGTAAAGACGGAGGATTGGGTCGCCCAGATCTCCATCGGGTCGTGCTCTACCCAACCCGCTTTCGGGTAGTGCTGGGTGAATTCGCGCTGGGAGGTACCGACAATGTTGGCATCCTGATCAAACACGATGGCGCGGGAAGAGGTGGTTCCCTGGTCCAGAGCGACGACATATTTCTTTTCAGCAGACATGATGTTCTCCACGTTTCTATTTTCCACGTTTTTATACGTTGGAGGGGGCCGCTCTTATGCGGCAGCCTCTTCTTTGGCGGTTTGGGTAGCTTGCTCGGTGGTGACGACACGGTTGCCCGGGACGCAGGGAGCCAGCACTTTGACATAGAGGGCAGTACCAATCTGGGCGCCAACGATGGGGCCAAGGATCGGAACCCAGAAGTAGGGGTTGTCACGGCCACCGGTCAGGGCAACATCACCCCAGCCAGCAAAGAACGCGAACAGTTTCGGACCAAAGTCACGGGCCGGGTTCATGGCAAAACCGGTTAACGGGCCAAGGGAGGCGCCGATCACCGCGATCAGGATACCGATCAGCAGGGCGGCGGCGAAACCTTTGGGAGCGCCGTTGTTGTTGTCACCCAGCGCCATGATGCCCAGCATCAGTACGGCGGTGATCACCAGCTCGACGGCAAAAGCTTGCATGTTGGTCAGCAGGGCATTGGGGTAGGTAGAGAAGATCCCGGCAGTACCGAGGCTTTCGACGCTGCCGCGCACCACGTTATGGGTCACTTCCCACTGGGTGAAAAGGTTACCATAAAGGAAGTAGACAAGGGCCGCGAAGCAGAAGGCACCGGCCATCTGGGCGATGATGTAGGGCACCACCTTGCGCTTGTCGAAACCGCAGAAGGTCATCAGCGCCAGGGTTACAGCCGGGTTCAGGTGGGCACCTGAAATACCGCCGGTCACATAGATGGCGATGGCCACACCCAGACCCCAGGTAATGGAGATTTCCCACTGCCCGAAGTTGGCGCCTGCCAGCACCAGTGCCGCCACACATCCGACGCCGAAAAATATCAGCAGGCCGGTTCCGATAAACTCGGCGATGCACTCGCCAAGCAGGGTATTGGGTCTTTGTATGCTCATAACGTTGTTCCTTAATATCCACCCGTAGAGGCTTGATGTTCTGTTTTATCTTTTTTGTGTCTATCCGTTGCTGCCGAAAACGTTTCCCTGTTGTTTTTGTGTCTTGCGCAAACGATGTGCTCGTTTTCGCTCGTTATCGGTCGTGAGAGAAAATAACCCTTCCCGTTAATTTCACCATCCCCCCGCCATGGGAAATGTGGACAAGATCCCACTCATTGCTAAGAAAATGTGACGTAAAGCAACTCAATTGCTAGCAAATACCACTTATTGGGTAAGTCCTATCCCTTGCTGCACAAGGGATAGGGCTTGCTGAGTAATTGCTCATTTGGAGCTTTTTTTGTAATAAAACTGCAATATTTGAGTATGCATCACAGATTAAATGAGCGTATATGAGCACAATTGGCTCGCTTGCGAATCGGTGGACTCACATGATTCGTCGGAATGGTCAGGGCATCCTCAACCGCCCATAACAACAATAAGGAAGCAGAACATGCTTAGTCTCTTCAGGCCTGCGGCGCACATCGACAGGCTCCCGGCTGACAAGGTCGACCCCTTCTACAAACGCATGCGTTGGCAGGTGTTTTTCGGGATCTTCTTCGGTTACGCCGGCTACTATCTGGTACGGAAAAACTTCAGTCTGGCGATGCCCTATCTGATCGAGCAGGGCTTCTCCCGTGGTGATCTCGGTTTCGCGCTCTCCGGGGTCTCCATCGCTTACGGTTTGTCCAAGTTCCTGATGGGGAACGTCTCTGACCGTTCCAACGCCCGTTACTTCCTCTCCGCCGGTCTGCTGCTCTCGGCTGCCATCATGTTCATGATGGGTACCATGCACTGGGCCACCTCCAGCATTGCCATCATGTTTGTGCTGTTGTTCCTGAACGGTTGGGCACAGGGCATGGGCTGGCCGCCCTGCGGTCGCACCATGGTGCACTGGTGGTCACAGAAAGAGCGCGGTGAAGTGGTTGCGGTCTGGAACGTGGCGCACAACGTGGGCGGCGGCATGATTGGCCCGCTGTTTATCCTCGGGATGGGCTGGTTCAACGACTGGCGCAGTGCCTTCTATGTGCCTGCGGCAGCGGCGGCCGCCATCGCGGTGATCGCCTTCTTCGTGATGCGTGATACCCCGCAATCGGTCGGTCTGCCTCCTATCGAGGAGTACAAGAACGACTATCCGAAGGATTACAACGAGAGCCACGAGCAGGAGTTCTCCGCCAAGGAGATCTTCGTCAAGTACGTGCTGCACAACAAACTGCTGTGGTACATCGCGATCGCCAACGCTTTCGTTTACCTCATTCGTTACGGTGTGCTGGACTGGGCGCCAACCTACCTGAAAGAGGCCAAGCACTTCACCGTCGACAACTCCTCCTGGGCTTACTTCCTCTACGAGTGGGCCGGTATTCCTGGCACCCTGCTGTGTGGCTGGATCTCTGACAAGATGTTCCAGGGCCGCCGTGCACCGGCCGGTATCCTGTTCATGGTGCTGGTGACCCTGGCTGTGCTGGTTTACTGGTTCAACCCGGCCGGCAACCCGACCATCGACATGATGGCGCTGGTGGCTATCGGCTTCCTGATCTACGGTCCTGTCATGCTGATCGGCCTCTATGCTCTTGAGCTGGCACCGAAGAAAGCTGCTGGTACTGCGGCAGGTTTCACCGGTCTGTTCGGTTATCTGGGCGGCGCCGTGGCAGCCAACGCCATGCTGGGTTATACCGTTGACCATTTCGGTTGGGATGGCGGCTTCATGGTGCTGACTGTCTCCTGCGTGCTCTCCATCATCCTGCTGGCGATGACCCTCAAGCATGAGAACATTGCCGTTGCGGCCAAGAAAGCGGCTGCCCATAAGGCATAAAACGTGATCCTCAGCTTATTGATCCCAAAGGGGATCAGGTAAACTGCCAAAAGGCCCCGCATCTGCCGGGGCCTTTTTTTGTCTCATCATCGGAGTGCAAGCGTGAAGCAAACCCAACGACATCTGGAGATCCTGGACGTCCTGACGCGGCAGGGATTTGTCTCGACCGACGATCTGGTGACCCACTTTGACGTCAGCCCCCAGACCATTCGCCGGGATCTGAACGATCTCGCCGAACAGAACAAGATCCGGCGCCATCATGGCGGTGCCTCCCTGCATTCGAGTACCGTCAATACCGCCTACAGCGCCCGTAAAGTGATGCAACTCAAGGAGAAAGAGCGCATCGCCCGCGAGGTCGCGGCCAATATTCCCGACGGCTCATCGCTCTTTATCGACATAGGCACCACCACCGAAGCCATTGCCCGCGCTCTGCTCGATCACCGCGAGCTGCGCATCGTCACCAACAACCTCAACGTGGCCAGCATTCTGACGGCCAAGGATGACTTCACCGTCATCATCGCCGGTGGCGAGATCCGCAACCGCGATGGCGGCATCGTGGGGGAGGCGACCCGCGACTTTATCGGTCAGTTTCGCATGGACTATGGTGTCATCGGGATTTCGGGGATCGACAACGACGGCTCCCTGCTCGATTTCGACTATCACGAGGTGAAGATTGCCCAGGCCATCATCGCTCACTCCCGTCAGGTGTTCCTGGCCGCCGACCACACCAAGTTCGGTCGCAATGCCATGGTCAATCTGGGCAATCTCAGCCAGATCCACGCCCTCTTTACCGATCAGGAGCCACCGGAAAAGCTGACGCGATTGATGGCGCAACACCAGATCGCCTGCCACATCTGCTGACGGCGAAACACGCCAAGGCTGTGCCGGTCGCCCGTCAGGGCGGCCTCCTTTCTTTTTTTGTCTCCCATTCCTGCACTCATCTCACCCCTTTTTGGCTAGTAACCCGCTGATTTCGGCCCGACGCCATTTGCTCAGCTGACCTGTCCTCTTTGCCACCTCTGGCGGGCTGTGGCGATCACACTTTCACCATAAAATGTTCGTTTGTTGTATTTTCATGTTCTAAAATGAGCGAAATCAAACATTGCTGTTATAGCAATCATAAAAATGAAAGTAGGTGAACATGAGCGAACATTATGATCTGGTCGTCGTCGGTGGCGGCATCAACGGGGTCGGCATCGCAGCCGATGCGGCAGGACGGGGTCTGAAGGTTGCCCTGTTTGAGGCGCAAGATCTCGCCTCTGCCACCTCGTCCAACTCCAGCAAGCTGATCCACGGCGGTTTGCGCTATCTCGAACATTACGAATTCCGGCTGGTGAAAGAGGCGTTGGCGGAGCGTGAGGTGCTGCTCGGTATGGCGCCTCACATTGCTCGTCCCATGCGTTTTCGCCTGCCGCACCGCCCGCACCTGCGTCCGGCCTGGATGATCCGCGCCGGTCTGTTCCTCTATGACAATCTGGCCAAGCGCGACAAGCTCAAGGGGAGCTGCGGTGTGCGCTTTCTGCCGCAAGATGGCTTGACCGCGGGGATCAACAAGGGGTTTGAATACTCGGACGCCTGGGTCGATGACGCCCGGCTGGTGGTACTCAATGCCATGATGGCCCGTGACAAGGGGGCCGACGTGCAGACCCGCACCCGTTGCATCAAGGCGGTGCGCGGTTCCAAACACTGGACGCTCACTTTGGAGCGGGAAGGGGGCGAGCAGTTCACCGTCACCTGCCGTGGTCTGGTCAATGCGGCGGGCCCCTGGGTCAAGACCTTCTACGACGAGAGCCTGCACGAGAAATCCCCCCGCGGCATTCGCCTTATTAAAGGCAGCCACATGATAGTGCCGCGCATCCATGAGCGCGAAGAGGCCTATATCCTGCAAAACGAAGACAACCGCATCGTCTTCGTCATCCCTTATCAGCAGGACTACTCACTCATCGGCACCACCGATGTGGAGCACCACGGCAGCCCGCGGGAAGCGAAGATCAGCGAGGCCGAAATTACCTACCTGTGCAAGGTGGTCAACGCCCACTTCACTCGCCAGATTGCGCCGAAAGATGTGATCTGGACTTACGCCGGGGTGCGCCCGCTCTGTGATGACGAGTCAGACTCGCCGCAGGCGGTGACCCGCGACTACACCCTCGAGCTCTCTGGCGAATCGGATGGTGCGCCGCTCTTGTCGGTGTTTGGCGGCAAACTCACCACCTATCGCAAGCTGGCGCAGGCCGCCTGCAACAAGCTCAAGCCCTGGTTCAGCCAGATGGGGGATGACTGGACGGCGACCAGCCGTCTGCCCGGCGGCGAGTTTGACTGCTCGGTACGCGAGCTGGCCCGCGCCTTTGCGCTGGAGTTTGACTGGCTCGATGATCGCAGCGCCCTGCGCATTGCCGAGGCCTATGGCGCCCATGCCCGTCTCTGGCTAAAAGAGGATCGCGGCATTCACTTCGGTGGCGGCCTCTACGAGTCGGAAGTGCGCTATCTCATCGAACGGGAGTGGGCCTGTTCACTGGACGATATCCTCTGGCGTCGCAGCAAGCTTGGGCTGCGCCTGAACGAGTCAGAGCAGCAGATGCTGCAGATCTGGCTCGACCAATACCATCAGGCTCTGCGCAAGGCGAGCTGATGTGTGACGGTGGGCAGTACGCTGCTGCCCACCGCTTTTCACCGTAAATATGCAACAAACCTCTGATAGAACAATTACCTACACAATAATAAAGAGCATCACATATGAAAAAACTCGCCGTTTCCCTCATCGCCTTGAGCCTTGGGGCATCCCTCTCATTACCCGTGTTGGCTGCCGATGAAGGCAAGGTGGTGATCGCCCACCGTGGCGCTTCCGGCTACCTGCCCGAGCATACTTTAGAGTCCAAGGCGCTGGCCTATGGCATGGGGGCCGACTATCTGGAGCAGGATCTGGTGATGACCAAGGATGACCAGCTGGTGGTGATGCACGATCACTTCCTCGATGGCATCACCGATGTGGCAGCGCGCTTCCCTGGTCGTGCCCGTCCGGACGGTCGTTACTATGTAGTGGATTTCACCCTGGATGAGGTGCGTTCCCTGCGTATGACCGAGCCATTCCAGCTGGTGGATGGCAAGCAGGTGCCGGTCTATCCGGCCCGCTTCCCGCTCTGGAAGTCAGACTTCAAGATCCACACCTTCCAGGAGGAGATCGAGATGATCCAGGGGCTCAACAAGAGCACCGGCAAGAACATCGGGATCTATCCGGAGATCAAAGCGCCCTGGCTGTTCCGTCACGAAGGCAAGGATATCTCCAAAGCAGTGCTGAAGGTGCTCAAGGAGTACGGCTACACCGGGAAGGACGACAAGGTCTATCTGCAGTGCTTCGATGCCGATGAACTCAAGCGCATCAACAGCGAACTGATGCCCGCCATGGGTATGGATCTGAAACTGGTGCAGCTGATGGCCGAGACCGACTGGAACGAGACCATGGTTTACGATGCCAAGGGCAAGGCGACCCCCTACAACTATGACTGGATGTTCAAGCCGGGGGCGATGAAAACCATCGCCAGCTATGCCGAAGGGATTGGCCCGTGGAAGCCGATGATCGTCACCGAACCGGGCACTTTGGGCAAACCGGTCTTCACCGGCATGGTAAAAGAAGCCCACGCTGCGGGCCTGAAAGTTCACCCCTATACCTTCCGTCAGGATGAGGGGCAGATCCCGGCCTATGCCAAGGACTTCACCGATCTCCTTAACATCTTCCTCTATCAGGCCGATGTGGACGGGGTGTTCAGTGACTTCCCCGACAAGGCGGTGGCCGTCATCAAGGCCCATCAAGAGGCTGCCAAATAGCACTCTGGCGCCATTTGAATGCAAAGCGAGGCCAATTGGCCTCGCTTTTTGTTTCAGGTTCCCGCAACGGGAGTGTGCGCCCTGTCAGAAAATAGCCAGATCACGTCATGGTGTGCCGGATCTGCATCATTTTACGCAGTTTTTACGTAGCAGATCGCTGGCATGAAATCGGCAGAGCGGTTAGTCTAGCGGCGTTGAACCAACCCCATGAGGTACAGATGAAAACCGTATTGCGTTTTAGCCTGCTGGGCGCCTTGTTGCTGGGTGGCCATGCCTTCGCCGCCGAGCCGAAAAAATTTGATATCAGCATGTTCCCAGCCGCTGACGTGAATCAGGAACGTGTGGTGATCCGCCTGCCTGAAGTCGAGAAAGAAGCCGACATGATGGTCGAGCTGCAGGTCGGCAAAAAGATGATGGTTGATTGCAACGTACCGCGTTTTGCTGGCAACCTGGAACAGCACAGCGTCAAAGGCTGGGGCTACAACTACCTGAAACTGGGCAAGGTCTCCGACCCCATCAGCACCCTGATGATGTGCCCGGATAACCAGCAGAAAGAGACCTTCGTCCAGATCTACGGTCAGGGCTTCTTTGTGAACTACAACTCAAAACTGCCGTTCGTGATCTACGTGCCGCAGGAGTATGAAGTGCGCTACCGTCTGTGGCGTGCCGACAACCTGGCCCAACCGGCCATGATTGAGTAAGCATGTTTGAACCAAAGGTTCAGCTGGTTCACCTGATGTGATAAATAAAGCGCCGTATGGCGCTTTATTTTTGCCTGCACAGTCCAGAAAGTGACGTGCAAATTGGCTGCACGTTTACATAAGTTTATTATTTATCAACGTTTTTTGTGTGTTATGCCACAAAATCGGCGTCAGCTATGGGGCAAAGTGACTTCGATAAAAGATATTTATTAACATAGTGAGAAAATTGATTTTGCACTCGGCGATGGCCTGATGATACTTGCCCGCAAAGGTCAAACTAACCAGAAAAAAGAGCACTATGAGCTTCGAATCAGACAAGCGTTTCAACGACTTCAAACATTTTCCCCGTGGCCTGCGTCGCAGTGGCGAATTCACTGTGGCCGAAGCGGACAGTCTGGAAAAGTATGGTACCGCCATGCTGGCACTCTACCAGGGCAACCTTGCACCCCGTGATGATGTCGAGTCAGCCTTCGTCGAGCAGGTCAAATCCGGCGAAGCCGGTGCCAACCCCCATGCCAAGGTGTGGTTCAAATACCTCAAGGTGATCGGTCCCAAGCGCGTTCATCGCCTCTGCACTGTCGTGGGCGGCGCCAGCGAAGAGAGCAGCGGTGGCGGCAGCTTTGATGTCGGTGGTGGCAGCGGCGGTGGCAGTGACGAGTCCATCGATTAATGGATACCGAGCTGCTTCGGACCTTTATCGAGGTGAGCAAGACCCGGCATTTTGGCCGGGCTGCTGAAAATCTCTACCTGACCCAGTCGGCGGTGAGTTTCCGGATCCGCCAGCTAGAGCAGCAACTGGGTGTCAGTCTGTTTGCCCGTCATCGCAACAACATCCGCCTGACCGCCTCCGGTGAGCGTCTGCTGCCCTACGCAGACGCCATCTTGCACACCCTTGGCCGTGCCAAGCAGGATGTGGCGCTCTCACCTGGATTCAGCCAGCAGTTGGCCATCGGCGCGCCCGCGGTGTTTTGGGAGCTCGATTTCAACGACTGGCTCAACCACATCTATGCGCTGGCGCCCGGTTTGGCGGTACGGCTGGAAACAGCCTCCCGCGAGCACCTATGCCGCCAGTTGCTGGAGCGCTCCCTCGATCTGGCCCTGCTCTCCGAGCCCACCAAGATCGACGAGATTGCCCTGCATCCCATCGGTGAGCTGGTGTTCGAGCTGGTGAGCCGGGATCCGGCCGCCAATGCCGACAACCTGATGCAGATGCCGCACATCCACCTCGACTGGGGCACCAGCTTCGAGCCGCAACCCAGCCGCTTGCAGAGCCTGCAAAAGACCCCGGTGCTGCACTCCAGCTCCGCCAGCATGGCGTTGCAGTTTGTGCTGGCCAACGGTGGCGCTGCCTACCTGCCACGGCGGATGGTCAGCCCCTTCCTCGAGAAGGGCACGCTCCATCTGGTGGAGGGGGGGCAGCCGCTGAGCCGTCCGCTCTATCTCGCCTATCTGGAGAAATCCGATCGCCGGGAGCTGATCGATCAGCTTCTGACCCTGCCACTGGGTTGGCACGACGCCGAACTGCGCCTCAACGTCGAATAACCGTCGAGTGTTATCCAAGAAAGAGCCCACCCCACGGTGGGCTCTTCTGTTTGGGGAAAATTGCAGGGAGCGAGGTCACGTAATTGGCGCGGGAGGCTTGGCGTCATCGGCCTGTAACGGTACCTTTTCAGGCTGTTTATCCGATTGAGCACTGACAGGGATGGATTGTAATTGATCGACTTTAGTCACCCCGAATGGCGGGCGCTGGCGCAGCAGTTGCTGAGTCACTCACCTGTGGTGATCCGTGGCCGCCAGTGGCAACCACTGGTAGGCCTGCTCAAGGATAACCAGCTGCTGCTCGCCCATGGCAGCCACAGCTATGAGCTCACCCCGGCCGGACGGCGCTATCTCACCCGCGAGCTGATGCTGGCCGAGATCGCCACCGCCCCCCCTGAGCCCGAGGAGTGGTTACATGCTCAGGGCTGGCAATTGGGGGAGCAGGTCAACGAGCGGGTGCTGGCGGCGCTCTATCGCAAGAGCGAGGTGAACTTCACCCCCAACGAGCAGATCGATTTCGAGGACAAGGGGATCCGGCTCTGTGCCGATCAGCTGTTGCGCTTGCGCGCAGCCCAGCCGTTCAGCCTCTTTTTCAGCGGCGGCACCCTGATCGACGCATCCCCCTGGTTGCAGGCGCTGGGGGAGGTGGCCCTACCCGAGCGCACCCTGGCGGGTCTTGGCAAGATCCTGTGGGGGGAGGGGAGTATCGAGCGGGTGATCACCACAGACAGCGTCGGCGCCTTTGCCGAGCTGCCTCTTGAACCCGGCACCTTGCTGGTGTGGGCCCCCCCATCGGCTCCTCTTGCCTTGCAGCAGGTGGTGGCCGCCTTGCCCCCCAATGTGCTGTGGAGTCATCTCACCGCCCTCGACCCTGCCGGGGTGGATCGGTTGCAGGCGCTGGCCCAGCGCTTGGGTCGTCCGGCCAGCTGGTGGCTGCCTCGTGATCTGGCCCCCATCCTCAGCGCATATGCCCAGCCTTTGACTGAGGCTCGGCACTGGGAGCCGAGCCGGATTCCCAAGTCATTGTTAGCAGTTTGTAGCGGTTTGGTTGAGTCCAATGGTGGCTTGTCGGCCGAGGTGTGCGCGCTGGCACCAGCGTGGCATGCCGTTGGTTGAAATTGGCCCGAAAGCGAGCCAAAAAGCGGTTTTCCCCCATTGAACGCGGTGATATAAAGAGTTGACGAAGCGCTCGCCAGATGAGCGCTTTTGTTTATCAAGCCGCTTTGCCACCCAACGAACTCAACGGAATACAGGGAATACCATGTTTGAAAAGGTTGTTGCCGCCCCAGCGGATCCGATCCTGGGCCTGACCGAAGCCTTCCGTGCTGACTCTCGCAGCCACAAGATCAATCTGGGCGTAGGGATCTACAAGGACGAGTCCGGTGCCACCCCCATTCTTCACTGCGTCAAGAAAGCCGAGCAGAAGCTGCTGACCGACGAGAAGACCAAGAACTACCTCGGTATTGAAGGCAATATCGAATATGGCCGTATCGTGCAGCAACTGCTGTTCGGGCAGCATTCTGCGCTGGTTGCCAGCGGTCGTGCCAAGACCGCCCAAGCGCCGGGCGGTACCGGTGCCCTGCGTATCGCGGCCGAATTTGTGGTGCGCAATGGTCTGGCCAAGACCATCTGGATCTCCGATCCCACTTGGGCCAACCACGTCAGCGTATTCCAGGCCGCGGGCCTGACCGTCAAGTGGTACAAGTACTACGACGCCGCCACCAAGGGGCTCGACTTTGCCGCCATGCAGGCTTCGCTGGCCGAAGTGCAGCCGGGTGAGCTGGTGCTGCTGCACGGTTGCTGCCACAACCCGACCGGTATCGATCCCACTGCAGAACAGTGGCGCGCGCTGGCCAAACAAAGTGCTGCCGCCGGCTGGTTGCCGCTGTTTGACTTCGCCTATCAGGGTTTTGCCCGTGGTATCGAAGAGGATGCCGAAGGCCTGCGTATCTTCGCCGAATGCCATGACGAGCTGCTGGTGGCGAGCTCTTTCTCCAAGAACTTCGGCCTCTACAACGAGCGGGTCGGTGCCTTCACGCTGGTCAGCGCAACCAAAGAGATCGCCGATGTGGCCTTCACTCAGGTCAAGACCGTGATCCGTGCCAACTACTCCAACCCGCCGTCACACGGCGCCGCTGTGGTCACAGCCGTGGTGAGCGATCCGGCTCTCTATGCCGAGTGGGTCGAAGAAGTGGCCGCCATGCGGGTGCGTATTCGCGAGATGCGCGAGCTGCTGGTAGAGAAGCTGGCTGCCCTCGGCGTGAGCCAGGATTTCAGCTTTATCCGCGAGCAGAACGGCATGTTCTCCTTCTCCGGTCTCTCCAAGGATCAGGTTGAACGCCTCAAGAGCGAATTTGCCATCTATATCGTCGGCTCCGGCCGGATCAGCGTAGCCGGTATTACCCGCGCCAATATCGATCCCCTGTGCGAGGCGATCGCCAAGGTGCTGTAATCGCATCGCCTGATGCTCTGGCACTATGCAGCACTATGCCATAAAAAAGCCCGTCACCTTGGTGACGGGCTTTTTTGATCGTCAACGGCTGATCGCCAAACAAGGCTAAGGGCGGCTCAGTGGTGGCGGGCACCTTGCCACAGTTTGCGCAGTTGCAGCAGCAGCGCGGTCAGGGCGCCGCCGCTCAGGGCGGTGAGCACCGCCAGCAGCAGGCTGCCGAGCAGGAACGGGGGCACCAGGGTCGCCGCTTCCTGCTCCAGCCAATGGAGGGTCCAGGTAAGGTGGAAGGGCTCCGGCGTCTGGTGCAGCACCAGACAGCCGGTGCGATAGGCGTAGAGATACATGAATGGCAGGGTCAGCGGATTGTTGAACCAGACTGCCAGCAGCGCCAGCGGCAGGTTGAGGCTGAATGCCAGCGCCAGACCGACTGCGATAAGCGAGTGCATCGGGATGGGGAACCAGCAGGCGAAGATCCCGGCTGCTACCGCGCCGCTCAGGGCGCGGGTTCCCCCTTGCCAGAGTGCTGGGGCAAGCAGTCGTTCACCAAACAGGGCAAACCACTTCTGCTGGCGCAGGGTATCGGGATCGAGCTTGAAGCGGGCAAACCAGCGACTCAGCATGGGCGGGCCATCTTGCGTTTTTGCCACTGGCGCACCGTGCTGATCCGCCAGAAGGTGCGGATCAGGGTGTAACCGATAAGAGAACTGAGCAGGGCCAGGATCAGCGAGCCCAGCAACAGCGGCGGTGCCACTGTGCCCAGTACCGAGACCAGCCACTCCCAGGTGAATTCAATCTCTATCTGCTGCGCTGAATGTCCCAGCAGCTGGCAACCCACCAGATAGGCGCCATAGAGCAGGGGCGGCATGGTAAAGGGGTTGGAGAGCCAGACCAGCGCCACCGAGAGCGGCAGATTGACCCGGCACAGGATGGCGCCTCCGGCGGCCAGCAGCATCTGGCAGGGGAGCGGCACCCAGGCCATGAAGAGGCCCACCGCAAAGGCCCCGGCGGCCGAGCGGCGGTTGAGGTGCCAGAGGTTGGCATCGAGCAGCAGTTTGCCGAACAGCCGCAGGTGCTTGTGTTCTTTCAGGGTTTGCTGATCGGGCATCCAGCGTTTAATGAGTCGTTTGGGCATATTGAAACCTTGCTAAATACTTGCTCCATGGATCTGCGTCTGTTGTCGTTTGCCCTGGGGGCAAGCTCCTCACTGTTCTGGCCATGGTTACCTTCACTCGCATGGGGGGGCCTGTTGCTGTCCCTGCTGATCCCCCTTGCATATTGTCGTGCCTGGCGGTGGCTGTTTCTCCTGCTCGGCATCCTCTGGATGCAGGCCAATCTTGCCTATCGGCTGGCCTGGCTGGAGCGGTTGGGCGATCAGACGAGCCACATGATAACCGCACAGCTGCAAAGTGCAGAGCCCGAGGGGGATAAATTTGTCCGGCTGTTGCTGCGGGTGAGCACCCTCGACGAGCAACCGGTGACACCTGAGCCCCTGATCCGGGTCAATGCCTACAAGGCATTACCCACCATGACAGTGGGCAGCCGGATCACCCTGGTGACCTCGTTGAAACCGGCTCACGGTCTGGCCAACGAGGCGGGGCTGGATGGGCGGCGTCTGCTGCTGGGCAAAGGGATCACCGCCACCGGCAATTTGCGCCGGGTGATCGACATTCAACAAGCACCTGTGGGGTGGCGCGAACGCTGGTTGGGCGCGGCGACCGAGAGTTGGCGTCCGCTTGACCATGCTCCCTTGCTGGCTGCGCTCACTTTTGGCGAGCAGAGCGGCATCACGGATGCCCAGTGGGAGCTGTTTCGTGGCAGTGGTTTGACCCATATCATCGCCATTTCAGGGCAACACATCGCGCTGGTGGCAGTGCTCGGGTGGTGGCTGGGCAGGCTGTTTGGTCTGCGCGGCGCCATCATCACCTCCCTGTTGTTTGCCGCCGTCTACAGCGCGTTGGCCGGGTTTGCGGTGGCGACCGAGCGGGCCCTGATCATGGTGCTGGTGTGGAGTGTGCTGCGCTGGAGCCGGCGGGAGTGGCCGGCCTGGCGCATCTGGCTGTGGGCCTTTGTGGTATTGACCCTCTGGGATCCCTTCGCCCTCTATTCGGCCGGCTTCTGGCTCTCGTTTCTGGCGGTGGCCATCTTGCTGCTGGTGGGATATGTCCACGACAAGCCGGGGCTCTGGCAGATCCAGCTCTGGCTGCTGCTCGGTCTGCTGCCGTTGCAACTGGCGTTGTTCGAGGGGATAGCGCCCCTTGCCATGGTGATCAACCTGTTGGCGGTGCCGCTCTTTTGTATCGCTATCATTCCGCTGGTCCTGATCGGTGTGCTGCTTGCGCCGCTTTCCACCTCGCTTGCCTATGTCCTGTTCTGGCTGGCGGATCTGGGGCTCGGGTGGGTGCTGACGATCCTGAACTGGCTAGCCGATCAACTGCAACTGTGGTGGCCACTGCCCGGCTGGTGGCTGCCGCTTTGCACCCTGCTGTTGCTGCTCTGGTTCGCCGCACAGTGGCGCCCGGCACGCTGGCTGTTGCTACCGGGTCTGTGTGCGCTGTTGCTCACGCTCTGGCCAACACCTGCCCGCTGGCAACTGCGGGTGCTGGATGTGGGGCAGGGGCTGGCGGTGCTGATCAGCAAGGGGGAGCGTGCCATCCTCTATGACACCGGCGATCGTTATCCCGGAGGCTACAACATGGCGGATGCGGTGATCCTACCCCAGCTGAGCCATCTGGGGATCCGGGTCATCGATCGCCTCATCATCAGCCACAAGGATCGGGACCATGCTGGCAATCGCAAGCGACTGCTCAGCGCCATGCCGGTGCGTCACGAGCTCTCCTCTTATCCCTTCAGTGAGGGAACGACGCTCTGCCAGCGTGGGCAACAGTGGCGCTGGCAGGGGCTCTCGTTTGCAGTGCTCTGGCCCGAGCGCCCCGGAGGCGGGCGCAATAACGATGGCTGCGTGGTGCGTATCAGCGATGGGCAGCGCAGCGTGCTGCTGAGCGCAGATATCGAGCGGCAAGCCGAGCAGCGGCTGGTGGCGCTGGAGGGAGAGGGGTTGGCCAGCACCTTGCTGGTGAGCCCCCATCATGGCAGTCGCACCTCCTCCACGCCCCCGTTTGTCACGGCGGTGGCGGCAAAGGATGTGATCCACAGCGCCGGCTTTATGAATCAGTGGGGCTTTCCCCGTCCCGATGTGGTGGCCCGCTATCGGGATGCCCGCCAGTGGATCACCGGTCAGCAAGGGGCGATGCTGGTCGAACCCACTGCAGCGGGCTTGAGCGTCACTGCCGAGCGAGATTCAGGCCCTTGGTACCGACGCAGTGGCGAGTGGTGGCGACCGCGAGTGTGGTTTGAGCAATAATCGGCCATTTCTGCCGTGGAGGGATGCTATATCGGTGGCGGCGCTTGGTGTAAGCCTGCGCTTTGGCTAGAATAGCCCGTCATTTCCATTACTAACGGCTATTCATGCAACAAGAAACCTCACAAGAGAGCTGGCCAGTATTCAAACGCCTGCTCGGTTATGTCCGTGATCGCAAGCTGGGCCTGGTCGGTGGCATCATAGGGATGCTGGGCTACGCCGCCGTGGATACCACCTTTGTCTACTCCATCAAGCCGCTGATCGATCAGGGCATCAATGGCAACGACAGCACCGTTCTGAAATGGATGCCCTTCTTCGTCCTCGGCATCGTGGCCCTGCGCGGTGTCGCCAACTTTCTCTCCAACTACTGCATGGCCTGGGTCGGCAACCACGTGGTGATGCGTCTGCAACAGCAGGTGTTCAATCACATGGTGGCAATGCCGATGAGCTTCTTCGACCGTCAGAACACCGGTCATCTGCTCTCCAAAGTGACCTATGACGCCAGTCAGGTCTCCTCGGCGGCGAGCACCACGCTGGTGACCCTAGTGCGGGAAGGGGCGACCGTGGTCGGGCTGCTCGGCCTGATGTTCTGGCACTCCTGGCAGCTGTCAGTGATTTTCCTGGTGGTTGGCCCGCTGGTGGGGGTCATCATCGGCCTTATCAGCCGTCGTTTCCGCCAGATCAGCCGTCACATTCAGCATGCGGTGGGGGATATCACCACCTCCACCGAGCAGATGCTCAAAGGGCACAAAGAGGTGCTGATGTTTGGTGGCCAGAAGGTTGAAGAGAAACGCTTCTTCCAGGTCAGCAACAACATGCGCCAGCAGACCATGAAGATGGTCGCTGCCGATGCCATCGGCAGCCCGGTGGTGCAGATGGTTGCCTCCATCGCGCTGGCTGCCTTCCTCTATGTAGCTACCATCGACAGTGTGCGCAGCGAGCTGACTGCCGGTACGTTTACCGTCATGATCACCTCCATGATGATGCTGCTCAAGCCGCTGAAAAGCCTGACCGACGTCAATAACCAGTTCCAGCGGGCCATCACTGCCTGCCACAGCCTGTTTGGCCTGCTCGACACCGAGCCGGAGCAGGATACCGGCACCCGCACTCTGGAGCGTGCTCGCGGCGAGATCGAGTTTCGCAACGTCACCTTCACCTACCCGACCAAGGATACCCCGGCGCTGCACAACGTCAGCTTCAAGGTGGAGGCGGGTAAATCGGTGGCGCTGGTGGGCCGTTCCGGCTCTGGCAAGAGTACCATTGCCAGCCTGTTGACCCGCTTCTACGACATCGATCAGGGCGAGATCCTGCTGGACGGCATCAACATCCGCGAATACAAGTTGAGCGAGCTGCGCAAGCAGTACGCGCTGGTCTCCCAGCATGTCCACCTGTTCAATGACTCGGTGGCCAACAACATCGCCTACGCCGCAGAAGACAAATACAGCCGCGACCAGATCGTGCAGGCCGCCCGTATCGCTCACGCCGACGAGTTCGTCAGCAAGATGAGCAACGGGTATGACACTGTGGTTGGCGAGAACGGTGCATCCCTCTCCGGTGGTCAGCGCCAGCGTGTTGCCATCGCCCGCGCCCTGCTGCGCGATGCGCCGGTTCTGCTGCTGGATGAAGCCACCTCAGCTCTCGATACCGAGTCCGAGCGCCACATTCAGGCGGCCATTGACGAGCTTTGCAAGGCCCGTACCTCGCTGGTGATCGCCCACCGTCTCTCCACCATCGAGAAGGCGGATGAGATCCTGGTGATCGACGAAGGTCATATCGTCGAGCGCGGGAACCACGAAGCATTGATGGAGCAGCGCGGCACCTATGCCCAGCTGCGCGCTATTCAGTTTGGCAACGCGGGAAGCAAGGCCTGATGCTGGAACGGCTCTGGTATCGCAAAAGTGGCTGGCGCTGGTTGCTGGCCCCCTTTGCCTTGCTGTTTGCCATCATCAGCGGCACCCGCCGCTACGCCTATCGTCACGGCTGGTGCAAGGGGTATCGCTCCTCCTTGCCGGTCATTGTGGTGGGCAATATTTCGGTGGGGGGCAACGGCAAGACGCCGGTGGTGGTCTGGCTGGTGGAGCAGTTGCAAGCCCGCGGCTATCGCCCCGGGGTGGTGAGCCGTGGTTATGGTGGCAAGGCGCCCCATTACCCCTATCGGCTGGATAAGACCAGCACCACGGCGCAAGCAGGTGATGAGCCGGTGCTGATTGCCCGGCGCTGCCGCTGCCCCGTGGTGGTTGCCCCGAAACGGGCCGACGCGGTACGACTGCTGGAGCAGAGCGGTGAGGTGGATATCATCATCACCGACGACGGTCTGCAGCACTATGCGCTGGCCCGCGACATCGAGCTGGTGGTGGTGGATGGCGCTCGCCGTTTTGGCAACGCCTGCCTGCTGCCGATGGGGCCGCTGCGCGAGCCGGTCACTCGTCTCAAACGGGTGGACGCCATCATCTGCAACGGCGGTGAACCGGGCAAGGGGGAGTACCCCATGCAACTGATCGCCGACACCCCGCGCCGGGTGCGCGACGATGCACCGCTTGCCGCCCCCTTGTCGGGGCCGGTCGATGCGTTGGCGGGGATCGGTCATCCGCCCCGCTTCTTTGCCACCCTGGAAGGGCTCGGCTACCAGCTGGAGCAGCAGGCCGCCTACGGCGATCATCACCCCTTCGATCGGGATGAGTTGGTTGGGCGCTTTGCCAGCAAGCCGCTGCTGATGACCGAGAAGGATGCGGTCAAGTGCCGCCCGTTTGCCCTCGATAACTGGTGGTATCTACCGGTCAGCGCCGAGTTGCCCGCCTCCCTGCTCGACACCCTGCTGCACAAGCTGGGGGCGAAGGCAAAGGGCGCGGCCAGGGCGCAAGATTAATCTCTCTCGCCTCGGCGGGGGAGCTGGGGGTTGATATGCCCCGTATGGAATAGCTGGTTGCTCGACATCCATCGCTGGCGTGATGAAGCCGCCAGCGCGACATCGTTGAAGGAGTATCGTTTTGGCTTTGGACATCAAGTTGCTCGACATCATCGCCTGCCCGGTCTGCAAGGGTAAGCTGCATTACAACAAAGCAGTTCATGAGTTGGTCTGCCGCTTCGACAAGCTGGCCTATCCGCTGGAAGAGGGGATCCCGGTACTACTGGAGAACCGTGCCCGTCCTCTCAACAGCGATGAGCTGCCGTCATGAGTTTCGTCGTCGTCATTCCTGCCCGCTATGCGTCAACTCGTCTGCCGGGCAAGCCGCTGGCGGATATCCATGGCAAGCCCATGGTGCAGCATGTGGTGGAGAAAGCTCTGCAATCAGGTGCCGATCGGGTGATCGTTGCCACCGATGACGAGCGGGTGCAGCAGGCACTGCTGAGCACCGGCGTCGAGGTGTGCATGACCTCACCGGATCACCAGTCCGGCACCGAGCGTCTGGCAGAGGTGTGCCGTCACTACGGCTTCGCCGCCGATACCATCATCGTCAATGTGCAGGGGGATGAGCCGCTTATTCCGCCCGCCATCATTCGTCAGGTGGCGGACAATCTGGCCGCCGCCACGGCGCCGATGGCGACCTTGTCGGTGCCGATCAAGGATGCTGAAGAGGCGTTCAATCCCAATGCGGTCAAGGTGGTGACTGACAAGGATGGCTATGCCCTCTACTTCAGTCGCGCCAGCATCCCGTGGGATCGGGATCGCTTTGCCAAGAGCCATGAGCAGATTGGTGACCACTACCAGCGTCATATCGGTATCTATGCCTATCGCGCCGGCTTTATCCAGCGTTACGTAGACTGGGCACCGAGCGTGCTGGAGCAGGTCGAGGCACTGGAGCAACTGCGGGTGCTCTGGTACGGGGAGAAGATCCACGTCGCCCAGGCCCTTGAAGCGCCGCCGGTCGGGGTGGATACCCAGGCCGATCTGGAGAAGGTGCGGGCCTTTTTGGCCAAGTGATGGCCACAGCACTAACGTCATGAAAAACGGTGTCGCAAGGCACCGTTTTTTGTTTTGAAAATTTATATAATTATTTGATTTTAAACGCTAAACATGGGTTTTCTCAAACTTTTGGCGTGCATGGTTTGCCAAAGCGACGAGTTTGGTTATGATGCAAGACGCCCTGTTAACCCTAACCGGGCGGCTAAAACGAGATAAAACGGGGTGTTTGGGTGATAAATGTATTCCTGGTCGATGATCATGAGCTGGTGCGTACAGGGATAAGACGCATTCTTGAAGATGTGCGCGGGATCAAGGTGGTGGGTGAGGCACAGAGCGGCGAGACCGCAGTTACGTTCTGTCGCCAACACCATCCGGACGTGATCCTGATGGACATGAACATGCCGGGTATTGGTGGTCTGGAAGCGACCCGCAAAATTCTGCGGATCCGCCCCGATGTGCGCATCATAGTGCTGACCATTCATTCAGAAAATCCGTTCCCCACCAAGGTGATGCAGGCAGGCGCCGCCGGTTACCTGACCAAGGGGGCTGCTCCCGACGAGATGATCCAGGCGATCCGGTTGGTGCACTCCGGTCAGCGCTACATCTCCCCGGAGATTGCCCAGCAGATGGCCCTCAGCCAATTTGCCTCCGCTGACGAGAATCCCTTCAAGTCCCTCTCCGAGCGCGAGCTGCAGATCATGATGATGATCACCAAGGGGCAGAAGGTGACCGATATCTCCGAGCAGCTCAACCTGAGCCCGAAGACGGTCAACAGCTACCGCTATCGTCTGTTCAGCAAGCTGGGGATCAACGGTGACGTGGAACTGACCCATCTGGCCATTCGCTATGGCATGCTGGATGCCGATACCCTCTAATCGGCTGGCGTGTGGTCACAAAGGCGGCGCGTGCCGCCTTTTTGCTTTTCTGCCCCTTTGCTTTTCGGGCGGCGAGGGCAGTATGCTCTGCCCGTCAATTTTTGCCTTTGTGTGAGCCGAGTAGCTGATGACCTTCTCTCCCGAACCTCTCTTCGACAGCAAGGCGTTTCTGAGCGCCGTCACCCATCAGAGTGGCGTCTACCGCATGTATGACAGCGGTGGCACCGTGATCTATGTGGGCAAGGCCAAGGATCTGAAAAAGCGGCTCGCCTCCTACTTTCGCACCAACGTCGACAGCATCAAGACCCGCACCCTGGTGCGCCAGATCGCCGATATTCAGGTCACCGTCACCCACACCGAGACCGAGGCGCTGATCCTCGAGCACAATCTCATCAAGCAGTACCAGCCCCGTTACAACGTGCTGCTGAGGGACGACAAATCCTACCCCTGGATCATCATCACCGCGCACCAGCATCCGCGCATCGGCGTCCATCGCGGCGCCCGCAAGGTGAAGGGGGAGTACTTCGGCCCATACCCCTCTGGCGGTGCGGTGCGCGAGAGTTTGCATCTGATGCAGAAGATTTTTCCGGTGCGCCAGTGCGAGGATGCGGTCTATGCCAACCGCACCCGTCCCTGTCTGCTCTATCAGCTCAAGCGTTGCGCTGGCCCTTGCGTACCCGGGTTGGTGAGCGAGGCCGAATATGCCCAGCAGGTGGACCTTGCCAAACTGTTTCTGGCGGGCAAGAACCAGCAAGTGATTGGCGAGCTGGTGGGCAAGATGGAGTCTGCCAGCGGCGATCTGCGCTTTGAAGAGGCGGCCCGCTACCGGGATCAGATCCTGGCGCTGCGCCGGGTCACCGAACAGCAGTCGGTGAGCGGCAACGTACTGGACGAGCTGGATGTGGTGGGGGTCGCCTTCCAGCAAGGTGCTGCTTGCATCCACGTGCTCTTTATCCGTCAGGGCAAGGTGCTCGGCTCACGCAGCTACTTCCCGAAAGTGCCTGCTGATACCCAGCTTGATGAGGTGGTGCAATCCTTCCTGCTGCAGTTCTATCTGTCGGGGCAGGGGGGGCGGCAGATCCCGAGCGAGGTGCTGCTCGATGTGGCCCTTGAGGACGAGAGCGTCATCGCCGAGACTCTGAGCCAGACCGCAGGCTACAAGGTGCGGGTGGTGAGCCGTACCCGCGCCGAACGGGCCCGCTTTATCAAGCTCGCCTCCATCAACGCCGAGACGGCGCTGCGCTCGCGGCTGGCTCACAAGAGCACCATCACCGCCCGCTACGACCAGCTGGAAGAGCTGCTGGAGCTGGAGCGTCCCATCGCCCGCATGGAGTGTTTCGATATCTCCCACACCATGGGGGAGCGCACCGTGGCCTCTTGCGTGGTGTTCAACCGGGAGGGGCCGCTCTCATCGGAATATCGTCGTTTCAACATCGACGGCATCACCGGTGGTGATGACTACGCGGCCATGGAGCAGGCGCTGGAGCGCCGCTTTGGCAAGCAGCAGGAGCCGGACAAGGTGCCTGATGTGCTGTTTATTGACGGTGGCCTCGGTCAGTTGCGTCGCGCCGAAGAGATCCTGGCCCGTCAGCTGGAGTTTCTCGGCGGTAAATATCCGCTGCTGGTGGGGATTGCCAAGGGGGTCACCCGCAAGGCGGGGTTGGAAACTCTCATCATGGGGGAGAGCCACGAAGAGCTGCATTTGCCGGCAGATATGCCCGCTTTGCACCTTATTCAGCATATTCGCGATGAATCCCACCGTTTTGCCATTACCGGCCACCGTGCCAGACGGGCCAAGGCCCGCACCAGCAGCACGCTGGAGGATATTCCGGGGGTGGGGCCAAAGCGGCGGCAGGCGCTGCTCAAATATCTGGGCGGCCTGCAGGAGGTTAAAAAGGCGAGCGTGGATGAACTGGCCAAGGTACCCGGCATCAGTCAGGAGCTGGCCCAGACCATCCACGATGGCTTGCACAGCGCCTGAGCAGGGTTAGCAGCATGGCAAAATCGCTAACTCCTTGATGCACAAGAGCCGTGACGCGAGGGGGCCGTAAATGCCATAATGGCCCTCGGATTTTGAGAAGATTGATGGATTAAAAAGACCAAGACGGGCGCCAGTGCGGTTGCATCGCAAATCGGCTTTGGCGCACTATGTAGCGACGTACAAGAAGTGGCTGAAAATAATGACAAATATACCTAACCTGTTGACGTTTTTCCGGATTTTGCTCATTCCCGTCTTCGTCATCCTGTTCTATCTGCCTTATCAATGGTCCTATCTGGCTGCCGCCATCATCTTTATTCTGGCCGCTGCCACCGACTGGTTTGATGGCTATCTGGCTCGCAAGCTCAATCAGTCCACCGCCTTTGGCGCCTTCCTTGACCCGGTTGCCGACAAGATCATGGTCGCCGCCGCACTGGTGGTTATCGTCGAACACTACAACACCATCTGGGTGACCATCCCCGCCATGACCATGATTGGCCGCGAGATAATCATCTCCGCCCTGCGTGAGTGGATGGCCGAACTGGGCAAACGCTCCTCGGTGGCGGTGAGCTGGATTGGCAAGTGGAAGACCATGATCCAGATGGTGTCGCTCACCGGTCTGATTTGGCAATACAACGTCTGGATGGTGTGGCTCGCCTACGTGCTGCTCTATGTTGCCACCGTGCTCACCTTCTGGTCGATGTTCCAGTACATGAAGGCCGCTTGGGGCGATTTGACCCACCACGCCAACCTGTGAGTCACTTGCGCTGCAAGGTGAGGTTTCCGCTGATTTGAGGCAGGAAACGGCCAAAGGCGCTAAAACTGTTCAAAAAGGGCAAAAAATGCCCGAACGATCAGGGTATTAAACATTTCTGGTTGACTGGGCGAGGAACATCGCTAGAATGCGTCCTCGTAGTCAGGCAGTCAGCCAGACCAATGCGGGAATAGCTCAGTTGGTAGAGCACGACCTTGCCAAGGTCGGGGTCGCGAGTTCGAGTCTCGTTTCCCGCTCCAAATTCAGACAATAGAGAGCCAATTCTCTTTTGCATGGCGCGTTAGCAAAGCGGTTATGCAGCGGATTGCAAATCCGTTTAGTCCGGTTCGACTCCGGAACGTGCCTCCATATTGACAAGCCCGCCACGCGAGCTTGATACCGATTGCGGTGCCCGAGTGGTGAAATCGGTAGACACAAGGGATTTAAAATCCCTCGACGTTCGCGTCGTGCCGGTTCGATTCCGGCCTCGGGCACCATTGAAATCAAAGAGTTACGAAAGGCCACTAGAAATAGTGGCCTTTTTATTTGTGCCAAAGTGGCGACAAAGTGGCGACAGAAATTTCGGTGATCGATTTAGGTCGACTCTATAACCCTGCCGTGTAGTGGTTGCGGTCGTTAGAAAACCTATTTTCCGTGGGGATGGCAATCGGCTCACCAATGGCATAGAGCACCTTCAAAATTTCAGTTTTCAAAGAACCACTTCTGGTGCTTAACCCACTGAAACAAAAAGCCTTCGCGCTGTTTCCCTGCAGCAAACCGGATCCTTTCCTATAGGTCCGATCCCCACGAAAAATACGGCCATCCTAATTTATTCAATGACTTAGGCTTTCATTGGGGCTATTCACCCCGCCTTCAAACTGTAAAACCCTGCAAAAAAGATCCTTCTTTGCAGATCCTCAACGCTCTGCGGATCCTTTATCTGGCGCGGTCTGGGCATATGGTTTTGCGGTAATCCACTTTTGCAAAAAATTTTCCTGGTGAAGCCCGCAGGCGGGAGCGGATGAGCGCGGATTCCGTGGCGCAGACGCCGCCGTGGGCTTCTCTGCTGCGCTCTGGCTGCTGTGCTTGACTATGAGTCTCGCGTATGAGGTGCGCCTGCCATATGGTGCTCATACATGCGGCGCCTTTCCCTGGCCATGCTTTGGTGCTGTCAGGCAGAATGAAGGAGACCCCACATCGTGGGGCCTTCTGCGTTCTATCTATCTTTTAGTAATTGGCACTTATCAACTGATATGGCATAAACTTGGTAAGAATTCCAACGTGAAACCCGTTTTAGCTCCTGACACTCCACGTAAATTTCAGACTTGATACTTAATTTAATCTTGGTTCCAAAGGCTAAGATTGGTGCAATGACGAAGATGATAATCACAGCTCCTCGTTGAAAAATCTTATCTGGATTACCAGTTTTTGCTAATGACATTAACACATGAACAAACAATACAATGCCGATTAATGGTGCACAGTAAGATGCCCAAATATTGGCAATGCCACTAACTCTAAATGACTGCGTACCATTGGATAACGTTGCGTACAAATCCTCAGATATCTGTTCATATCCGAACCAGATAAGTGTAGTCGCAATAAAAACCCTTATGATATAAATCATTACGATGCCTTTATCTACGCATTACTTCTTTTCACTTTCTAGGGTCGTGCATATGTTGTTATTTATTGCGTACGTTTTGCTTGTGAAGCGAGAGGTGACCTTACTCAGTTCGTTGCATAGTACATAACTGTTTACTTTGTTAATAGTTAACTCTTTCAAAGATAATGAAATTGCAGGGGAGATGAGCATACAACTTATTAATATTCCCTTTTTTAGAAATGCTGCTAGAGATTTACCAGTGGTAATTTCAACAGAGCAATACAAAATTATTATTAGGCTGGAAGATAGACAGGAAAAAACGGCCCAGTAATTTAGTATTCCAGCTATCACATAGATTTCCCGATGCTCACCAAAAGCTTGCTGTAGCATGTCCCAACCGAAGAACGTACTCCCAGCTGCGATTGCACCAAAGAAAAGTATTCTAATATAATTCACTCAAGTACCTCTTTGATTTTCCCTGTTAGTGCTTTTGAATATCCATATTGGTTATCGAAATAATCTAGCGCTTGCCCACTAAGGAACGAAGAGGCAGCAAACACAAATCCAGTAGCCACAATTCCTGCAGTTGCTGGAACCATGACAACAGCAAGTGTCGCTACACCAAGACTGATGAGTCCTTTAGTAATATCACCTGCACTATTGCCAACAAAATCCGCCAAGGTAGCATCGTCATGCATGATAAAATCTACAGCATTGACAGCTGTTGCAAAAACAATCTCAACGCCAACATTAATTTTTGCGTATCTAACCGCACCTTTTACATCATTTATGCCAATTCCAGCTTGAACCACTTTAGGGTTACTTGCCTTCCATTTATTTCCTCTCATCAGTGTCTGTGCGTGGCGCCGATAGCCTTTAATGATGACATAATCAACGCCTTTTATATTTTTTGTATAAGCCGTTACTCCTAATCCCCCGAGTCCTCTTGCTGTTTCAACTGATGTTTTAATCCCATCATATAAACTATGATATGCGTTGACATCGCTGATTGTATTTTTCCCGCCAGTTTCATCGTAGAGATTTTTCAATAACTCTTTGGCTTCATCTAGAGTTAAAACAGCAAAGTCTTTCGGTGGTGATACATATACGACTTCCAGATGTTTTCCTTGAGCGAAGTCATATGGAGGCCAATAAGCATTCTGTGCTGGGATCTCTACCGGTTGTGCCGGTGGGGCCGATCTCGCGGAACGGGCTGCAGGTGCTTGGTCTCCGATGACGACGGTGCCTGAGCCGATGATTACTCCACCACAGTCAACGGCTCCGCCAGTGAGTGCGGCAGGCATTCCATTTATAAAAACAGTGGAAGAACCTGATGCGATCTTCCGAGGATGTGGTGGGTTATTTGGCTTGTCATGAGGAGCCAGCGGATCACCAACACGTGCAGCGGGAATCCCATCTATGAATATATCAGGAGAGCCAGCAGTAATGGCTGTTGGATGGAAGCCGTCATGATCTGTTCCAATATCCCCAACTTTTGCAGCACTTTTTGCCATCTGAATTCCTCATCGACACGAATAAAATCCACTCAACATAACATGGCTGCAAATGTCTCCCTAGACCGATGTGTCTGATTTTTGTCAGAATATGACATCTATCGTCGCTGATAAGTCTACAGGTAATAGGTTTGATTCAGTCTTGGTTAAAGGGCTGTGTTTTTAGACTGCAAGCGATTAAGGCGAAGTTCGAATGACGGTAAAGGTTTCATGGCAAATGCGGGCCAGTGGTTTTGTTGTGTTCCTCGTTGGGTGTGCGAGTCTCTGGATGGCCATGGTATTTGGCGCTGAATTCACTGCGCTATTAGCACAGACACCAGATGACCCATTCAGAATGAATGATTGGCGAGGATGGTTTGCAATCTTCATTGGCTTGCTTGCCGCTCCCTTCATGCTGTATGCGGGGGGAACGCTGATGTTATCTAAGAATATCCCCGAGCCCAATCTATCCTCTAAAGCTGGCAAGCAGCGACTGGTGATTGTCATGTTGCTAGTCGTTCTCGCTGGTTTTTCCGGCTATCTGACAAAGAAAGTCAGTATGTCGAGCATTGAGCGGTTAGGCTGGGAGCAGTGCTATGTCAAACAGACTAGCTGGCGTTTTGGAAAAGAACTCTATTCTCAAAATTGTGCGGCCCATGGCCTCATGAAACTGGATCAGGCTCTGGACAAACTGTCTTTTGAGGAGCTGAAGGATAAGCTAAACAGTGAAATGTTTGAGCAAAAGAAAGGGCCTTAATGGCCCTTTCTTTTTATTCGACCATAGGTGATAGGGCATCAGCCAACTGGCCGGCCAGCTTGCTCTGGCCGTTGAACGTCTCGGCATTGGTGGGGGCAGGCCCACCGTGGTTGTGACTGGCGGCAGAGGCGGCCAGCTGCTCCACCACGTTCATCAGCTGTAGCAGCAGACCGAAGATGTTCACCCCCTCGCTGCCCATCCACGAACGGGGCGCCTCGAAGTGCTGCAGCTCTCCGGCCACACTGCGCCGTAGTTGCCCGATCACCTCCACCAGATCACCGGCGGCTGTCTGGCTCATGTTGCCGAGGCTCCCAGTCATCAAGTCATCGCCGGCCAGCAGCTCGATGGCCCCGAGCGCCTCGATGCGCTTCATCGCCCCGATCTTCTCCACGCTGTGCTGTTGGGTGGTTAGCCGATGCTGGCCGAACTCGCCCTGGTAGTCGTCCGCCTCGCGGTGCATCAGCAGTGCCTTGTCATGCTGGCGGCGGTCGGTATGGCGACTCTGGTTGCCCACAGTATCGGTACGGCTGAACACCTCGGCCCGTTGCAGTTGGAGCTGTTCGCCCGGGGTGATGTCCGGCAGCGGCCAACCCGAGCCCAGCACAGTGCGAATGAATGGCCGGTCCGCGCGGCCGAAGGCAAACCCCAGCTCCACGATGGTTCCCTCGATGGGGAATTGCAGCAGCCCCTGCTCTGGCCCGCCGAACATCACCGGCAGCGGCACGGCGCGATAGAGTGGGGCAGCCTTGTCCGGCTGGCCATCTTCCCCCAGTAGTTGCACGTCCACCGCATAGCGTGGGCGAAACGGATCATTGAGCTGGCCAGCGACCGCGCTGTCACTGATGGCCTCGACCCGCCCGAACTTGGGCAGGTGCATCTGGTCGGCCAGCTCCGGGAACTCGCCCTCCATCTTGCGCCGCTCCGGCGACTTCACCGGTTTACCGGGGGTTGCCGTGGTGAGGGTCATCTCATCGCCTTTGAGGCGCACCCGAACCACTCGCTTGCCGTTGACAATAGCGCCCGGGCGCATGGTCGGGATCGGCGCGGTGGTCAGGGTGTTTCCCGCCTGACGGCCAGAGAAGGCCGGATCCAGCTCAACTGGCCTATCCGCCCAACGGCTATGGGCATGATTGCCCACGAAGATGGCGCCATCCGGTTGCTGATGCCAGATGAAGTCCGGTACCGCAAAGGCGCGACCCGCGTTGTTCAGCAACTGATAGCCGGTGCCGGCGCTGGTGAAGTTGGGGATAGGCCGATCGGTATAGTCGGCCCCGTCAGGCAGCAAAAAGGTGAGCTTGGTCTGGTCGCTCAACCAGGCCAGCAGACCGCGCAGGGTGGCATGCTGGAGGCTGACTGGAAATGCACTTCCCAGGATACCGGCCAGCTCTCGGCACAGCAACTTGCTGGCGCCATTGCTGGCGGGCTGCACGTCATAGACATATCCGGTAAACCAGCGGCGCAGCTCGCCGTTGTAGCCCAGATCCACGGTCAGGGTTTGCCCCTTATCGGCGCTCCCCGCGATGGTGAGGGCGGCGCGTCCGCCCGCGCAGAGATCCAGCACGATATCGTGGTCGATGAGGTTGGCCGGTTGGCCGCCCAGGGTGAGGTTGGTCGAGAGTTTCACGCCATCAGGTCTCCCAGTTTGTTATCCAGCCCCTTGATGGTCTGCTCCCATGAGCTCAGTTGCTCTTGTTCTGTTGCAGGCTTGCCGTTATTGCCATCGGCTGGCTTGGCAGGTTTGGTGTTGGCATTGCCCTGGCCCACGGTGGCCGGTGCCTTTGGCATCCGCTGTTCCCGCTTCTCGGGTACCGAGTTGTGTTCGCGCAGGGTGAACTGCACTTGCCACGCCAGCAGCCCCTCCTGCTCACTGGCGGTGATGCGCCCGGCGAATTTGGCCTGACGCACCTTCACCGATTTGGCTAATAGCGACCCGACCCGGTAGATGTGACGCTTGCCGCCATTGCTTTTGGCATCGGCCAGCTCAAACAGGCGGCTCAGGGTCTGCTCATCCTTGAAGGGGACAAGGCCCGAGATATCGAGCTCTTTGGCTTTGGCTCCTTGCTCCGAGCTGCTGGTCGAGCTGGTCTGGCCGCTGCTGTCCTTGTCCTGAAACTGCATCGATGCGGTGATCCGCATCGACTTCATCACAATCGGCTCACCGTCCAGGGTGAGCATGGCGGTGTTGCTCATCGGGTTAACTCCTGCCAGAAGGTGAGCGGGGAGGGGGAGAGCAGCAGGGCGCCGACCGTCATGCTGTGGCTATGATCTGGCGGGTTGCTCTGGCCCAGTTGGGTGGCCAGGCTTGCCGCATCGCCTTGCCCTTGCCAGTGCCACAGCTGGCCATGGATGTCGACCAGTTGGCCGAGAGCTTGCTCCAGCTCTGCCAGTTTGGCCGCGCGGCGTTGTGCCAGGGTGGCCAGCTTGGCGATCGGGGTGGTGGCGCCCTGTGCCAGGCTCTCCAGTTGGGCGAGCTCGGCCCCGAGCAGTGAGCGAGCCGAGCGAAGCGGGTTCCATACCAGCGGCTCGTCTGCTTTCCAGCGTGGCACCTTGGCGGCGGTGGGCTTGCTCATGGCATCGTTGCTGGCCGTGAGGCGGCGCAGGGCCGCGCACCACTCCGGCAGCGGCAGAATGGCGCAAAGCGGCGCCAAGGCATCGGCCAGTGCGGTCTCGCTGTTACCGGTGACCAGCCAGGCGATAGCGTGGAGCTGGCCAGTCGGCAGCAATGGGTCGGCCCCGTCCTGCAGCTTGGCGGCAAGGGTGGCCACCGCGTTGGGGGCGGCGAGGCTGTACTGGTTGCCCTGGTGCTGGCCCACCCCATGCTGATAGGGGGTTACGGTCAGGCAGCGACCGGTGACCAGCAGCCGGTCGAGCTCTGCCCGCAGCCCTGTCAGCGCTGCAGCGGCTTGGCTGATGAAGGTGGGGCGGTAGTGCGCCCTCGGTGCCAGTACCTGCAGGCGGGCCACGGCGCCTGCCTGGGTGTCTGGCAGTTGGTCAAGCACCGCGCTGGCGCGGGTGTGTATCGCCTCTGAGCTGGCTGGCAAGTGCAGCGTGCCTTGCGTCCAGCTCATTGCGGAGCATCCGGCCAGGTGACATCGGTGGGCCACCCTTCGCTTTGCGGCAACCGATAGAGGGCAACCCGATATTGTTGCCAAGCCGTCAGTCGCTCTCGCTCTGCATTGCTGATGATCCCCAGTTGTGCAGCATCTTCCAGTGGCGCCATTGCTGTGGCTGCGAGGTGTAATTTTGTATCCAAAATGGCCTGCATCTCGGCCGTTGTCGGCAGGGGCTGGGGTATGACGGTGATTGTCCCGAACTCACCAAACATCGCCCTGGTGTATAGCTCACGACCATGCTCTTCCGCATCGTCTTTTCGGGCGCTAAAGGGGACGAAATCAGGAAGATGGCTAAATAGCACTTCCATATTGATCACATCATCTACGCCGACCTGTGCTGTCACATTTCTGACGGATAACACACTGACCTTCATCGTTTTACCTCACGCAATGCGAATGAATAAGGTGACATTCCAGCTGCCGTAATCACGGTCACCTTTGGCATATCCCAGCGCCTTCCATGTCCCTGCGGGAGAACCGCCGATTAACACGCCTTCTGCAGAACTGAATCTGAGGTTTGAACCCGCGATGGTTTGGCCTGGTGAAATTTGTCCACCTGAATTGAATCGACCTAACAGCGCGTATGTACCGACCTGTTGATACCCACTGGCGACAATGTCGGCGTTTCCCTGCGAGGCAGGATGGGTGTGAGCCGACGGCGGCATGGTTGCGGGCTTGCCTGTCACTTCCGCCCAAGAGGGCCAGCGGGTAGCGGTAGCTGGCGCTCCGGTCACTTGCGACCAGGGATGGGTATGACTTGCCGCGGCAGCTCCCAGCTCGGCCAGGCTGGGCTTGTTGCCGGTGTTGTAATCACGGGTCCAGGGCGTCCAGGCCCCGGTGCTGTATTGTGCGCGCCGCCAGACTCGGCTGGAGTTGTAGACCAGGTAGGTCTGCTGTGTGCCAGCACCATTACTGACAATCAGCGCCCCGGCACTGTTCTCCGGGTAGTGGCGCGCAACCGAGGTGTTCGCGTTGGCATGCTGGGCATATACCTTCGGCTCTTTAAGGGTGTCGAGATCTTCGGTTCCGAGATTAATGGGGTTGAGCCAGGAGCCGGGGTGGGAATGGTTAGCTGCAGCCAAGTCGGGTTTGCTGGTCACCTCTGCCCAACTGGGCCAGCGGCTGGCGGTGGCCGGCACTTGGTCCAGCTCGCCCCATTTGTGGCGGTGACTGCCGTCTTTGATCTCCACCGCGATGGTGACGCCCTGGGCATCCTCCAGAATGCCTTTGCCGGTGACATCGCCGGTCAGCTCGATGGTGCGCTTGCGGCGCACGTCGGTCACGCTGCCATCAGCGTTGATGATGGCCACTTTGGCCACATGGTGCTGATAGCCGTTGCTGTCCAGGTAATCCACCATGTCCGGCACGCTCAGGGTGATGGTGAAGTGGTTCACCCAGGCATCAAGCAGGGAGCCGGCCCGATAGATATCGAGCCAGAGTCCCACCGGCTTGGCGCCCGGGGTGATTTTCTTCACCTCGTTGAGCTCGGCACGCAGGCCGCCGACATAGGCCACCCCAGGCCGCACCTTGTAGACCCCGGACTCGTTGACCAGCTTGAAGCCGTCGCCGTAGAAGGTGGCCGGCCCGAAGAACTGCAGCGCCTGCAGGCGCAGGTCATCGTCCATCCCGCGCAGGCGAGCGGCATAGTCAATCTGCCAGGTGCTGGCGTCCACATGGGTGGCGGTCGCTTCCGCTGCGCGGTCGTACTCCATCAGCATGGATTTGACCAAGCTGTTGCCGGTCTGGCCGACTGCCTCGTCAGTCTTGAGTTTGGTCTCCAGCCCCTTGTGAACAATCATCCCCACCACGCCGGTGGCCTTGTTGATGAGGTACATGGCGTTAAAGCTGAAATCGCCGACCGTGGTATCCATCACGATGGTGTAGGCCACCGCGTCGTTGTTGATGCGCCCGCGCTGGTCCACCCCGTGGCGGTGCACAATCTGGCCCTTCGGTGGCAGCCCGCTGTCCGGGTCGATGGGGGCGGCAGGATCGAGGTCTGGCACATTGGCCAGCACGAACTCATCGAGCACCACCGGCGTCTGGTTTGTCAGGCTCTCCTGCCAGTAGCGGTAGAAGGCGTTGGTAATGATCTGGCTCATGGGGTCCTCTTAAGCGTCGCGCCAAATACCTGCTGGCTCATGTCGATGTGACCAAAGCCCAAGGTGCTGGCGACCGGATAAACCACCTGAAACCGATAGCGTCGGCAGGTGCGGCCATAGTGTTGGATCAGGGTTTCCATCAGTTGCTGGTTGCTGGCGAGGGCGCTGTCGGTCACCTCGATGGTGATGACGTCCCAGGGGGCGCCTTCTTGCCGTTCGTGGATGTCGCACCAGCCGATGCCCAGGCGCTCGAAGATGCGCTTAAAGCCCGCGACCTCGCCGGCGTCTCTGGCATTCACAAAGGCGAACTTGACCCGCTTGCGAAAGAGCTGCAGCGGCTCGCCGTTAAAGCGGCTGATGTCCCGCTCCCAGGCGAGCAGCGCCAGCAGAGACTCCGAGCAGGTGAGCGGGTCTTGCTGGGCGAGTGGCAGCAACAGCCACCCCTTGAGCCGTTGCCAGAAGGCGTTGATGCCCTTGGCCAGAAACCCTGGCTCGGCGTGGGCCGGGCTGATGGTGTAGCCATCCTCCCACCAGGGGGCGCTGGCATCGGGGATCCGCGGCGCTTGGCTATTGTGTTCAAGCGGGGTCGGGTTAGTCATAGAGGGTTACCTCCAGCCTGTTCAGGCGCGGGATAGCCAGCCCCGAGACGATGTCATCTTGCGCAAACTTGAGGCTTTGCAGCTGCGGGAACTGGCTGTGCAGCTCGCGGGCCAGTTGCGAGAGCGAAAAGCGCGAGCGCGGCCAGGTGCGGGTGACGCTTGGAAAATCCGCCGACTGGCGAAACGCCGCTTTGACCAGTGATTCTGCGCCCAGTTTGAGGGCCGCTTTCTGGTCGTCGGTGAGGTTGGCCACCGGCCACAGCTCCAGCGTGAGGTTGTGCTGGGTCTCCGGCATCGCCATCACGAACAGATCATCGCCGTGGCCATGGTTGCCCTGGCGACCCACATAGTCGTTAAGCTGGGCAATCAGGCTGGCTGGGGTGGCGCCCACCTCCAGCAGGATGTAGGCGTTGGCAGTGCCGGGCCCCCGCGGCGCTTCATGCTCGAAGAAGATGTGATCGGCCCGAATACCGGCGACGCTCGCCAACATCGAGCGGTAGATGGCGTCGATGTGGTATCGGCCTACCGCCGAGAACTGGTTTTGAATACGCAGGCCCAGCGCGTCGTTGCTCTCGGCATCGGCACCCGGGGTGGTGATCCACTCCTTGTCATCGTTGCGGGCCGACAAGATGCCGGTGACCGGTTCACTCAGCAGGTTGTAGTAACCCGGGGCCAGATTCCAGGCGGCACCCGCGAACTCGGCCTCGCACACCACGCGGGCCACCGCTTCACCGGCAGGGCTCACCACCGCCTGCAGGGGCTTCACCCGGTAGATGGTGCCGTTGATGCGCTCGGTGCTGACCCAGATATCGGCCGGGATGGTGACCGCTTCGCCTGGACTCACTTTGACGAAGTTGATCACCCCGCGGGTCTTCTGAGCGCCCTTGCGGGTCAAGTCCACGTCCCACGCCTTGAGGTCGAGATAGGCATCGGTGGCGGTAGCGGCAAAAGTGTTGGGCAGCACATGGCCGGCCAGCAGGGTGCGGATAAGCCAGAGCGCCGGGGTGATCACCACCCCGCGGACCAGCCGCCAGAAGGGGCTCACATCGCTGTCGTTGGTGATAAGGGAGCCGGCGGCCTCGACCTCCTTTTTGAGCTCGGCTTCCATGGCCTGCTCGGTGGTCGGCACACCGATCTCGGCCAGCAGAGCCATAAAATCCACGTTGGGACGCAGGTTCACAGGGTTACCTCCAGATCGCCAAATTCATAGGTGCGGGCGGTGACCAGCACCCGCTCGTGGGCTTCCTCGCGGATCACGATGGTGCCCGGCACCAGTCGCTCGTCGTTCTCAACCAGTAGCTCAATCTCGGTCATCACATCGGCGCGCAGGGTCGGGCTGCGCTCGCCAATGAGCTTGCGGGCCAGCCCCGACTCCATGATCCGGTGCTTGATGTCCTGGCCGATGCTGTGGCGGTCCCGGGTGTAACGGGGCTGGCCGCCGGCATCGAGTTGCCAGGCCCCGTTGACCACCAAAATGTCGATGTACTTGGCGTCTCTCATCACGGTGTCTCCAGCCAGGCGTTTTCGGCCATTTGCTCGGGGGTCATCGGATTCTGGTTATGCATATGCACCTCCCCGATGCTCAGGTACTTGGGTGGCTTCTGGTTGGCGGTGGTCGCGGCCGCATTGGCCTGGATGAGTTGCTTGCCCAGCCCGCCCGCCGGTACGCGGCTCGGGTTGCCCTGGCTAAAACGGGCGAGAGGGGCGTTGATGTTTTCTCGAGTGGGCATATTAAGATCCGGCATGCTGCTCATCTCGATATTGACGCCCGGGATCATGTTGAGCTTCTCAATCAGCCAGTCGACGGCTTTACCCAGTAACTGGAAAGGACTGAGGTCGGCGAGCAGTTGCATGAAACTGGCCCACCCGGTGGTGGCGGCAGCGATCACCCCCTGGATAGCATCAAACACGCCCCAGTCTGCTAGGGTTTGCTTGAGGTCATCCCAGTAGTAGATCGCCAGCCCAATGGCACCAACGAGCAGGCCGCCGATGAGATAAGCCAGCAGCACGGCAGGGTTGGCCGCCATCATGATGTTGACGGCCAGCATGATGGCGCGAAACGCCACCAGGCCCGCTTTCAGCAGGTTGAGCGGGGCAAGGATGATGGACCAGGCGATACCGAGCCCCAGGGTGGCCAGCTTGGCCAAGCCAGCGATCAGCATCCAAGTACCGGTGACCATGCTCAACCCCACGATGGCGAGCAGGGCATAGCTGATGACCTTGGTCAGGTTCGGGAAAAGATGCGTCCAACGCAGCACCTCGTTGGCACCATCGGCAAAGACCCCCACCACCGCATTGATGGCAGGTAGCACCACCCCGAACGCGGCGGCGCGGATGGCAAACCAAGCTTGCTCGACCCGCTGCCACTGGTCAGTCATGGCGGCGGCCATCTGCTCGGCCTTGCCCATGCCGTGGGTGTTGGCCAGCGCATTGATGTTGGTGGCGAGCGCCTTGGTGTTGGTCATCAGGAGCTTGATCATGCTGACCGCCTCATCCGAACCGAACGCCTTCTTGAGCTCGTCCCCTTCGGCCACGCTCAGGGTTTCGCCATAGCGCGCCTTGAGCTTGTCCAGCATGGTGAGCACCGGCAGCATGTTGCCCGCGGCATCGGTGAACTGGATGCCGAGCGCCTTCTGGGCATTGCCGACGCCGGCCAGAAACGCCTTGAACTTGGTACCGGCCTCGCCGCCACTCATGGTGGCCTGCAACTGCCCGAGCACCGCGAACTGCTCGTCCATCGCGATGCCGGCGGCGGTGGCGTTGGCGCCGATGGCCCCGAACGCGTCGGCCATGCCTTGGCCGGTGGTCTTGAAAAGTTGCACCGCGAGTGCGGTCTTGCCGGCCACATCCTCGACCCAGTTGGCCTTGCCCATCTGCTTGGCCTGCTGCTCGAAGATGCCGTACATGGTGCCCATGTAGTTGGTGATGGTGGCGGTATCGGCCTTGGTCGCTTTGGCCAGGGTGGTCGAGGCGCGGGTAAAGGCGGGCAGCTCGTTACCTTCGAGTCCAGCGATCGCCGACTGGATATCGTAGGAGGAGCGGACAATCTCGGTGGCTGACTCCCCGTACTGGATAGAGAGCTTCAACGCCTCGCGCCCGAGCGCCCCGAGCACATCTTCTTGCACATCGAGCGAGGCCACCTCGGCCAGCGCCCGATCCATCTCGATGGCCGGGCCCAAGGCAGACTGGATCGCCATGCCGCCGGCGGCCACCGTGGTGGCCCCCATTGCCATGCTGCTCCAGCCCTGACGGCCGGCCTTGCTGACCTTGTCCATCTGGGCATTGATGCCAGCAAGGGGCTTGGTGACCTGATCCACCAAAGCCACCTGCATCATCAATTTTTCCATCCAGGCCATAGATCGTTATCCGTTGAATGCGTTGGTGATGCCCTCGGCCACTGCAGCGGCGTGGGACTCCCGAGCGTGTCGGTCTAACCAGAGGGCGCGGGCCAAGCTGTCGATGTCGTCTTCGTCATGGGGCAGGTAGTGGCGCCGCAGCGCCAGCGCCTGCTCCAGGTGATTGCGCTCGATAGCCTCGGCGCGCGCCGTCAGTTTTTTACGGTGATCTCCAGATCGGGGGCGAACTGCTGGTTAATGGCACCGGCCAGCTGCAGCGCCGCGCCCGGGCGTTTGAGCAGCTCATCGAGCGCCTCTTTGCTCTCCTGGCAGACGATCTTTTTCAGGTAGTTGTGGGCCGGCGCCACCTTGTCGCTTGGCATCATGTCGTTGATAAAGCCGTTGTAGGCCACCATGGTGGGGGCGAACTTCAGCTCTTTGCCGGCGACGTCCAGGGTGATGATGGGAGTGGTCATGGGGTGTTTTCCTCTTGTTCAATCCAATGGTTCAGGGTGTTGATTTGTGTTTGGCAGCGGCGCAGCGCCATCTGCAGGGTGGGGATAAACCGCACGGCATCGCCGTAGGTGCGCCCCTTGAAATCAGGCTCCGGGCAGTGGGGCACCAGTCCCGGCGGTGGTAGCCGCTTTACCAGCTGCGTTTGCACCACGGTTTGGGGCTGGCTGGAGCAGGCGCAGAGCAGCGTCAGGCAGAGGCTCGCGAGCGCAGTCCGGGCGGCCCGCCGGCGGCGTGGCCAGCGCTTGTTGCAGTTCATCGGCGGTTTTCCTCTGTTGTTGGTCGAGCTCGGCCAGGGCGGCGTTCTGGGTATCCAGCAACTTGCGCAGCCCCGCGGCATCGCGCAGCAGTGTCGCCAGCTGACTGGCCTGCAGCTGGTTGGTCTGCTGCAGGGTGTTGATGGTCTCGTTGGCGGTGGCGAGCGCTTTGCCCCGGCTCTCCAGCATTCGGCTGCCAAGAAGCAGGGCGGCGCCCATCACCAACACCAGGATGAGCAGCACATTGGAGAGCAGTGCCTTGAAGGTGTTCATGCCAGTACCCCGCCGAACTCGGTGAATTTGGCCTGCAGGTCGGCCAGCTGGTGCTCGCGCTGACCGTAGCCGGCCCCCGGCAGGCTGGCCCAGATATTGGCGCATTTGGAGATAGCCTCGCGGATACGACCCTTGAGCACATCGTCCAGCGCCTTGCGCTCGCGAATAAGCTGGATTGCCCAGGCATCTTGCGACTCGGGGCCAAAGTCCGGCAGGCCGAGCTGGTCGCGGTAGTGGGCCCAGTGCTTTGACAGGAACTGATAGCGGCCAGCCGCGGTGCTGCTCAGGGTCTTGTTGACCTGCACCAGCACGTTCGGGTGGGTGGTGTAGCTCTCAAAGAACCCCGCCGGATTGACCAGCTTGTTGTACCCGTCATCGCCCCGGCCCTTGGTGCCTTCGGCATAGGCCAGCATGTCGAGAAACGCAGCCACCTGCGGGTGGCAGTGACTACGCGGCATCGTTGCTCCCCCTTTTGCTCAGTACTGTCTTGGCCTTTTCGCGGATGATGTCCACCCCGAGCAGCCCCACCACACCGCCGATAAAGGGGGCCGCCTCATAGGGGACGCCGAGCAGGGTGGTGCCCGACGCCGCGGCCAGGGTAATGAGGCCGCACAGGGTGGACTCGATCAGACGGCGACGCCCGCTGCCGCCGTCATAGGTGATGCGCATGAAAGAGATGCTCAGCGCCAGCAATGCCCCGGACACGGCGGGCCAGTTGTCCATCAGCCAGGCCATCAGGGCGGCCCAGAGGGTGGGGTCTTTGTTCGGCATAGATTTCATATCCCGTTCTCGTTATCGCCCGTGTCGCTCGGCACGGCTCTGGCAGGGGACGCACAGCCGCACCCCCGGCACATGTTGACGGCGTGCTGCCGGGATGGGGTCGTCGCACTCTTCGCAGCGGTGCCGGCTCTCCCCCTGGTAGCGCCCTTTGCCCACCTGGTTGGCCAGATGTACGGCCAGCATTCGGGCGGCGTGACTGTTTGCGCGGTCGATATCGTCCACCTGGCCCCCTTACCCTTTGAGGTGGCGGGTGTCGTCATCCGAGAGGTACGGCACGCCATTGATGTGAACGAAGTCGGGGGAGGTGACGATGCCCTTGAGCTTGTGCACCCCCTTGCTGCCCCCTTTGGGGTCGATGTCGAGCAGGTCGGCGATCTGCAACTTCACCCCGAAGGCCTCCACCTTCATGGTTTCGTCGCCGGTGTCGGCGTAGAACAGCACATCGTCCGGTTTCAGCCCGCGCCAGCTGCCGGCCCGTTTGGCGGCATCACTCAGCAGCTTGAAGTTCTTGGCATCGAGCTCGAACTCGCACTCGGCCGATACCTCGCCATCCACATAGCCGTCAGGGATGCCGCGGGTTTGCGCCACGGCGCTGCTGTCGGTGATGGTGAGGCTGGCCTTCTCGACGTGCACCATGGTGCCCAGTAGTTCAATGTCGAAGCTCTGCCCTGAAATGCGTCTGGTCATGGCTTAGCCCTCCCCATTGGTGAGGCTCAGATCGAGCATGATGTTGATGGTTATCCCCTTGGGGCAGTCCACGGTGCGGATCACCACGTAGATGGAGACGTGGTTTTTGTCGGTCCACTGGATAGCGATATCGCCATCCCGAGGGGAGGTGATCTCGCCCGGGAACGGCTGGCCGTTGATGGTGGTGGTCCTGGCCATCTCGCGCAGGTCTTTGCCAAAGTAGAGAATGGCGGCGGCCGTGCTGCCCGGGGTGGAGTTGAACGAGCGATCGCCGATACGGGCAATGGCGCGTACCCGCATCCGGCGCGCCACCTTGTAGGCCACCCGCAGGTTTTCGATCACCTGGTAGTCGCCGCCCTCGGCGTCCAGAGTGCGGCCGTCGGCCCAATAGATGCCGTCATAGTCCGGGTACCACATCGGCACCGAATAGCGGTTTTGTTCCAGGGTTTGCAGGGTGGCCAGCGGCAGCTCGATCCCGTCCTTGTCCTTGGGCTTGTTGCCAAGGCCGACCAGGGCACCGGTTTTGACCCGGCACGGGGTATCGGCAATGCTCACCGCCCGGTTGCACAGACGTCCGGCGTAGGCGCCGGCGAGGTTGGGCCACAGCTGCGGCAGCAGGGTGACGGATTCGGCCTTGATGCCATCTTGGAGGGTGACCAGGGCGGCCTCGTAGTCGCTCCAGCTCTGGCCATCCTGCTCGGCGGCATTGATCCCCGCGACCGCCAGCAGCATGAACTGCCAGCGACCCCACTTGGCGATCAGCTCCTGGTTCAGCGCGTGGGCGGCGTTGATCTTGGCCTCATCCCACTCTTGCCCCAGTACCACCACCCCTTCAAAGGATTGGGTCTTCTGGGCCTCACGGACTGCATCTTTCCAGTCCATGTCGGTGGGCAGCACATAGGCGGCTGCCGTCCAGTTCTGGCCAGCGTTGGCCATGGCGGCCTGCAGGTTGGTTTTGAGCTCGCTGTCAGCGGCGCCCAGCAGTTGGTCAAAGTCGCTCTGGGTGTTGAGGGAGAGCAGCTTGCCGGTATTGCTTGGCGCCGTGCCGACAAACAGCAGGTGGCGCTCGACCTCGGTCACTGGCCCCTGCATCTGGTTCAAGTTGTTGATCTGTACATAAGGCCACATGGCGTTATTTCCCCTTCATCTCTTGCTTGTTGACGTCCCAGCCGTAGTCGATGCTCTGCAGGGCACGGGCAAAGGCTTGCTCCCGTTGTTTGGCGTTGGCGCCGAGGAACGGGCGGGCAGGGAGCTCAATCTCCCAGCGTGTTTTCACCGGTTCATCCTTGAGCTTCCTGATGAGCAATCCCGCCTGGGCGTAGTTGAGATTGCCGGTGATCCAGCCGAGCGACGCCGAGCGGTATGACCCCTTGCGCGCCCCCGGGCGCTTGAACCCGAGCTCGCGCAGCTTGCGGGCCTGCGCCTTGGTCGCCGGTTTTTGCTTACCGCCTTCACTGGGGGCAATGCGGCGCCGGCTGGCCGCGGTCACCTGATAGGTGTGCCCCTTTTGGTGGGTGTTGGCGATAACCCCCGCGTGGGCGTTCATCGTCCCCCGTTTGAACCCGAGCTCGGCCACGTCCTGATTGGGTGTGTGGATCTCCAGCAGCTTGGGCAGGCCGCGCAGCATCTTGCGTTTGCCCCGCTTGCGCGGTGCCCAGGGCTTGCCGTTGGGGTCCTGCTGCTGGCGCACATGACGAGCCGCCAGCTTTTTGAGCTCGGCCGCGGCGCGCCACACCAGGCGCTTGCGCTTCTGGGGTGGCAGGGCCAGCAGGTTGAGCTGGTCCTGGCTGCGGCGGGCGTCCAGGGTGATGGTGATCATGCCGGGCCACCTACCTGGTGATGGCCGGTGTCACCGACGTTCATGTCGATGTGGTCGGCCACCCAGATCTCATAGGGGGCCACCTGCCAACGCTTGCCGAGCCAGTTGATAGGGCCGCTCGGGTGCTCGATAAGGCGCAGCGGCTCGGTAAAGGCGAGCTGGATCTCGAGATCGGCGCTCTTCTCATCGTTCGGGGTTACCGCATATTCAGGGTCGGCCAGCGCAAACTGTTCGCGAAACGAGTCGTGCTCCTGCACCCAGGCGGCCACGGCGGCCAAGACGATGGCCGGATCCAGCTCACGAAAGGGCAGTTGTTCAACGATGAACACCGCCTGATAGGTGAGCCAGGCCACGTCCACACCGGTGGGGCCCATGTTGCGGGATTCGAGCCGGATCGTTCCGTTCTCCATCCAGCTGTCGAGGGTCTTGCGGCACTTGGCCGGCAGCACCCGGTTGAGCTCGGCGTGGAGGGCGTGCAGGAAATAGCCCTGGGCCTGCTGTTCACTCATCTCTTTACTCATATCAACGAGACCCCCGCCCGATGTTTGCCCTTGATGCTGCGTACCAGTTGCTGGCTCTCGGCCAGCAGTTGGGCCCGTTGCTCCAGCGCCCGCTCGGCCAGGTTGTTGGCTGCCGGCCGCTCGGTGACGCTGGCGAACTCCGGCAAGAGGGCAGCCTTGGCGCGGGCGAACACGGCGGCCAGATACTGCTCGGTTAGCGCATTAGTGCCACCTTCAAGGCTTGGCCCCGGTACCTCGGCGGCACTGGCATAGCCCTCGGCCATCAGCGCAGCCTGGCGCATCGCCAGTTGCAGGTTGATTTCCGAGATGGCCGCCAGTAGCGCGGCGCCGGTGGTTTGCGGGTCAAGGTCGGCAGGCAGGGCGCGGCGGCGCTCAAAATCGGCCACGGCCACATCGGGCCAAAACCCGTCATTGCGGATAGTGGCGGCGCTGTAGTCGATATCCTTGCCTGCAAACATCAGTGACCTCGCTGGTTGAATAGGTGCACCCCTGTTGCCACGCAATTGCCGCTGGATTCACCAAAGGCGCTCCATGGCATTCGCGCCGGGGTGCGACGGCGCGGAGAGTCGGTTGGTTATTCGGGATTGAGCACCCGCAGGCGCATGGCAATCTTCTGGCGCAGGGTGTTGACCCCCACCTTGCTGTGCAGCTTCTCTGCTTGGGCCAGCCAGTGGTCGGCTTGCTCCAGCGTTGCGCTGTCACCCACGGCACTGGGGCGTGGCTGACCGTCCTGGTCACGTAGCAGCAGACAGCCCGCTGCCTTGAACCACTTGGCGGTGAGCTTCTCGTTAAGGCGCCAGTCACCCCGCACCTTGTCGAATACCCGGGAGAACCAGGGCTCGACCGCATGGCCCTCGGCCGCTTGCTTCTCGGCCCACTCCAGCACGGTGTCGGCCACAAAGTGGGCCCAGTCCCGCTTGATGTTGTTCGGGGTGCGCTGGCCTTGAGCGATAGCGAGCTCGGCCCAGGCGATGCCGGTGTCGAAATCGCCCACATCGAAGGCCCAGACGGTGAGCAGCTGAAACAGCTCGTTCTGATAGGGCTGGTTGGACTGCGCGACGCTTGCCAGATAGCGCTCCACATAGGGGCGGTATTTGGGCATCAGCTCGCTGCGCTTCATGTTCACCCGATCGCCAATGCGGGCCAGCTTGCGCAGGCGCACGATGTCCTGCTCCAGGGCAATCATCTGCAGGTGCAGGCTGTCCGCCACCGCGCCGGTGGCCATGCCCGTGCAGGCGGCTTGCGCGGCCCCCTTCATGGCTTGTACCCGTTGCTTGTGGCGTTGACCCGGTGAACTCATGGCTTAGCCTTGCTGCTCTGCAGCATCTTTTTTCTTGGCTGCAGCCTCAGCAGCTGCCGCAACCACTGCCGGATCGGCACCAATCTCGATGTCGGCCTCTTCAAAGCCGCCATAGGCCAGATACTCACCGATGGCGTAGCCTTCCATCCGCCAGTACTGGTTATCGAAGCACTTCTTGTCCTGGTTATCGTCGGCCTTGCGCTTGCGGGTGCCGCGCTGGGTGTAGATGTGCAGGTTGTCGAGGGTGGTGACCACCATCCGCTTGCCCGGGAAGAAGGGCGGGATGTAGGCCTTGCGCCCGGCGATGGACTCGGCCAGCTTCTGGGCGGCGATCTGCTCGGTCGGTTTGGTCGCTTCGCTGTAGAGCTTGGCTTGAGCCGAGGCCACCAGATCGGTACCGACCAGCACGACCAGGCGCGGGTCCTGGCGAAACAGCGGATCGATGGTGTTGTTGATAAGGTCTGAGGCCATTTCGTCCAGGGTCTTGTAGTTCCCCTGGCCGTTCGGGTCGAAGTAAATCTTTTGGCCGTCATCGGCCTTGATGATCTGGCTGCCGTCGTTCCACTCGCGGGCCAGCTGGTGCCAGCCTTTGTTGACGTCTTCACCCAGCGGATGGGCGGTCGGGTCGGTGTCGTCGGCCGCTTCCACGCCGTTCCAGCCGACGCGCAGCATGTCTAGGGCAAACGCCTTGTTGATGAAATCGCCCACCAGGCGCAGGAACTCGCCCTCGCTGCCGGCGTTGGCCCAGACGCACAGGGTGGCCCAGTCGAGCGAGGCACAGGAATCAGTCTCGTTCAGATCGTAGGTGTTGCCGGCGACGCCGATCTTGCCGTTAAAGCGGCCATCCTTCTTGCGGCCGGTAAACAGCTTGCCGATGCCCACTTGCACTACCTGGCCCTTGATCTGGTCTACGTCGAGGCAAGTGATAAGGCCCAAGAACTCGACGGAGGCGAGCAGCGCAGCGCGAAGGCCGGTTTCCACCGGACCGGTGACGCTGAACTGCTTGGCCAGCGCGTTGACGGGGATGCCGTAGGCCTTGGCCAGGGCGTTGCTGTATTGCTCCAGGCGCTGCATGGCCTGGACGGTAAGGGTCTGGCTCACGGTCGCTCCTTAATAGACTGCGGGGGTATCGTCACCGCCGAGGGCGCCCGGGCGCTGGCCCGGCTTCTCGACAGAGAACTGGTCGATCTTGCTGTTCAGCTCGCCGAACTTGTCGGTCAGGCTGGCCAGGGTCTGTTCCAGCTTGCTGAACTGCTCGGTGGTGATGCCGGGTTGCTCGTCCACCTTGGCGGGCTCGGTGACCGGTTGGGTGGTGTCGTCGGTGGCCGGTTTGGCGTCCAGCTTGGCGCTGAAGGCATCGATCTTGGTGCCAAGGCCGTTGAGGGCCCCCAGCATCTGATCGAACTGTTCTGGTTTCATTTCCTCATCCTCGGGTTGGCTGGGGGGAGTCGTGGGCGCTTGCTCGCCATGGCTGGCCAGGAAGCTGAAAAACTTGGCGATCAGGCCATCGGCCTTCTCGTGCTTGGGTAGCTTGAACATGGAGAGGTCCAGCGGCTCGCTGGTGCCAACGGCCTGTCCCTTGTTGCTGTTGCTGAACTTGAGATGGGTGGTCCCGGTGCTGGCAGGCTCGTCGGTGACACCGAGGCCCAGCAGGTAGGTACGCCCCAGATCGGCGAAGTTCTCGAAGGGTTCGATGGAGCAGAACTGATACTGGCCGTTCTGGTTGTAGTAGATAAGGTCGCGATTCGGGCAGAGGATGGCGAACAGTTTGAGCTTGCCATCCACCTCTTCGGTCTTGAGCGCCTGCACCGTGCCATAGCTGGACCAGCGGTCGTGCTCCGGCCAGATGACGGCGGTGTAATAGGTCGGATCGTAGGTCTCGGCCATGTCGGTGAGCCAGTCGCGGGTAATATCCCGCCCATCCACCGCTTTGCCTTCGGTGGCGATACAGACCCAGCCAGTTCTCAAGGTTGATTCGTTCATGCCTGCTCCCAATAGATGCGGGGTCAGGCTATCGGGTCAGCAAGGGGGTTTCATCCAGTTGTGTTCGTGGCGATTCGGATCTGGCAGATATCCGAATTGCGTGGAACATCAGTGAGATAAGCAAGGGGAGGGGCTGGCTATGATGGCGCCATCATTCACCTGATGGAGGCGCCGTGGCGTATCCCGAAGAGATCCGCAATGCCGCGCGGGGACTCTACCTTAAACGATGGACACCCCAGGAGATCAAGGACGAACTGGGGCTCAACTCCTGCCGTGTGGTTTACTTTTGGGCCGAGAAGTACGGTTGGCGCGATCTGCTGACCGAAGAGGCGGTGGAGGATGCCATTGCCCGCCGGGTGCAGTCGCTGCTCGGGCGGGAGAAGAAAACCAGCGCTGAGCTGGACGAACTGGACCGACTTATCGGCCACCATGTCAGCCTCAAAGAGAAGGCCATCAAGTGGGCCGAGCGCCAGCAGGCCATCAAGGCCCAACGTGAAGTAGGAGAGGAACCCGCCCCGCAGCGAACCCCACGGGGGCGGGGTGGCCAGGATGGTGGCCGCAAGGGCGGCAAGAAGTGCAAGAACGAGGTCAGCCACCTGACGGCCGATGACTTTGCCGAGTGGCTGGGTACCCTATTTGGCTATCAGTTGCGCTGCCGGGAGGCGAAGAACGACCCGACGCTACCGCGTACCCGCAACATCCTCAAATCCCGCCAGATCGGCATGACCTACTACTTCGCCGGCGAGGCGCTGGAAGATGCGGTGCTGACCGGCGGCAACCAGATATTCCTGTCCGCCACCCGCGCCCAGGCCGAGGTGTTTCGCTCCTACATCTGCAAGATTGCCCAGACCTTCCTCGGCGTCACCTTGACCGGCAACCCCATTGTCCTGTCGAACGGGGCCGAGCTGCATTTTTGCTCCACCAACTCCAACAGCGCCCAGTCCCGCTCTGGCAACGTCTATATCGACGAGTATTTCTGGATCCCCAACTTCGAGAAGCTCTCCGACGTGGCCAGCGCCATGGCGACCCAATCGCGTTGGCGCAAGACCTACTTCTCGACCCCGTCGAGCAAGGTGCACGAAGCGTACCGGTTCTGGACCGGGGATCGCTGGAAGGGGCAACGCCCGAGCCGGGTGGCCATCGATTTCCCGGGCGAAAATGACCTGCGCGACGGTGGCCGCGTCTGCCCCGATAGGCAGTGGCGTTACGTCATCACCATCGAGGATGCCATTCGCCTTGGCTGTAACCTCATCGACATCGAGGAGCTGAAAGACGAGTACCCGGAGGAGGTGTTCGACAGGCTCTACATGTGCCGCTTTATCGACGATGCGCTGTCGGTGTTCAAGTTCCAGGACATGGAGCGGGCCGGGGTAGACCCCAGCCGGTGGGAGGACTACAAGCCCGGGCGGTCTGACCCGTTCGGCCGGCGCGAGGTGTGGCTGGGCTACGACCCGAGCCGCACCCGCGATAACGCCACCCTGGTGGTGGTCGCACCGCCCATGGTGGCCGGCGAGCGGTTCCGTGTGCTGGAGAAGCACTACTGGCGCGGGCTCAACTTCCAGTACCAGGCGCAGGAGATCGAGCGCATCGCCAAGAAGTTTCGGGTCACCTATCTCGGGGTCGATGTCTCCGGCATCGGCGCCGGGGTGTATGACCTCTTGAAGCCCACCTTCAAAGGGATATGCCACCCCATCAACTACAGCATCGAGAGCAAATCGCGGCTGGTGCTCAAGATGATCGACGTGGTCGAGGCCAACCGCATCGAGTGGGACAGCGCAGATCGGGATATACCGCTGGCGTTCCTCGCCATCAAGCGCAGCACCACTGGCGGCGGCCAGATGACGTTTCGGGCAGCCCGCGACAATGTGACCGGTCACGCCGACGTCTTTTTTGCCATCGCCCACGCCGTGGCTAACGAGCCGCTCGATACCACCCGAAAACGTAAATCCACCTGGGCAACCAGCCAGGAGAGAAAGGCAGCATGACCAAGCGACACAAACCCCAACCGGCCCGGGCGGCCACCCCAGCAAAGAGCGCGGTGGCGTTCAGCATGCCGGAGGCCATCGACCCCACGGCCTGGATGACCGATTACACCGGGGTGTTCTACAACCCCTATGGCGAGTATTACCAGCCGCCCATCGAGCGCAAGGGGCTGGCCAAGGTGGTGCGAGCCAATGCCCACCACGGTGCCATCCTGATGGCACGCCGCAATATGGTGGCGGGGCGCTTTACCAACCAGCGCACCACGGTCACCGCCTTTGCCCACAACTACCTACAGTTTGGGGACGCGGGCCTGCTTAAACTGCGCAACGGCTTTAACCAGGTGGTAGGGCTGTTGCCGCTTTCGAGCGTCTACCTGCGCCGGCGCGAGGATGGCTGCTTTGTCTACCTGCAGCAGGGCAAGCCGAACCTGATTTACCGGCCGGAGGACATCATCTGGCTGGCCCAGTACGACCCCGAGCAGCAGATCTACGGTATGCCCGACTACCTGGGCGGCCTGCAGTCAGCGCTGCTCAATCAGGACGCCACCCTGTTTCGGCGCAAATACTTCCTCAACGGTGCCCATATGGGGTTCATCTTCTACGCAACCGACCCGAACATGGACGACGACACCGAGGAGGAGATGAAGGAGATGATCGCGAGCAGCAAGGGGGTGGGAAACTTCCGCTCGATGTTCGTGAACATCCCGGACGGTAAGCCCGATGGCATCAAGCTGATTCCCGTGGGGGATATTGCCACCAAGGACGAGTTCGCCGCCATTAAGGGGATCACCGCCCAAGATGTACTGACCTCTCACCGCTTCCCGGCGGCGCTTGCCGGCATCATTCCGACCAATGGCGGGGGAGGGCTCGGGGATCCCGAGAAGTACGATGCGACCTATGCCCGCAACGAGGTGCTGCCGCTGTGCGAGCTTATCCAGGATGCCATCAACAGCGCGGGACTCCCCCGATCCCTCTGGGTCGATTTTCGGGAGAATATCGGCTCAGCTGTATAAACAAACAGTGTTTGCTGTGGCAAGATAGGCTGTTGATTTGGATAGAAAAGGGGGCGTAATGCGGGTTTATTGCAAAGTGTGTGGCCAGCGGGGCCGCATTACCAAGACCAACCGACTGAGCGATGATGTCTCGGATCTCTACTGCCAGTGCACCGATGCCGAGTGTGGCCACAGCTGGGTGGCCACACTCTCGTTTAGTCATACCTTGAGCCCATCTTCCCGAACAACCAGCCAGTTAGCATTAAGCCTGATTAGTTCACTGACCCCGGAGGCGCGTCAGATGGTTATTGGTCATTTAGGAATAAAATAATGATGCATTACCCACGACTAACAATTGCATCATTGAGAGAGTTAATAACCGTCCTAATGTAGGATTCGTCTGGGCTTGCTAATGCTTGGTTTTCACCTGAGGATGTATGTAGGAGGACAGTATATTGCTTTTTATTACCCATCCATGAAAGCACTGCAATTACTAACAGGACAAGTCCACCTATAAACACTCCGCCGCTTCCACTCAGCATCATCGCTAAGCCTATGAGTCCCATAATAATTGAACCGAGTCTATTTGGTTTGATAACTCCAGACTTTACGGAGGTAACATTGTTCATTGCGTAAGTTTGCCCATCTACAATGAATCTGCTGTTACTCACACTGACATTTCCCTGATTGAAAAAAATCTTTTCTTCCATTTTCTCCCCCATAACTTGTGACAATATTGTTTACAGCTATAAAACGAATTTTGAACTAGTCGAATAGACGCGATTGGCAATCATTAGATTGCATATTTTAGTTATGGTGGTCAATTGAGTTATGTAAAAACTACGGGTTAAAAGCTGTTTTTACGTTTGGTCATAACTGGTATACAGCAACGATGTTGCTCTGAACTTGGCTTCTTCTATTGTCTTATGCCATCTCGCTCTAAATCGTGTGTGCTGGCGGTGCCATTGCTAGGGGCTTTGAGTGGTTCATGGTTGGCAGGCACGTCTTGGGGGGCGGTTGTATCCCCCTTTCCATCCTGCTGCGGCTTATCCAGAAAGCCCCCCTCTACCAGCTCGCCTTTCACCTGGTACTGTGGCGAACCGAACAGGACACCCACTCCATGACTGGAGGGGGTGATACCTGGTCTTTCCGCCTTCGGTAGGTCTGCCATGGTGTAAAACAAGGTGGCTATGGCCAAGACCCCTACTGTCGCCAGGAGAGTGACAGTCCAGCGAGCTCTCATTTATCTACACCTATCGCCTCGCTCGGCTTGCCCTCATTAGGTACAACTTCTCCATATCGGTTGAGGGTCATCTTTTCCCAGCGGTCCTCTGGGAGAGTCACTTTAAAGTCCGGGCTATCAACTAGCCTCCCTGGCAGTGTGTAATCGGGGTTTGGCTTGCCAAAAAGGACGCCAAATCCATGAGCCGACTCACTGATGACCCGTTCCTCTGGCGGCTTATGGCGCTGTTTCTCCTTGGGCTTGAGTCCATGAGCTACGCAGTCACGAGAGAGAATGCCTTTGCTGAACTTCCATGTGCCTTGGCGTACCTCGCATGATTGCCAGCCCAAACGCTCTGTTGCAGAACTGGCGAGCCACCAGCCAAACAACCCAGCAAGGATGGTCAGTCCAGCGCACACCATGACAATGCGGCTGTTACGTTGAACGGTACTTGCTGATGTGTCGGGCGCTGGCCGGTACTTCCCAAGTGTCAGCCTGGCGCCTAGATATAGGCAGAAAGGTACACCAGCCGCGGTGAATGCGGTTGCAATCCATCCTCGCCAGTCCTGGGTCGCCAAAGGGTCTGGTGGGGTGCCTGTGACTAATGCCAGTAGTTCACAAGTAGCGTTTCCAGCCGACCATGCAAGCAAGGCGCTGGTACATAACATGAAAAGGCCGCCAACCCTTAAAGTTAGCGGCATTGGTTCGCGTGTCATTCCTTAACGTTCTCTCTGATCGTGTCGGTCAGTCTTTCCGTGAGTTTGAACTGGTCATCGAGTTGGTCTATCGCCCAGCCTGCACCTATGGAGCCGGCAACGAAGTAGATCCCACTAGCCATGACTGTGACCGGCAAAACGGACATGGCAAATCCAGTCAGGGCCAGCGCTATGCCAGATGCAATCAGTCCCTTTGTAATGTCGGCCCCAATGTTACCGAATAGCGCCATAGTGTCGCGCTCATCGCTGGCCCAGTATTGGATCAGATTCACCGAGACGGTGAAGTAAATGTCGGCAACGATCCCCATCTTAACCAGGTGTGTGTTTGCCCTGGCCCCAATCCCCAGCCTCAATATGTTCGGATTGCCGGCCTTCCAGATGTTGCCTGGGATGGTTTTTCTTACAAGCTGGTAGTTTTTGACGATGGTGTAAGGCTCACCATTTATCACTTTGGTGTATGCAAGGACCCCAAGGCCGCCCAGTCCTTTGGCGGTGTCATGGGCCAATTTTATGCGCTCGGCGGAGTCTTTGACTGTCTTGATGTTGCCAGCAACCTCTTTGCCGTTGAGCTGGTTCCATAGCTCCCTGGCCTCATCCAGAGTTAGGAATGCGATAACCTGCTCTTTGTGGGTATAGGTAACATCAAGTTTTTTGCCGGTGATCGGGTTGTACGGCGGCCAGAACCCTGGAGCGTTGGCGGGCAACTCAACGGGTGATTGGGTGCTGGCGGGGGCCGCTGCTGCTCTTGCTTTTGTTCCGCCGCCCTGATTGTCACCGACAGTTGTCCCTTGGACGGGCTGAATGGTGTTGCTCATCGGTGGGCAGCCGCAAGCTACATAATCGCCCTGCAGTGCGACCGGCCCGCCCGGGCCGATGATGGAACGGGGGCCGACGGCGACGATAGGGCCCTGTCCGACTTTGCAAGCAGGGCAGGTCGCGATCATCCCGATATACGTGGTTGGGGAGCCTTCGCTGAGCCAGCTGCTGTCCCCGTCTTGGATCGCGCCACCAGTGCTGGTGGGATCGCCTTTCCTTGCAACATTTCTCATATCACTCCTCCATACTGGGATATCCATCGTACCTCAAATGAAGACGTTTTATGCTGAGTGAGGTTGAGTTATGAGCTGTATCCGTCTATTTTCGACACATCAAATTTAGGGATATGAGAAAGGAGCACACTAAATCGCCTTTGAAAGCGGCGGTACTCTTCGCGGCAGATGTTCCGCTTGATGTTCAGGCCCAATCCTCGCTGTAGACGTCCTGTTCTTGCAGCCACTCCGGGGTGTCCAGCTTCTCCAGTTCAGCCCACATGTGTGACTGATAGGGCTCCGGCAGTATCTCGATCCAGCGGTGCGCCCCGGTGTGGCCTTGTGCTTGGTAGATCTCACCGCACAGTTCAACCAGCATCGGCCAGTCCGGATCGCCTTCCGGTACCGCGTACTCATCCGGGTGGTCCTGTTCGGCGGGCCGTAGTCCTTCTGGCTGCCAATCCGGTTCACTTGGTAGCGTTCGGCTCGATTGCACCTGGCCATTCTCCAGCCAAAGGGTGAAACCGTCCGTGCTGACACTGGCGCCAGCCCGCAAACGGTCGATGGAGAAGGGCGATAATCCCCATTGTTCCCTCATGATCTGGTCTGCGAAGGCATCAGGATCCGGTAGCGTACAGTTATTGTCAGAGCTCCAAGGTGCCGGGCTGTCGCCCGTCTTAACCCCAACCCCACTCGCTGCAGCCTGGCCAGCTTTCCTGGCTTCATGAGTACCGGCAGGCACAATTTCCCACCCTTGCAGGCGGGTCTTGATGCCCAGGCGAGCAGAGGTAATGCCCATCAGGCGCTTGATGTCTTCGCCATAGCTGTTGGCCTGCTCCTCGATAAGGTGGGCCAGCTTGATAGGGTGTTCGGCGCGGGTCGCCAGTGCACCGCCCATGGCGTGCAGATAGCAGCGAAAGATGCCGTTATCTGCGGCAAAGCGGGCGGCCTCAAAGCGTGGGTCTTGCAGCACTGGCTTGGGTGGGCCAACCAGTTCGGCATTCTTCTTGGCGTTGCTGATGCGGCGCAGCTCACGCCATACCCCGACCGGGGCGCCGCCGATCTGCTGGAAGGTGCGAATGCCCCACCAACTGGCCCAAGCCACGGCATGCAGGGCGCCCTCATCGGCGGCGGTGCCAGCCTCTTCGTCGTCGTCCAGGTAGGCGCCGTCGATGTTCTTGGCAATGTATTTGGCGATATAGCCCGCGGCATCGCCCTTGGCCGGGTCTATCTCTTTCCAGTCGAAGCGGGGAGTAAAGTCGGTAAAGGGTGGGGCGCCCTTGATATCCCGTACCAATTCTTCATGGTCATCGGTCAGGGCATAGCGTTGCAGGATGCCGATCACCCGGTTGCGATCTTCCGGGCGCATAAATAGCAGCAGATGCCAGTGCGGGGTGCCGTCGTGGTGAGCCTCGCAAACGCGAAATCCATAAACGGGCGCGTTCCACCGTTTGAGGGCGGCCCTGGCGCGGCTCCAGAGTTTAGCCAGATAGGCGCAGGTTTCCCGCGGCGTGGCCCCTTGATAGCGTTTGTTCTCTACCGCTTTGCCGTTGTGCTTTTGTGTCCAGGCATGAAAGCGGCTCGGGGCTGTCCAGGTGAAGAAGACCCCCACATGACCCTGCTCCTCGGCATAGTCATTGAACCCCCGAGCACGCACCATCATTTCGTTGCGGCGGTTCACCGGGTTGGCGTTGCTGGCCTCCCAGCAATCCTTCATCGACACGACCAGGTCATACTGCTCGTTGACCACTTCCGACTCGGCCAGCCAGCGCATCATGGCCCGCTTGCGTTCACGCACCACCTTCATGGTGGCGTTCGATACATAAGCCGACACGCCCTTGCGTACCTTGCCGAGCAGAATGTTGATCTGCTCCTGCAGCCGATCCCAGCAGCGGTTGACGCGCTTCTCCCACCACTTGGCAGAGAGCAGGCGCACCAGCACGCTCAGGATCCAGTTATCCCGCACTTCGTTGGTTTTGAACTTGGGCATCTTGCCGATAAAGCCCCACTGATCGGCCGGTTGACGCATTAGCTCCCAGGTCTGCAGCAGATCCGGCTCTGCGCCGTCTTTGATGTCCTGTTCGATGTTCTTGTAAATGGCTGCGGTCTGGTTGGCGAATTGGTGGGCAACCTTTTTGCGGCCATCTTCATCGCGCATCTCCCTTGGGTTGACCGGGATGGAGTGGAGCTGCTGGCGCACCCAGCGGGTTCGCTCACGCAGCCAGATATTGGCCGCCCGGCAATGGGTGAAGCTGCAATCCTTGCGGCGTCGTGCGTATTGCTTGAACAGGTCGCGGGTTAACTCGGGGGAAAGGCCATCGAGCAACTGGATAGCCCACAGCAGATCGTATTGGCCGCGTGGGCCGCCGAAAACGGCGTCAAAGTTGACGCCGGGCAGAGAGTTGCAAAGGGTGTTGACGCGCTGCAGCTGTGCTTTCCTCGACAGCGGCAGCCGGGTGGTGAGCTTGGTCATGCGTTAAGCGGATAACGTCTTGATGCGAAACAGGCATCCACTGATGCGCTGCTGAGCATGGGTTTTCATTCGACGGGCGGCCGCACACTGGCGCAGCAACAGCTTAATGCTGACGCGGGGGCGTGCAGGTAGCCGGCGCGCATGGGCCAGCTCCCGTTGATAAAGACGCAGCCGCGCTGCGTCCTCCCGATAGGTCTCTTGCCAGCGAACCATCAGGCTGGTCAGTTCCTGCTGCAGGTGATGGGTCACTTGATCACCTCACCTTGCCCATGCAGTGGCGCGCACTCCTGCCACCACTCGCCGATCTCTTTGGCCAGCGCGGTTTCGCCCTGACCCAGTGCCAGCCAATAGACAGAGCGCACCGCACCGAGTGCCAGCAGCTCTCGGGGGATATCCCGATCGCCTCTGGCCTCACCACCGGCGGCGATAAACTCGGCGCGGGCTGCCAGCCAGTGGGTGGTCAGCTGGTTGTGAGCGGGGAGTAGTGCCGCCTCTTCATCGTCTTCATCGCCGTCATCATCGAGCAGATCAGCCGGGTTGCTGGTCGCAACCAGCTGTAGCTGGATGTACTGCTGGCCGGAGTAAACCCCGCCCAGGGCGATGCGGTTGTCTTCGGCATTGGCCGCGAACATATCGGCCAGCAGCCCTTCGACCACCTTGGGTGCCTGGCGGGCAATCTTGATGATGTCGCTCATTGGCAGGCCCTCCGGTTGATGCTGACAAACAGCTGGTGCCAGCGCAGGGCACGCTTGGCCTGGGCTAACAAGGTTTTACCCTCAGTTCCTCTGAGGCATGAGGAGTGACGGGCTTTGGCGGTGAGCCGCTGGCGCAGGCGCGGCAACTCGGCCAGCGCCTCCTGTTCGGATATGGGATGGAAGATTTTGCTCATGCCTGCACCTCCGGCGTGGCGATACCGGTCAGCAGCCAATCGACATGGCGTTTCAGCTCCGGGTGGTTGGCGATCAGCAAGAACAGACCGCCCCCGATCTCGCGGTATCCCAGCTCGTAGTTCTTGAGCGTGGTGGGCGGAATGCCGAGCTGGTCGGCAAACTTGGGGCGGCTCAGCTTCAACTGTTCCCGCAACTGGCGCAGGCGCTTGGCGGCATGGTGGTTGAGCAGATTGATTTGGGTTGGTTGTGCGTTCATGGTCAGGCTCCTTGTTGAGTGGTGCAGGGGTTGATGCGGCTGAACAGAGAAGCCCAAGCCAGTGCGGTTGACCGCTCCATAAGCGCAACCCCGTCGGGGTGTTGGCTAAGACGGGCGCCATAGCGGCCCGTCAGCTTGCGTTGTTGGATGCGAAGGTTGCGCAGGGCGCAGGGGATCGCTAAAGTTGCCATGTCGACTTCCTCATACGTTGTTGATAAGGCCCGCTTGGAGTTGCACCTCCGTAATGCGGGCTTTTTTATTGCCCAATAGGACGTGGGCCTTGCCCGGTCATCTGGCTTGCTGCCAGTACTGCGCGTTTCATGCGCAGCTTTGCTGCTCTCTCTTTCTTCTCCCTCTCGATATCCCTGATAGATCTGGTGACCGGAGCCGGGTGCCACACCTTGGTGTCACAGCCGCCGCGAAATTCGCTTTGGTACTCCAGTGCAATCACCGCAAGGCGGATTGCCTCGCGCTGCGCATGCGGCAATGCCGACAGCGTGGCGCTCATCAGTTCGCCCCGAGGCTGGCGGGCGATGGCACAGATAGCGGCTTTCTTGGCCTGGCCCAGTGCCAGCCAGTCGGTGTCGAGGCTCGAGCGCTTCTTGCCGAACATCTCGCGCAGCAACATGCAGCCGGCGGTGTTCATGGCCACCTGTTCTTCTGGCGTCAGGCCAGCCAGATTGCGTTGTTGATGGTCAATGCGTTGGGTTTGCATGGGTTCCCCCTTACATGGTCATGGTTTGCATCAGGATGTCTGACGCACAGGCCAGGGTCGGGACCGCTTGAAAGCGGGCCTCAATGTCGTGGATCAGGATGGCGAGTGACCCCATGGCCGAAGTGGCCACACTCACAAGGGTGTTGCGCTCAGAGCGGGTGATCCTGCCGCGGTCGGTCAGCTCCAGTGCTCGCTGGCCAATGCTGGCGATCTTGGCGTTCAGATCGATGGCCTGGTGGGGTAGGGAAGGGGCTCGATCAGCCTTGGGAATAGCCACTGCAGTGAGGCCACACTCCAACAACAGACCATCGAACAGGGTCTCGTCCCCCTCGGTGGCGTGATAAATAGCTACCAGTTCCCGAGCGGTGAGTTGATGCGGTTGTGCCGGGTTCAGCTTGTTGCGCAGTACCTGCTCACCGATACCTGCAGCGCGGGCCACTTCGGCCAAAGAATGGCTGGCGGCAAAGCGCGAGCATGCAGAGTCAAAGTGATTATGTTTGCTGCAAGTTTGCTCAAACATGGCTTTCATCCCTCTGCTTGCGCGACACTCTGGGACGACGCACTGGCGCCGTTGCAGGTGCCAGGCCCGGCTGATTCATGGCTTGCTGGGTGTAGAGCACTAAGTTGATCAGCACTTTTTCCGCGCGGCCTTGTTTGGGCATGATGGGAATGCGCCCGGCACGCACGTAGTTCTCGATCGTGCGCTGGGTCAAACCGGTCCGTTCGGAGAAGCTCTCGACCGTGCAAACCGGGGTGTCTATGTGGATAGGGGCTATGATCATGAGTGCCTCCTGTTGCTTAAGTTACGCGCTTCCTTGCGCAGTTTGAGTCTGTTCGGCTTTCAATTTGCCGCCAGTCAGTACTTCGATTTGGTAGGCTCGGCCCTTCGGGATTTTTTCAGCCCACTTGCTGACAGCTACATGTGAAATTCCCAGTGCTTTCGCGGTTGCTGTTACCGTGCCGAAGTGCTCTATCACTTCAGATTTTTGCATTACTCACCTCTCTTTCCGTTCCATAAGTGTCGGGATGAGGTGAATGTAACTTAAGGGTCGATTTGAGATCAAGCGGTTTCGTTGCTTTAGTTACGGTACAGGGTGGTAACTTAGGTTTATGGAAACTATCAATGACCGGATATCTGCACGCAGACGCGCGCAGAAAATGAGCCAAGACGAACTTGCTAAGCGAATCGGGATTACCCGCGTTTCAATCAGTAAGTGGGAATCTGGCCTGAACCAGCCTAAAGGCCGTTATCTGAACGATTTGGCCGAAGCGCTGGGGGTAACTGTTGACTGGCTTTTGACAGGGAGTGGGGATACACCTGAGCTAGCTGAAGAACAGCCTATTCCTGGTTATCACAACGTCGAACCGGCGGTAATGCTGCCTGGCAAACGGATCCCGATACTAAGCTATGTCCAAGCGGGCAACTGGCGCGAGATGTGTGAGCAGGCCACTACCTTCGATGGCAATGTTGAGTTCGTATCTGCAAGCGGTGAGATCGGCCCCTTTGGCTTTGGTCTTTGGTTGCGTGGTGACTCCATGTTGCCGCAGTTCAAAGAGGGGGATCTGATCATCGTTGATCCCGACGAAGCTCCGCAACCAGGGGATTACGTCGTCGCCAAGAATGGCAGCAACGAGGCAACTTTCAAAAAGTACCGACCCCGCGGCATCGACGAGAACGGCCAAGAGGTGTTTGAACTGGTCCCCCTCAACGATGATTACCCCACCATGCACTCCGATCGGCAACACATCCAGATCATCGGTGTGATGGTAGAACACCGTATCTTTAGAAAAAAACATATTGGACGTTAGACTTGGCTAATAGCGGAGTGTTTATATATCACTTATACGGGGGAGGTATTTGTGGCTAAGCAATTTCTCTTAATGGAACCGAAAAATGAAAATTTTAATGAGTTAATAGGCGGGTCAAGTAAATATCTAGTTCCAAGGTTTCAGCGTGATTACGCATGGGATATTGAGCAATGGGAAGACCTTTGGAACGATATAGCTGTTCTTGATGATGAAGGCTTCCATTATATGGGTTATATTGTTCTGCAACAGAAAGAACAATATCAATATGAAATAATTGATGGTCAGCAAAGGTTAGTTACTTTATCTATCATTGTTTTGGCAGCAATGAAAGCAATCAAAGATATGATAGATAAAGGCGAGGATAAGCTTGAAAATGAAGAACGTCTTTCAGAAATAACTAAAAAGTTTGTTGGTAATAAAAACCTCGTTTCACTAAAGCTTACAAGTAAGCTGGAATTGAATAGAAACAATAATAGGTTTTTCCAGAAGATATGTGGTGATTTGGCGATCCCAAATAGCAGAGGGATAACTTCGACAAACAAACTAATTAGAAAATGCTTTACCTATTTCTGTAAAAAAGACTTTGGAAAAACCGGTGCTGAAGTTGCTCAGTTTATTGTGAATTTTTCATCATCAATGGTTTTTACAAAAATCATTGTTCAGGATGATCTTAATGCATATAAGGTATTTGAGACATTAAACGCCCGCGGTGTTCAGTTATCAACACCAGATTTACTTAAAAACTATTTGTTCTCCATTGTTACAAAAGATGAAAGCATTGATGATGAAGAACTGGATGAGTTAGATGAGCAATGGTCTGAAATGATTTCTGATGTAGGAGAAAATAACGTTTCTGACTATGTTCGGTATCATTATAATTCTCAGCGTAAAATGGTTACCAAAAATGAACTATATTCTGCAATGAGAAAGGTTGTTCAAACACCAGAAGAGGCATACAAGTATCTAAAATCATTAATCGAGTATGCACCAATATACTCATCGCTAATAAACCCCAATGATTCTTGGTGGGCTGATCAAGACCCATTGTATAGAGATGCTAGAGAGTACTTGTCAGGTATAAGATTATTTAATATCAAGCAGCCTCTAGCTGTACTTTTACCTGCATTTAAGATGTTTACTCCTTCTGAATTTGTTAAAGTGGTAAAATATCTTTACGTTATGTCTATCAGATATAATGTAATATGCCATTTATCTCCGAGTGAACAGGAATCAGTATATAATTTAATAGCGATTAATGTATCAAATGGTACATACAAAAGAGCGAGCAATGTAAAAAATTCAGATGAATTTCATAGGCTTTATCCAAATGATAATACGTTTTTTAATTCGTTTGAGTTTCATAAAATGCCCAGTCGCCAGACAGCCAGAAAAATAAGATATTTACTTGCTGAAATTGAAGGGTATCTTGGAAATAAGTGTGATTATGATAAGTTAACATTAGAGCATATATGCCCCTATCATCCTGAACAGATATGGGTTGATAGCTTTGGTGAAGGAGTAAGTGATGTCAAAGATCGCCTTGGTAATATGTTACTTCTGGACAAAGATAATTTAAAAAGAGCCAGTTTTTTAGAAAAAAAGAAAGCATATGCAGAATCCAAATTTAAAATTGCCAATAAGGTCTCTCTTTATAATGAGTGGAACCAAGATAATGTTAATGATTTACAAAAGTGGATGTCTGAAGTTGCGACTAAGGTATGGCGAGTTGATTAGATTTTGATTTGTTTTGGCCCCGAGTATGTATTTACATAGTAGGGGCATTTTCAACTGAATTTTTTCAGGTAAAGCGCAATGAAATAATTATCAGTTTGCATTGTTGTCAATATATAATTTGATTTGGATGGATTAGACTTCACTTTATATAAGTTACTAGCCCTGTGCAATGTATATCATTCCTCCACTTAAATACTGTTAACCATGCAGCTTTGCTGTATATAATTACAGTATTTTTGGCGGAGGGCGTATGGCAGTAAGAAAACAGACATCCGGCAAGTGGTTGGCCGAGATTTACCCAGAAGGGCGACCAAGTAAGGAAAACCCCAACGCCCCCCGGATCCGCAAACAGTTCGCTACGAAGGGTGAGGCACTGGCGTTCGAACGCTTTGTACTGGACCCAGACAAGGGCAAGCCTTGGCGAGAAGGGCAGGGGGAACCAACCGATGGCCGGCATATCTCCGATCTGGTCGAACTCTGGTTTGGTCGCCATGGCCAGAGCCTGCGCGATGGTGAGGCTCGTAAGTCCAAGCTGCTGACCGTTTGCCATTCCCTGGGAGATCCGCTGGCGGTCAATTTTTCCGCCCGTGACTTTGCCGCCTACCGTGAAGCTCGCCTCTCAGGCGATATTACCGACCGACGCGCCATCAACCAGGAGAAGCAGGGCGTCACTCCCAATACCGTTAACCGCGAACATGCCTACCTGCGTGCGGTCTTCAATGAACTGAAAAGGCTAGGGGAGTGGCAGGGAGAAAACCCCCTTGATGGTTTGCGAGCCTACAAGGTGGCCGAGGCCGAGCTGGCCTTCCTCTATCCCGACGAACTCAAGCGCCTGCTGGCCGCCTGTGCCGAGAGCCCAAACCCCGACCTGTTGTTGGTGGTGAAGCTGTGCCTGGCCACCGGTGCCCGTTGGTCTGAGGTGGAGGAGCTGACCCAGTCCCAGGTATCCCCCAATCGCATCACTTTCACCCGTACCAAGAGCAAGAAAAGCCGCAGCGTACCCATCAGCCCCGAGCTCTATGCCCAGTTGCCCAGAAAGCGTGGCCGCCTGTTCGGTGACTGCTATCGCGCTTTCGAAATGGTGGTCGAACGGGCAGGGTTGGAACTGCCACCCGGGCAGAATACTCACGTTCTGCGCCACACCTTCGCCAGCCACTTTATGATGAATGGCGGTAACATCCTGGTACTGCAGAAGATCCTGGGCCACTCTACCATCGCCATGACCATGCGGTATGCACACTTTGCCCCTGATCACTTGGAGGATGCTATTCGTCTAAATCCTCTTTCTGTTTGTGGTTTAGAATAATTCGGGTGGGGTTGAGGCTGAGGGGTTCTGATGAAGGGAACTAGGTCTGATATCGAGTTGTGTGAAGCCCTCTCAGGGTTTTTCGTGGATAACGAAGTGGACTATCGCTACATAGCCAAAGTAGCCAAGGCATTTCCCATAGAGCATGTGGAAAAAGCGTTATTCGAATGGGTTGCCCCTGTCTGTTACACCAACATGTTGACCCCTGTCCCTGAGATTTGGAGCGGCTTTGAAAGGGATCGGCTTTGGCTTGATATCCAGACCCTGCTGAAAGAAGAATCCGAGGCAGGTCTTCTTAAGAAAACCACCATCAACTTGCGGCAGTTTTATCTGCGTCGGGAGTATGCCGAGGAGTGGGGAAAGCTGCAGAGAATGCTGGCCGGTGGGGGTTGAAAGTGGCGACAGAGTGGCGACAAAATTTTAAATGGGTGGTCATTTTTAGCTGTCATTGGTTCACTAACTCTTTGATTTTTATGTAAGTGCTTGTTTTCTCATGGGGCTGAATCAGATTTAAAATCCCTCGACGTTCGCGTCGTGCCGGTTCGATTCCGGCCTCGGGCACCAAACTATAGTTTCATACAGTATCAAGACATACCATAAACCCGCATAGCTAAAGGCTTTGCGGGTTTTTTGTTGTCTCTCGTCGTATCATAAGGCCTCATGACATCCCCCCGAGTTTGGGGGTACTTTTGGGGGTACATGTTCCCACTGGGATAAAAAGTACCCCCACATGCCCGCAATCCCACGCCATTCCTGGCCTGTGAGGTGGAGGCTTATAACCCCAGCGTCTGTCATGTACCCCCAATTGAATCGGGAGATACCCCCATGCCGCTATCTGATACCGCAGCTCGACAAGCCAAGTTCACTGGTAAGCAGCAGAAGCTGTCTGATGAAAAGGGACTCTTTTTACTTATAACTTCATCGGGGAAGTACTGGCGCCTCAAGTTCCGCTTTGGTGGAAAGGAGAAGGTTCTGGCGCTAGGTGTCTATCCAGAGGTCTCCTTGAAAGAAGCAAGGGTTAAGAGAGAGGAAGCACGAAGGCTGCTGGCTGATGGCATCGATCCAAGTCTTGCCCGAAAGCAGAGCAAGGTGGCCAGCCGGCTTGCCAGCGAGAACAGCTTTGAGGTCATTGCTAGGGAGTGGCACCAGAGTCAGCTAGCTCGCTGGAGTCCAATCCATGCCCAGCGGGTTATAGAGTCTTTGGAAGCTGATGCTTTTCCTGATCTTGGGCTAGTTCCGGTAGCAGAGCTAACAGCGCCGATCATGTTGGATGCTCTGCGCAAGATAGAGGCTAGGGGAGCTACAGAAACTGCTGGGCGGGTGCTGCAACGGATCAGTTCCGTCATGCGGTACGCCATCCAGACTGGGCGGGTCAGCTACAACCCAGCCCAAGACCTGAAAGGAGCGCTAAGGGCTACCAAGCAAGAACACCGTCCAGCACTTCCACGTGCTGACTTACCGGAGTTTTACCGGCGCTTGGCTGCTGAGCCACTGAACCCTGCAACCCGTCTAGCTATCCACCTATTGATGTTGACGATGACTCGCCCTGGTGAGGTGCGCTTTGCTCGCTGGGATGAGTTCGACTTGGCGCGAGCAGAATGGCGGATCCCTGCTGAACGTATGAAGATGCGGGTACCTCATATCGTACCTCTTTCCCGTCAGGCTCTTGCTGTGCTTGAGGAGTTACGTCAGATATCAGGACATTGTGAGCTGTTGTTCCCGAGTGAACGGAAGTTGACCAATCCCATCAGCGAAAACACTCTGAGTTATGCTATGGGACGAATGGGTTACAAAGGAATTGCCACACCACACGGTTTTAGGGCCTTGGCATCCACCATCCTCAATGAGGAGGGCTTTGACCCTGATGTGATCGAACGCCAGCTTGCCCATGCTGAGCGTAACAAGGTTCGGGCGGCCTATCACCGGGCTGAGTACCTTGATGACCGCCGTAAGCTATTGCAGTGGCTGGCTGATTTCTATGAGTCACAACAGGGCAGCAATGTTCGTCCTGTGAACTTCAATAGAGTAGGGTAGGTAGTAGGAGGATGTGACACGTTACGCGACTGCTTGACTCGTTATCACACCAGCGTTACGATTTCCCCATCATGGCCCATTCTCTCGAGATTGGGCCTTTTTCATATCCAAACCCGGCCATCGTGCCGGGTTTTTGCATTGGAGGAGACGAAACCAAAACTGACCCCATTCATTATCGATAACTGTTTACCCCCCTTAAGCCCGACCACTGTGTTGGGCTTTTTCATTTCAGGAGAGCACACATGAAAATTCCAGAAACAGGGTTTATTCGAGAGGCACAACTGGTAACGACGGCCAGCAAGGTGGGTCCATTGCCGTTCAGCAAGTCCACGTTGTGGAGGATGGTTGGTGAAGGAAAATTCCCTAAGCCAATCAAGTTGGGTGCGCGAGTCACTGCCTGGCGCTGTGAAGATGTTCATGAGTGGATCAATGCTCAAGGCAAAGCTGCCTAAGGAGGGGAAGATGCAAAAAGAAAAAGGCCGCATCATGAATGGTACGACCCAGCTTGAACAGGGTCAGCATATCACCAAGTACGAATTGGTTGCTCTCCACCTGCTGGAACAGGGAGCTCAGGGTGTCAGCGCCTTGTCTGGTCTGGCTGGACTCCATGATCTCAACTTGCGCAATAGCATTGGCCTGCTCCGTCGAAACCACGGGATAGACATCACAGATGCGTTTTTCGAACACCAGCACTGCGGCGGCGGGACCACCCGCTTCAAGCGCTATTGGCTAGCCGACCGAGATCAAGCCTATAAGCTGGTGGCCCTGGTCAACCACTGGCGATACCAGAGGCAAGCAACCCCTTTGGACGATGACTACGCAGCCATTCTGTGTGCTCGTACACCTGTGTCCAACCACCTCCCTCCTGCAGCTTAATTCCGAGGTATGCCATGAAAAAACAATATGGGCTCACTGCCCAGGGCGAAGCGTTGCCCAAATCCCAAGAGGTGGGCTTGTTCCTCAATGTTCAAGAGGGTACGATTCGCCCTGCAACGGCAAAATCCGTTGCCGAGATTGGCGTCTCGGGAATTAATATGGAGCCGACCCACGCTCTTGCGTGGTTTTTTGTCGGTACTCGACCCTCATCTCTTGGGGCTGCTTTGCTATATGCGCTTGGCAGCTTCAGCTGTGTTATGGCGGTTCGGGCGAGGGCCTCGCAAGAGGCGCTGGGTTCCATATTGACCAGTTACGCCAACCTTGTCCGGGCTGCCACCATACTTAGATTGGCGTCTTCTGGTGGCAGAGAAAATCTGACCAATATGGAGGCTGCCACTATGGCTACTGTCCCCACCCAGGCTTTATCTAGCCGACTCAGATCCCTGATTGTTCATCCGTGTCACTCGGCCGCACTTTGGCGCCTTTGCACTCCCCCTCCCTGTTGCATGACCACCTACCGGGTTACCCCACCTGATGGGGGGCTCATCGTATGAACCTCATTTATCCACTCCCTCTTTACGCCTTGCTCGACCAGTTTGAGGCGCTGCTAGAACAAACCGACCTCAGCATCCAGGAGCGAACACAGTTTCTGTTTCTGCTTGATGCCTTGCGTAGCGAGGCAGCTATCTGCCAAAGGAGGTTGTCATGACTTACTTCGCATGGGCCAATGGCACGAATCCACCGACCTTTATTGGTCCACCTAATCCCAGAACAGGGAAGCGTACACAGCGGGGCACCCTGAGTGCTTTCCTTTGCCGAAATGACCGTGATCGTTTTATTGCCCAGACCCAGGGCGCTGCGGTGGCTATCACCGCGAAGGAGGCTCGGGAGCTGAAAGCCGGCTTGGATGAGCGGGCGTTCAAGGAGCTGGTTACCGTTTTGCTGGGAGGGACAGGCCATGAGTAAGCGACTGCTCAATACCCTAAATCGCCGCATGTGGTGCGAATTATCGCGTCATCCACTTCGACCCGCGGTGCTACGAGAACTCTTCAAGCGGCTGACCAAGGAGAGCAAGCGGAGGGCGATGCAATGACAACGGTATTCCAAAGAACAGTTGGTTCCGGGGATCGTAGTAGCCCTCCATCCCGGACCGGTGCCTTCCTCAAGTTTGCAGATCTGGATGACCTGCAGGTTGTCGTGATCCACACCGGTGAACAAGCCAGCAGGGATGCAGGTATCAGGGCGACCCTGCAGCGTGCTCACAATGACGCGATAGCAGCAGACAACCCGATTGACCCGGAGCTCGAACCGGAGCAAGTGCTGTACGTGGGGCCGGCCCAACTAGACGAAGGGGGCAAGCTTTACAAAATGGCAGATCGTGATGCCACCAAGCGGGTCATCGTTCACCAGCATGGCAATCTGCACTCTAAGAAAGCCAAACGATTGATCATGGCTCTACGTGAGCAAGCTCCGAGGGCTGAGATCTATCGTGGCTACCAAGGGCAGAATGCTGAGCCTTGGCCGCTGGTGGATATCGTTGCTTTCGAACAGACATTGGAGGTGACCCCAAACACCGATGAAGCGCCCTGGATGGTTAATGTGGCCCCACTTCATCTGGTGAAAGGTGAGCCAGAGGAGGGGCAAGCATTACCGGCTGGATTTGAGGTGAGAGGCTCGCGTTTGTGTGCCCTGACGACGGTCGGTAGAGGGGAGGATGCCCGGCAAGAGTGGCTCCCAATAGCCAGCCCAATCCACGTGTTGGCTGAGACCTCCGATGAGCAAGGCCGAGGCTATGGCCGCTTGCTAGAGTGGCGAGACAGTGCCGGGCGCGTGCGCCAGTGGGCCATGCCTGTGCGCTCCCTGGTCCCGCGCAATGGTGAAGAGGTGTTTGCCGCACTACTGGATGCGGGGCTGCCCTTTATCGAGCTCAGCCATAAACGCAGGCTGGCGGCCTACCTGATGAGCTGCCAACCAAAGCGGCGTATCACCTGTGTCGAACGCACAGGATGGCATGGTAAGGCTTATGTGCTGCCAGGGGGCGCTATCGGGCCGGATGCCGAGCGGGTCATTCTGCAGACTGCCGGCTACACCAGCAGCGACTTTACTGAGCACGGTACCCTGGCCGGCTGGCAACAGGGGGTCGCAGGGCTGGCCGTGGGCAACTCTCGGCTCTGCTTTGCGCTGTCCCTGGCCTTTGCGGCCCCTCTGCTCTCCTTGGTCGGCATGGAGGGCGGAGGCTTTCACCTCAAGGGGGAGAGTACCGACGGCAAAACCACCGTGATGAAGGCGGCCGCCAGTGTCTATGGTCACCCGGACCGCTATGCCCAAACCTGGCGGGCTACCGGCAACGCCATCGAGGGGATCGCCAGCCGGCGCAATGATGCCCTGCTCTGTCTGGATGAACTGGGCGAGCTGGACGGGCGGGAGGCTGGTCAGACTGCCTACATGCTGGCCAACGGCCAAGGGAAGGGCCGCAGTAAACAGGATGGCGAGCTGAGAGAGCGGAAAGCCTGGCGGTTGCTATTCCTCTCCACCGGTGAGCTGAGCCTTGAGGACCATGCCGCCAGTGCTGGGAAGAGTACCCAGGCCGGAATGGAGGTGCGGACTATCCAGATCCCCAGTGATACCGGGCACCATGGCGCCTTTGAGTGGCTTCATGGCATGGATGGCGGCCGCAGTTTTGCCGATACCCTCAAAACCAACTCAGAAGAGCATCATGGCATTGCCTTTCGCACTTATGCGCAAGCCCTGACCTTGGCGATAGATGAACACAGTGAGCGGTTGAGGGCTGAGATTAAGCAATTGGCTGCCGAGCTGACACCCAAGGGGGCGGGTAATCAAGTAGGGCGAGCCATCAACCGGTTTGCGTTGGTAGCTGCGGCCGGGGAGCTGGCTACCAGATTGGGTGTGACCGGCTGGCCAGAGGGAGAAGCCATCAGGGCGGTGAGGGTCTGCCTCAAGGCTTGGCTGGCAGAACGTGGGCACCTGGGAAATCAGGAGGACGCAGCCACCCTGATGCAGGTACGTGGTTTTGTCTTTGCCCACCAGTTCACACGTTTTGCTGACTGGTTCGACGCCAACCACCGGCCAGCCAATATGGTGGGCTACCGCAAGGTGGAGTCGGATTGCGTGAGCTTCTTTGTGCTGCCCCAAGGCTGGCTTGAGATCACTAAAGGGAGAGACCCCAAACGAGCGGCCATCTTGTGCCTTGAGGCCGGCTATCTTCTCACTGGCAAAGACAAGAAGCGGTTACAGCGACAGGTCAGATTGCCGGGTATGGGGAAGGGAATGAGGGTCTATGTGCTGGGAGAGAAAGTACTGGGTGATGAAGGAGATGGCTTAGAGGATGATTAACCCCAGTTAGCCGGAGCCAAGGGCCACCTAGTGTGGTCCTTTCCATTTCGGCCTCGTGCGCGCGCGTGAAAGAACAAGCAAAAATGGTGGCTACAGTGGCTACACCACAACAAAACACCGCTGTGTGCCTTATGTATCAAGGGATAGAGGTGTAGCCACTAGGCTTATTTTTAGTGGCTACACAATGGCTACAGTGGCTACAAAAAGGGGCTGTAGCCACCAAGTAAAAGGTGTGTAGCCACCTGTAGCCACCACTTTTTTGAGTAGTGGCTACACGACAAACCTAGCAATGGCGCGGTCTATAAGGGAGTTGTAGCCGCGTAGCCGCTGTAGCCACCATATTTTTCATATATACAATGCAATAAGTTGATCAAGATCACAATTTTGGTCAAAGACATTGATATCGGAATTGTGCATATCGGTTAAGAGTACAAGGTCAGAGTCACCTAATATCCTCCCCCGGCAGCTCACGCTAGAGGCAATTGCAGCTCTGCGCCAAGATATGCCATTGCTAATTTGAAGGTGCTCGAGGTCATGGATCTTTGCCTGCTATCACTCAAGGAATAACCTGTTCATGATAATTCGCTCACATAGTCAGCAGTTGGTATTGTCGAGCGGATTTTTTGAGACCTTTTGAGTCCTAATTCAAACAAATTGGCAGGGTTTTATGGGATGATTACATCCCATGTCGTGTCGAACCCTGCTAATCCTCCATGAGTGACTCCATACCAAGCTATGAGCGCATGATGCCCGTGGTACTTTCAGTACTGCAAAGTGGCGAAAGCCTTCCACTGCGTCAGGTCTATCAGGCCGTCTGCGATCATTACGCTTTCACCCCTGAGCAGTTGGCTCACACCCTGCCGAGCGGGCGGCAAACCACGGTTCGCTCCCGGGTCGGCTGGGCCAAGACCTATCTGGTCAAGGCAGGACTCATCGAGCAACCCAAGCGGGGCGTCTGCCTTATTACCGAACGGGGTAAGGTTGCTTTGGCATCGGGCCAGACCATCGACAACCATTATCTGGCTCAGTTCAAGGAGTTCGTGACCTTTACTCTGGCGTCCAGTGAAAGCACAGGTAAGCTGCAACAAGGCACAACCGATGCCGCGGACGAGCCACATAACGTGCAAGCCAGCACACCACAAGAGCAAATTGAGCAAGCGCTGGCCGCCATCAATCAATCCCTTGCCGATGACCTGCTTGCCGAGATCCTTGGCCTTTCCCCTCGCTTCTTCGAACAGCTGGTCGTCGATTTGATGGTGGCTATGGGCTATGGCGGCAGCCAGCAAGATGCTGCCCGCACCACTCGCTACAGCAGCGATGGCGGGATTGACGGCATCATCAAGGAAGACCGATTGGGGCTCGACTCCATCTACCTGCAAGCCAAGCGCTACACCGACAAAACCGTCGGGCGTCCCGAGATCCAATCCTTCGCTGGTGCCCTGGATCTGCACAAGGCCCGCAAGGGAGTCTTTATCACCACCTCCTGCTTTAGCCGTGAGGCGCATGAATATGTGGGGTTGATTGAGAAACGTATCGTGCTGATTGACGGAGCGCATCTGGCCGCCCTGATGATCGAATATGGGGTTGGCGTCACCATTCGCCAAACCCTCACCATCAAGACCCTGGATTCGGATTACTTTCTGGAAGATTGACCGTTATGCCAAACAAGTCTTTGAACTTCGAAATGCTGCGCCGCAAGTGGCCTGAAATGGCCGACCTGGGGGCCATGGCTGAAGGATACGTTTACACCGACCCCGAGACCGCGCTGGTCAAGCTTCGCAACATGGTCGAGCTGATCGTGCGCTGGCTCTACCGGGAGGAACGCCTGCCCCAAGGCTACCGACCCAATCTGTTCGACCTCATCAAAGGCGACTCCTTTGTCCAGGTGATGCCAAAGCCCATCGTCGAAAAGCTCGATATTCTGCGCCAATACGGCAATAAGGCCGCTCATGGCGAAAAATGCGAGCAGAAGCACTCTCTCTGGCTGCTCAAAGAGAGTTGGCTGGTCTCGGCTTGGCTCTATATTCGCTACGACAGTGGCAACCAGCAGGAGTGCGGCAGCTTCACCCTCCCTCCTCAGCAAGCGGTTGAACTCACCACCGACGCCCTGAAGAAGAAGGCCCAGGAACTGGAAAAAGCCTGCGCCGCCCTCAAGGCCGCCGAAGAGCGCGAGATAGCCATCCTGCGCGACTTGCAGCAGGCCAAAGAGCAAGCCGACGAACTCAAGGCCCGTCTTGAGCAATCCCGCCAGAAGAACCAGCAGGCCATCAACCTGCTCGACATGAATGAGGCCGAGACCCGTCGGCGCCTGATTGACGCGCGCCTGCTCGATGCCAACTGGGATATCTCGGACGACGGCAGTGACACCGACCAGGTCACCCAGGAAGAGGCAACCCTAAACCAACCGACCAAGACAGGCCATGGGCGCGCCGACTATGTACTGTGGGATGATAACCACAAGCCGCTTGCCGTCATCGAGGCCAAAAGCACCCAGGTCGATGCCGAAGCGGGCCGCCATCAGGCCAAACTCTATGCCGACTGGCTGGAAGAGAAGTATGGCCAGCGCCCGGTCATCTTCTACACCAACGGCTACGACATCTATATCTGGGATGATCACCCGGCCCACGCCTACCCGCCGCGCCGCCTGTTTGGCTTTTACAGCAAGGCGAGCCTGCAGCACCTGATTTTGCAGCGCTCCAGTAAAAAAGATCTGCTGCAAACCGATATCGACACCAATATCGCCGGTGGTGGCACCCGACTCTACCAACTCGAGTCGATTCGCCGGGTGGCCGAATCCTTTAGCCACAAGAAGCGCAGTGCCCTGATCGTGCAGGCCACCGGCACCGGAAAAACCCGCGTCTCCATCGCCCTGACCAAGTTGCTGCTCGATGCCCGCTGGGTAAAACGGGTGCTCTTTTTGTGCGATCGCAAAGAGCTACGCAAACAGGCCCGCAACGCCTTCAACGAATTTATTAGCGATCCCATCTGTGTCGTCGGCTCCAGTGACAAGGCCACCAGACAGACGGCCCGCATCTTTATCGCCACCTACCCGGGCATGCTCAACATCATGGAGCAGTTCGATGTGGGTCACTTCGACCTCATCATTGCCGACGAGTCCCATCGCTCCATCTACAACGTCTACGGGGATCTGTTCAAATACTTCGACTGCCTACAGGTGGGGCTGACCGCCACACCGGTCGAAATGGTCAGCCGCTCCACATGTCAGCTGTTTGGCTGCGACTACAAGATGCCCACTGCCGAGTACTCGCTGGAAAAAGCCATCGAGGACGATCACCTGGTGCCCTACGAGGTGGTGACCCACACCACCAAGTTCCTGCGTGAAGGGATCAAACGCGACAACCTGACCGACGCGCAAATCGCCCAGTTGGAGGATGACGGCATCGACCCCAACTTGCTCGACTTTGACGCCGAAAGTATCGACAAGGCCATCTACAATAAGCCGACCAACGCCGCCATCATGCGCAACCTGATGGAAAACGGCATCAAAGACAAAGACGGGCAACTGCCCGGCAAGTCCATCGTGTTTGCCCGCAATCACAGGCACGCCCTCTTGCTGCAAGAGGTGTTCGATGCCCAATATCCCCAGTTCGCAGGCAAGTTCTGCCAGGTGATCGACAACTACGATCCACGCGCCGAGCAGCTAATCGACGACTTCAAGGGGGAAGGGAAAAACCACGATCTCACCATCGCCATCTCGGTCGATATGCTCGACACCGGTATCGATGTGCCAGAGGTGGTCAACCTGGTCTTTGCCAAACCCCTGCGATCCAAGGTGAAGTTCTGGCAGATGATCGGGCGCGGCACACGCCTTCGCAAAGATCTGTTCGGACCGGGCAAACACAAAGAGAAGTTCCGCATCTTCGATCACTGGGGCGTGTTCGACTACTTCGAGCAAGAGCCCGAAGAGGCAGAACCCTCCCTTAGCAAGTCACTTGCTCAGCAGCGCTTCGAAGCCTGGTTGCAACTGGGGCGCAGCGCCTTGAAGAAATTTGACCGGGATGCGCTCGACAAGGTGACCCTGATGCTGCGTGCCCAACTCGATGCGCTGGATGACAGATCCATCTCGGTACAGGAGCGCTGGAAAGAGAAGGCCCGCTTGAGCGATCCCAAGGTGCTGCGGCAGTTCTCACCGGCTACCCAGCAGGCGCTGCTCACCGAGATGGCCCCCCTGATGCAATGGCTCGATGTACGCGGCCAGGGTGACGCCTTGCGCTTCGATATGGACATGATCGCCGCCCAGCAGGCTCTCTACGACAACCCCGAACAGTTGATGAAGAGCTACCACCTGGTGGCCGAGAAGATGGACCGTCTGCCTCCCCATCTGGCGCAGGTTCAGCAACACGGCGATCTCATTAACCAACTGCGCGATCAGAGCTGGTGGCAACAGGTCAACTTCGACCAGCTCGAGCATGCCCGCTTCACCTTGCGCGACATCATGCATCTGATGGAGAAAAACATCGTACCCCCGCAGCCGCCGCTTATCACCAACATTGCCGAAGATGAGGCCGACTATCAGCGCGCCCAGCGCAAGACCAACCTCAAGTCGGTTGACTTCAAGCTCTATCGCAAGCAGGTGCAAGGGGCGCTGGAGCCTCTCTTTAGCAGTAACCCTGTGCTGCAGAAGATCCGCCGTGGTCAACCGGTAAATGAGAGAGAACTCGATGAGCTGCGCAAGTTGGTGCTAATCCAAAACCCCAACGTCGATATCAAGGTGCTGAGCGACTTCTACCCCGAGGCCAGTGCCGGGCTCGACAAGATATTGCGCACCCTGGTGGGGATGGAGAGCGAAGCGGTGGCCGAACGCTTTACTGCCTTTGCCGCCGCCCATCGTCTCAATGCCACCCAGATGCGGTTTCTCGATCTGCTGAAAAACCATATCCGCGACTTTGGTGCGATCGAGATGAAGCAACTCTTCGAGCAGCCCTTCACCTCGGTCAACAGCCAGGGGGTAACCGGTGTCTTCCCCGATATGGCGCAGGTGGTGGCCCTCAAGGCCATCGTCGATGGCTTTAGCGTCGATACCGGCACCCCATCGCGCTAAGCACCTGCCCCAGGCGGGGAAAATCGCGCTACAATCCCCGCCACATCAAAGCCCGCTCCAGGCGGGCCCCTTCTTGTCGGCCCCTTGGCGGCGTACTGAGTCGCCAGAGGGCCACCCTAGTGTGGAACAACCATGATCACCGGTGAACTGAAAAGCAATATCGATAAACTGTGGGAAGAGTTTTGGGTCGGTGGCATCACCAACCCGCTGACCGTGATCGAGCAGATCACCTTCCTGATGTACTCGCGCATGCTCGACCTACAAGAGAGCCGTGACGAGCAAAAAGAGATGCTGGCCGGCGTCCCCTTCAAGCGTCGCTTTGCCGAATTTGAGCAAGACCTGCGCTTCTCCCGCTACTGCCACCTCGGCGCCGACGAGATGCTGGAAGTCGTGCGCGATGGGGTGTTTGACCACTTTCGCAGCCTCAACCACGAAGGCTCTATCCTGAGCCACTTTATGAAAAATGCCCGGCTCGAGATCGTCAAACCAAGCCTCCTGGTCAACGCCGTCGAGATGATCGTCAACCTCCCCATCGAGCGCGGCGACACCAAGGGCGATCTTTACGAATACCTGCTCTCCAAGCTCACCACCGCCGGCATCAACGGCCAGTTCCGCACCCCGCGCCATATCATCCGCGCCATGGTCGAGATGATGGAGCCGAACCCCGCTCGCCACGAACGCCTCTGCGATCCCGCCTGCGGTACCGCCGGTTTCCTCTCCAACAGCTACGAATATATCGTCGAGCGCTACACCTCGGCCGACAACGTCCACCGTGAGCTGGTGGCCAACGAGCGCGGCGAACTCGAAGAGCAGCTGGTCTTTGCTGGCGATCTGCTCGGCGACTATCGCCACCATGTCGATACCGACATGTTCCACGGCTACGACTTCGACGCCACCATGCTGCGCATCGCCGCCATGAACCTCATCATGCACGGGGTCGAGCAGCCCGATATCCATTATCAGGACACCCTGAGCCAGGGCTTTAGCGACCGCTACCCCAACGCTAGTCATGATGGCTTTCACCTGATCCTGGCCAACCCCCCCTTCACCGGCACCCTGGATGAAGAGGACATCGACCCCAAGCTCACCGCCAAGGTCAAAACCAAGAAGACCGAACTGCTCTTTATCGCCCGCATCCTGCAGATGCTCAAAATCGGCGGCCGCAGCGCCACCGTCGTGCCGCAGGGGGTGCTGTTCGGATCATCCAAGGCCCATGTCCAACTGCGCGAGCTGCTGGTGGAACACAACCAGCTCGAGGCGGTGATCAACCTTCCCTCAGGCGTCTTCAAGCCCTATGCCGGGGTCGCCACCGCCATCCTTATCTTCACCAAGGGCGGCGCCACCGATGACGTCTGGTTCTACGATCTGGCAAGCGACGGCTATAGCCTGGATGACAAGCGCAACCCGATTGCCGCCAACGATCTGCCTCATCTGGTCTCAAGCTGGCAGCACTACCGCCGCCAACAGCGGCTGCCAGTCGGCAACTTTATCGGCCACCAGCTTAGCCGCCAGCTGGCCGAGCAGTTTCCCAATAACGAGCACCTGAAAGACGAGGCTGGCGCAGAGCGGGATTATCAGGATCGCACCCAGAAAGCCTTTATCGTGCCCAAGGCCGAGATCGCCGCCCAGAAATACGATCTCTCCATCAACCGCTATAAAGAGGTGGTCTATCAGGAGGAGAGCTATGAAGATCCCAAGGTGATTTTGGCCAAGCTAAAGGTGTTGGAAACGGACATTCTGGCCGATCTGGCAGAGCTGGAGAAAATGCTATGAAGTGGCCAATGGAAAAGCTAGGGGTTGTCGCACCAGCTAAACCAATAAAAAAACCAAAAATAGCCGATCCAAATTCTGTCTGGTTGCTTAACCTGGATATGGTTGAATCACATACAGGTAGAGTGATAGAAAAACTCTTTTGCTCACCAAATGAGGCTGGGACATCAACGCATTGGTTTGATGAAAACTATGTCCTCTATTCAAAACTGCGGCCATATCTGAACAAAGTTGTAGTTCCTGATGGACTTGGTTTGGCGACGACAGAGCTGGTACCAATGTTGCCTGACCCCGAGCGGTTGGATAAAAAATACCTCGCTTACTATTTACGCTCCGAGCAATTTGTTCGCTGGGTAAATGAGCAGGTCGCAGGAGCTAAGATGCCCCGCGTCTCTATGAAAATTTTCTGGGAGCACGAAATCCCTCTTCCTCCACTCGAAGAGCAAAAACGTATTGTCGCTATTCTGGATAAGGCCGACGCCATCTGCCAGAAGCGCCAGCAAGCCATCTCCCTCACCGATGACTTCCTGCGCAGCGTTTTCCTCGATATGTTTGGCGACCCCATTACCAATCCTAAAAAATGGGGTATGCAATCAATAGGAAAGCTATTGCAGATAAAGCATGGCTTCGCCTTCAAGAGTGAGTTTTTTACCTCTAAAGGCGAGTATATACTCATGACGCCAGGTAATTTCTTTGAAAGTGGTGGTTACCGAAATAGACAGGAAAAACAGAATTACTATAACGGAAAAATACCAGAGGGTTATGTTTTAAATGCAGGAGATCTTCTTATAGCGATGACGGAGCAAACGACTGGTTTACTGGGTAGTTGCTTGGTTGTTCCCGATGCAGGGAAATTCTTACATAATCAACGGCTGGGACTATTGAAATTCAATCAAGACGCATTAACACCTGAATACTTGTATTATCTATTTAATAACAAGTCAGTTCGACAAGCAATACAAGTGTCAGCTACTGGAACTAAGGTTAGACATACATCACCTAACAAGATTGAAGAAATTATTTCTATAGTGCCAGATATTGAAACACAGGTACGCTTCAGTGAAATAGTGCAATTTATAACTGAAATTAAAAACAACCTAGAGCCATCAGAATCTGAGATCAAAAAACTGTTCAATTCACTTTCTCAAAAAGCCTTCTCCGGCCAGTTATAAAATTGAGGGAGGTCATAGACCTCCCCATTAAGCCATCCCTAATACCATTTTCACCTTATCCCTGAATTGGCGACTAAACAGGGTGTGGTCGCCAGTTTCATGCCGTATCCGCCCGGCGACGATGCAGGGTGAAATCGACAGCGTTTGCGCCAGCGCGGTAACGGCGGCCGGAGTCGTTAAGGCCACCGCAGACCAGTTGCTCGCCGGGATCAGGCTCTCTTGGGCCAGCGCATCGGCCTGCTGTTCAATCTCATCACCGCCCTCGGCATCCAGATCATCCAGATACCAGGTCTGATTGCCGTCCATATGCAATGCGATATGCGCCAGTTCATGGAGCAGGGTGAACCAGAAGTTATCCAGCCTGTCATAGCGCAGGGTTAACGCCACTACGGGGGCGCCGTTGTGCCCTACGCAAACTGCGCCATCCAGATAGGTTTTGGGCAGATGGGGTTCAAACACCAGATGAATACCCGCCCGGTTCAGGTACTCCTTGGCGAGGTGTGGTCCCTGTTCTGACCACGAAAGCTGCGCCAGTTGGCGCATCCAATCCGCGGTTACCGTTCCAGGCGTGTAGAGAGTAGTAAGCGGTTCAGCTTGAGCTTTACGCAACACCTGAGCTTGCCACGCCCACACTGCATAGCTGTCGGTCTGCTTATCATTCGAACGCAGATGTGCCGTGGTGCGGAGCATGGCCGGTTTCAGTGTAAAGCCGTTAATAGGGGCCATAAAACGGGTGATATGCTCGGCCACATACTCTTTAAGCTCGGCCAAAGAGCCTGTGAAATCAGGGAAGTACCCTCGTTGGCGCATCTGTGTCAGCGGAAATGCCAGCCAGTCGATCTCCATATCGCTCACCTGCTGCTGAACTGGCTCCCGGATCAACACGTCGGCAGGAATACCCAGCCCTTGGCTCAGTTGCCGGATCATATTCAGGCTCAGTGGCCGTTTGCGATTGAGCACCTCAGAGACCTTGGAGGGAGAGCCGATATAGGGCACCAGATCCTTATTTTTTAGCCCCATCTGCTCCATGCGAAAACAGATGGCATCAATGGGATCTGGCGGGTCGATCGGGTAGTGTTCGGCCTCAAACTGTTCGATAAGCAGCGCCAGCACTTCCAGTTCATCCGCTTCAAGAGATCCCTCCTGCGGATTGGCATCCATCAAAGCCATCAGTCGAGCCAAAGCCTGCTCGTGCTCATGTTCAGATTTAATCACTTTGACAGTGTACATTGCGTCACCTTAGAAAGACTGCTTGTCATATTCGGCATGGGTTCCGAGCCACTCGATCACCACCAGCCCGTTCTGATAACGAACCTTGACCACCAGGCGGTAGCTGTTCCCTTTGATATTGAAAATCACCCGATTATCCGCAAGAAAACTTGCCGATGCGTATCGCTGCTTGATGTCTTGAGGGGTTTGCCAGAGGCAGCTTTTGCTGGAAACTTCGCTAAACCAGGCATCCAGAGAGGGTTTGGCGTCCGCATGTTTGGTGCTGAATTTTTCCAGCTTATCTCGTCCTAAGACCTGCATAGCCGCTCCAAGTTCCCAATATGGGAATTTTAGATGCGTTACACAAAAAAGGGAATCTAATTTTCCAACCCTCAGATCGAGCCTTCGGTGGTGATGATGAGATCCACACTCAAGGGTAAGAGCGTTGGTGCGCCTAGCGAAGCGTTACCGGACGCACAACAAGCCGCGGCCAGGTTGCCTTGTGATACTGGTGTCGGCTCTTTTAAAACGGTATGAAATCAATCTTATCGCCAGATAGATTGGCCGAAAATCTTCGTCGCCAACTCTCCGAAAGACAGAGTATCGAGCCCTAGATAGACTTAAGGCTCCACTGAAACAAGCAGGAGCATCTTATTATGTCAAAGTCTGGAAAAGGCGTTCAAAATCAACACAATGCCAACCATCACGCCAATCAGCTTAACCCCAACAAAGGTAGCAATGGCACCAATCAGGCCAATGCCAAGGTACATGGCCATCGCGGCAAACAACTGAACCCCAACCAGAAATAAAAGGAGCGCCTGGCAAGCCAGGCGCTTATCAGGAGATTCAATATGACGTCCGGTTTTCCAACCCTGGGTGAAGTTGTCAAGTATTCCTTCAGGGCTACAGGGATCATTCCAAGCAAGTATGAACATGCCCACTCATTAAGTGATAAAGAGAAAAAGAAATATCAGAAAGCGTTGGAAAGGCTTGCAGCAGAAGAGGGAAATATCAATAAGAGCTTTCAAGAGCTGGGCGATGTATTTATTAAAATCCTCTCTGCCAGTATAAAGAATCGCAAGGTATTGCAGGTTATTTCAGATGTTATCGGAGACCTTGTTCTGGTCTATGGTAATGTTATTACCGATGATGGCACCTATCAGGACACAAAAGGAAGCCTGCGCTGGATATTGTCTTCATATTTTATTCCCAGATTGGTAGTCTCTCTTCACAAACATCCGGCACGCATCAATCTTGCCAGTGAGGCTCTTATTTCCCCTACAGAGCCATACTGGTTTTTGCCTACGATTGACGATAACTCGGTCACTTGGCCGCTCGGCAAGGCGATGACATGGGTATATCAGCTAAGTGGCGTGAATCAGACCCAGTTTCACTATCCCTCCGAGAGGGCTAAGAGTAATGATCACTTGAAGGCCAATCAACTGGATAGTGCCCAGAACTGGCTCACCGGCAAACATATTCCCAGCTGGGAAGCGTTGCAGCGCAATTTCACGCAAGCGCTGGAGGCTTATCCTCATCTGGCTGAGCAGAAAGAGAGCATATTGCTGACCCTATTTGTGGCAAGGGTCGCCACCATCATTAGTCAGGACATTGATGAACTCTATGGCCGCGACTATCTGAATAAGTTGCTTGCCCAGTTCAAACGTCACACCGACTGGCTCAAAGGTCCAATGGAGACGCTTTCTCATTTTTTTGACGAGATGGCACATCACCCCCAAATCCCGTCTGAAATGCTGGACAGTATCCATGCTGACTATACAGAGCGTTTCTGGCTCGAAAGAGCCGATATCATGGTTGATGCCGCCAATCACATTCAGTCCATTATTATGGAAGCCCCCCATAACTTGTCCGCTGAACAACAGGTGTGGTTTTTGAGCCACTATGGTGAAGATGTAGTGGGGCCTATCTTCGATTTTTTTGATAGGCAACAAGAGCAAAGAAAACATATCCCGGAAGGATTCATCGAGTGCCTTGCCGAATTTCTTGAGCTTAAAAAAACCAACTGCGAGCCATCCGATGTGAACAGGTTTATCGCAAAGCTAGAGAGCTACCAGTTATCATCTGTCTGTGCCTGGATGGTGCCCTGGTTGCGAGCCGAGACCCTTTTTCATGCCAACGATTGGCCTGGCATTTATCGGGAACTGTCGAGCGCATTTGATGCAGCGAAATATGCAGCAGGCCAAAATCAGCGCCCTCTGCTCAATCACTATCTGGAGGCATGTGCCAAAAATAATAAATGGCGTGAATTTAAAAAGGGGGTCGCCTGGGCTCAATATCTGGGTATCAAGGTGCGCTTTCTGGGGCAGGATGAACCTAGCGATGACAATATGCGTTATGTGTTCGACATGATGCAGCGAGCTTATATTGCCTGGTAAGGTCTAACTGGTTGCCAATTAGGCTCACTTGGCCTCTAATGGCGGGCATCGTCGATGATGCGCCCTTTGTGCAGCCCAAGACAGTGAACAATGAGAAATACAGAGGTTAGTGGCAATGAAATGGATATTGCTTGCCGGGTTGCTTAGCGCAGCACCGGCTTATAGCAGCGAACAGCTATACAAGGCATTGTGGCTTGATACCAAGGGCAAGCATGAGGTCACTCTGTCTGTCGATGAGATCCCGGCTACGGAGGAAGACAGTCGCTCTCTGGCTATTACCGGATTGGGCACCCTGAACGGTGAGCAGGAGTGGGTCCTGTATGACAGTGTCACCAACTGCAACCTCGATATGTTCATCAATATCAACCCAGCCGGATTTGAGGTCGTCGAGCTCACTGGCAAGGGGGATTATTATCTGCTGCTCTCTTATTCAATGGCCTGTCGCGGAGGGCTCGATCCCGGTGATGTGAAATATTTTGCTTACAGAAATGGCAAAAAGTTTGCTCTGCGTGGAGTTGAATATTTTGTCGCTGATAGCAAACCCATTTACCCAGAGGAAAAACCTAAGCCTGTTGCTGGAGAAAATCTTAAAAAGCACCCAGAACTCTACCGCTACATGATGAAGAAATGGCCTCAACTTTCCACCGTTGTGATCGAGTAAAAGGCATCAAAACGGCTCAGCACACATAACAGCTTTAGAACAAGGCCGATAAGTTGTGGCACCGGATCGCCCGACGCCAGATACATCTCTATTTTTAAGGTCAGCCATGAGCAAGCTTGGCGGGAAAATCCCTCATGTTTTCAACCAAAGTCCGTTATGCTTCCTGCCGCCACCTGGTGGACTCTGTTCATGCGGCGCCATTCCCTGGCCATTAGCTGTGTTCACCAGGTGGTTCTCTTTATCGACAGCATCGTAGTTTCTCCAACGCTGTCCGACAAATCCTCACAACTATTCCTAATGTATTCAGCAAACGGCCCAGATGTGATTTCTGCAAAAGCCAGAAAGCTCAAGCACTCAAGCATGCTTGTTAGGCAGGAATTACCGACTGCTGAGCTTTGAGCCAACGTCCCGGGCTCACACCAAACTCTCGCTCGAATGCTCTACTGAACGCGACGCTACCACTGTATCCTGCACCCAGCGCAACCTGAGTAATTGATTCCCCCTCCAACAGTTGCTGGCATGCCAACAACATCCGCCATTGGGTCAGGTAGCCTAAGGGCGATAACCCTGTTTGAGCCTGAAAATGGGCTGCAAAGCGGGCTCTGGACATGCCGGCTTCCTGTGCCAATGTCGCCACCGTCCACCCTTCTTCTGAACGTAAATGCATGGCTGCAATCGCACGGGCCAGCCGCGGATCAGACAGACCAGACAACATCCCCTGTTGGCAGAGACCATGCTCCACCAAATGACGCAACAACAAGATCAGTACGGTCTCAAGCAGCCGGGTCAGGATGGGCTCCTGGCCATAGCGATGAGTGAATGCCTCGTCAAACAACAGCGTCAGTAAAGGGACCAGCGTTGGCAAGTCGCTCAGTGGCAGCACTAACGCATCAGGGAGTGCCAGTTGTAATGGTGATGCGGTTTTCTGGCCAAAAGTGATAGAAGCACACACCAAGTCACATCCCCCCAGTTGACGCGGCTCCATACGGTGGGGAAGCCCTCCGGGAAAGAGGATCAGGGTCTGCTCCGTGAGGATGCGCGGCTCAGACCCCTCGTGATAAAGAGTGAGCTCACCGCTTCGCAGCAAATGAAGATGACCCCCCGCCGGATAATCCTGGCTATGGGAGTGCTGGCACAAGTTGCCAGCAAAAAATAGATTGGCTCGTGGAGTGGTATGCGCCAGAAGAACGGAAAGAGGGTCCATATTTGAGACGAATAGTAAGTTATTAGGGACTATGGGTGATAAACCATATCACGATGCGCGGCAAACTACCTCTGTACCTCAATGAACCCACAGGAGTATTACCATGAGCCGCATTCAACCCGTAACCCAACCTTTGCCGTCCGTCGCCCCCAGCTTTGCCGCCATGAAGCGCAATCTGGGTATGGTACCCAACCTTTATGCCACGCTGGCCCATTCACCAGCCCTATTCAATGGTTTCCTGGCATTTGCTGACGCACTGAGCAAAGGGAGGCTGACAGCTCGTCAGCGTGAGTTACTTGCTCTCGCGATCGGCCAGGCCAACAGCTGCCAATACTGCTTATCTGCGCATACCTTGCTGGCAGGCAAGACTGGCTTTTCACACGAAGCAATCAAAGCTGCTCGTCAGGGCAATGCCTCAGACCCTATCGATCATGCCTTGCTGCAATTGGCGACTTTGCTGGTCAATCAGCGTGGAGTTATCAGTGACGAGCAATTGCGCAATGCCTACAGTGCCGGGCTGGATGACGAACTGGTGCTGGAGGTACTTGGTCAGGTTGTGGTCAATACCATGACCAACTACGGCAACCATCTTGCAGGCACCGAGATCGACTTTCCGATCGTCACCCTGACCCCATAAGCAAGGAGTCATTATGCAGCGATACGATAAAGGCTTTCTGGTTGCCCTTGGTGGCGTTGTTCTGACTCTGCACTGGATTGGCGTATTCAAATTTACGCCAACCGAAGCTGCAGCGATCCGCCCTTTGGTGGCAAGCCATCCTCTGATGAACTGGCTCTATAGCCTGCTGTCGGAGCAAGGGGTATCCAACCTCATCGGCTTGGTTGAGATAGTTATCGCCACTGGGTTGGTAGTCGGACTCTGGCAGCCACGCATTGGCTATTGGAGTGGCTGGGGAGCTGTAGTCACCTTCGTGGCGACCCTGAGCTTTCTGTTGACCGTACCGGGTGTTTGGAAACTGGTTGATGGTGTTCCAGTTACAGAGTTTTTCATCTTTAAGGACTTGGTGCTACTCGGCGTGGTATGGCACTACCTCAATATGAGTCGTGCTCAACTTGCCAGCCAATAATTCCAATGCCTTTGGCACCCTTATCGGGTGCCTTTTTTCATCGTGCCATGGTGACTGACGCAACGATGCTCATGAACATACAAGGGGGCTCTCAATTCGTCTCGTCACACATCAACGTGCGTAACGAATTGCGCACTTCCCACAAGAATGCGCAAATTGCGCACTTATTTGCGCACTTATTTGCGCATTGGAACTGCGCATAATCGAAATACAAAGGACTGCGCAATTCTAATCAACCCCTTATGTGGCAAGCCTTTGGAGGGAAACCTAGGGAGCGGGAGATTGCGCAATTGCGCAGAAGTGCGCAAAACGAAATACAACGGTGTGAAAAACAACTCGGTGGGTGTGAAGGGAGGAAAGTGGGAGCAATAGGGAGCTGCTTGCCAGTTGGTTTTTTGGTTACGCTGGTGACCTGACCCGATATTTCGCAGGGTCAGATCGGTACGCCGGTGTTGGTCAATAGGGAGCTGACCGGCTCGACACTTTACTTTCCCTCCAACAAGACAATTTCCTCGAGATAGAGCCGGGGCTTAATCTTGAAATATCCCCTAATGCTCCAGAGGTACAGATGCCACCGCCACTGTGGTGGGGGTACTTTTGGGGGTATAAGTAATATTCACATTATTGATTTTCATTTTAAATCATGTAGATAGGTTGATGTTTCGAGAGAGGCCTCGGCACCATATTAGAGTCTTAAAAATACCAAAACCCGCATAGCCAAAGGCTTTGCGGGTTTTTTGTTGTATCTAGTCGACTAATCTGGCCTTGTGATATTCCTCCGTGATTAGGGGACGCGTGTTCCGGCAGGGGAAAAAAGCCCTCCATATGCTTGCTATGCCTGGCTGTGAGGTGGTGGATTATCCTCCCTGCACTTGTCATCTACTCCCAATTGAAACGGGAGAGCCCTCCATTTCGCCATCCGACTCCATGGGGTCACAAGTAAGGGGCGCTGGTCAGCAGCAGAGGCTGCCTGATGAAATAGGCCCTCCCTATCGGGGGAAGTACAGGCGCCTCAGGTTCTGCCCCGGTAGAAAGGAGAGGGGCTGGTACCAGTTGTCTATCCAGAGGTTTCTTTGAAAGAGGCAAGGGCCAAGAGAGAGGAAGCTGCAGGCTGCGGGCGGATGTTATCGGCCCAAGTCTTGCCCGAAAGCAGAGCAAGGTGATCCGCGGCTCATCAGTGAGACCCGCTTTGCGGTTATTGCCAGAGTAGCACCAGAGTCGGCTAGCCATGCACCAGCGCCGCGGCGGACAACTGGTGGCGGCGATAAGCTGTTCGACATCGAGCCCCGCTATGGCGACATCCACCTCATTCCACTTACCGCCCATAACCGCTGCAGTTCGAGCGTCTGAGGGGCCTCCTTCGTCAGACTCGAGGTATCGTTGGGGGCACCCCATCCACCCCCAGTCCCACCGGCCGCCCAAAACCCAGTTAGTCATCAACTAATCGTCAGTTAATAAAAGTTTGTGCCAGCGCAAAAAATCACTCTTTTCTGATAGTTAGCCCATTAAAACCATAGATAAGACCACTCTGGCTCCGTAATATGGCGACGGGCGTCTGTTGGCCCCTTTTCCGAGATCAATGGTCAACGGCGCAATCTGGTAGCGAGAGTCAGGGGCGGTAGCCACTTTAGCGTAGGGTCGATTAGCGAAGCGTAATCGTCCGCGGTCACCATCTTTACCTTCATATGGGTGAGGCGCATGTCGCAATCCACAAAGCCTGTTGCCACAAGCAAACCTGCGCCGAATAGAGGTGCAATTCACTTCCTTCGTTGCATCCTGCGGTATGGGTCACTGGCTGGTCAGCATATTGATGCCGTTTGGCCCAACGCCCGTCGCTACTGAGCATGCTCAGCGTTATTTGACCCGCATCAGGCGATGGCGGATGTCGCCCAGCTCGAACTGGATTACCTGGGATCGCTGCATGGCATCTACCCGCTGCAGCATGTCGGCGTTGTACTGTTTGCGCCGCATCCACTGCATAGGCTCTTCGAAGCTGCCTTCATTGACGATAAAGGTATCCGTGTAGTTGTCGTTCGTTATGCTGACCACCCAGATGCGCTGCTGAAACTCCGAGATTTCTGCGAAGAGCGCTGCGCCGCGAGTTGCGAGCCAGCGTACTGCCCGAGTGATCCTGTTTTTACTCTCGACGAGCCGGTTTGCCATAAGTGATAAGGGTTGGATAAGAAAACGGTTGGGCATCCTAGCACTCCAGTGGATGGGTCACCAAGCAGCGGGAGTGCGCCTCTCCCACCACGGGATGAGGCGCAGGGTGCAATAAGCCTGTAGGGTCGATTAGCGAAGCGTAATCGTCCGCGGTAACCATCCCCTCTCCCCTTGCGGGAGAGGGTTAGGGGTTCGGTAACATCTTTGCATGGCGGAATATCATCTCCCTAAATGGCATGCCTTCGCCATGCAGGACACGAGGACTCCGTCCTCGACGGGGTTTCGCCGCCGCTGCGCGGCTTGGCGAGTGACTTTTCTTTGCGTGGCCAAATAAAAATCTCTCTGCAACCGGTTAATAGTACCTCGTGTATTCGAAGTTATGATGTGGAAAATCCTAGATACCCACCCATTTGGCATCTTAAATATATTTATACAGAGTAGTCATACTTACGCAGGTAATAACATGCCTAGGAGAAACAAACTTAATCTTAGAGATCGAATAAGGCAATAAAATACGAACAATATATTAAATTTAAAATAGGTGACAAGATGACAAAAAGACATAGTTCTAATCGTGCAATATTAATTCTAGAATCACCATGGGAACTTGATTATAGTGACTCTAATAGAACAAGCGTCCTTCCTTTTGTTGAAGGTGTGGGTAAGCTTGCTGGTGACACAGAGGTTTATCATGCTAACTTTTATGATAAAAGTAGTTTTGTAAAAGCTTTAGACTGTTTGTGCAAAAGAAAATTCACAAATACCACTGTCTATATTGCTGCTCATGGCTACAAGAAAAAAGTCGGCAATGTATCAATTTCAGACCTCATCTGGGCGGTGGGGTTACGCTCAAAAGAATGCAATATCACAGGGTTGATGATAGGTTCATGTTTTGTTGGCGAAAACACAAGCACAATGGAAGCTTATTTAGAAGGTACTAATCTTAAATGGTGTGCGGGATATTCCTCTACTTCTTTATGGCTGGAGGGAACATTGATTGACTGCGCGATATTATCCAGAATGACCGATTTAGATGAAACTGACTATGCAGACAAAGACAATATGATTCATCACTTCGCAAGTTCCATCGCAGCATTTTCTGACTCTTTTAGGATTGGTCGAGACTACAAAGAAGAGCCAGTTCCTTTAAATCGGTCCCTTCAATTTGTCATACAACCAAGTGGAAAAGGAAAGCGAGCTAAATGTGTTAGTGAAGAGGTTTTTGAAGTAAGGGAATCACTACAGCTTTAATTTAAGACTAAAGCCCCCATGAAAGCAATCATTTTATTCATTTTGAAAAATCACGGCAAAGCTATTCACTGGGGGCATTAGCATTGCCATTCTCTCACATAAAATAATTAACCATCTAGCTCTGTGAATTATATGGACGTTGACATAATTTCAAACTTGAAATCATTTAACCGCAAAGAGCGGTTTTACCTAATTGGCCAAATGCTGGGAAACCCAGAATTTCGCATGGATGAAAACCAGCTTGATAAGATATCCAAGCTAATCAAGGTAAAAATACCTAGTGAATACTTTGCTGCTATGGATTATCACCTTGACTGGATCTATGCCAGCTTGTTTCTCACCCAAGAGCATGGTGAAAAAATATTTCAACGAAACTTCATCGATAATAATAAAAAGGTTGATTTGCAAATATCAGGCACTCAAGAGGATGTAGATTTTCTCCTTGCCTTCATTGATCCCGAAAATAAAACCCATATAGTGATGATTGAAGCTAAAGGCGATAGCTACTTTAGTAATGGTCAGCTAGATAGCAAAAATAAACGATTTAAGGCTATTTTTGGTAACGAAAACACATGGCCAAATGTAAGGCCTCACTTCATAATTTGCAGTCCTAAAAAGCCACAAAAGATAAAGATAGAAGAGCCTGCCTACTTTATATTTAAATACTCTAAATTACCTTGGCTTGAACTTGATATGGGAGAAGGGAAAAATAAGGTTACTCGATGTGATGATGAAGGTGAACCATATAATAATGGTGAGTATTGGACTGTTGAAAATCGATGATGGTGTTTTACCGCCACGTGATCGACATCCTTCCTAGCGACCTAGACAAACGAGCTCACTCCGGCGAACAACAGGGGGCAACACCCAACCCGCCGCCCCGAGGCCGCTTAAAAGGCGTAGGGTGCAACAAGCGCAGCGCATTGCACAGCGGTAACACACCCCAGCCTATTCGGGGCAAAGATCGGGCGGGTTGTTAGCTCAGAGTCAGCCCCTCGCCCACCCCATGGAGAGAGCAGATTGTCGCACCTATGCAACAAGAGCCATCGACATGGTTGCATAGGTGAAAAAATCATGGCGGGTATAACGGCAAGCGGTGCCCATCCCTATCGGGAAACGGTTTTATATTAAAGGCCCGATAGTGAGTATTTCACCGTAATAACACCTTATTTCTCGAACGTCCGATTATGCTTCGCTAATCGAACCTACGTCCCTTATTTATACAGGAAATTCAATATGTTTATTGAAGGTGGCCAAGAAGAAAAAAGATTACTTATTGAAGCTCTTTCTAGATACAATTACTTCCCGAATCAACGATTAGGGTTAAGTGAACTACCTCCATCATTTGACTCGAGACAGTTTACTCCAGAAGTCCTGACATCCCTCGTTAAATTACAAGCAGCAAAAGTAAGAAAAACTTTAGGGTATAGTCTTACAGAGTATCGCTCAACAAGATTCAATAACATTCCTAGATTACTTGGAATTATTCATCCAAAAGCTTACTCACATCTTGCAAGCTGTATTCACGAGAATTGGGATGAAATAAGAAAAATAACAAAAAACCATTGCAGCCAAATAAAACCAACTTTTCATCACAATGAAAAGCGCCTACTTGTCATGAATTACGACGATCCATCAGAAAAAATTAGACGAGCCCTATGTGCTGAGTTTACAAAGCGTTTTAGAGTACATGCAGATATTAGCAATTGTTTTCACAGCATATACACACATGCAATTCCATGGGCCATTGTTGGTGTTGAAGAATCTAAAAGACGACTCAAAGAAAACGAGAAAAAATCTTGGCCTGAAGATTTAGATTTTCATCAAAGAAGAACAAAAAGAAATGAAACACAAGGTATACCAATTGGCCCTGCCACATCAAGTATCTTGGTAGAGGTTATTTTACAATCCGTAGATGAAGCGCTAAATCGAAAAGGATATCACTTCATAAGGTATATCGATGACTACACATGCTATTGTGATACAAATGAACATGCTAATGACTTCATCTTGGATCTAGAAAATTACTTATCTATCTACAAACTCACTCTGAACTTAAAGAAAACATGGATTGAGACATTACCAGCGCCAACAGAAGATGAGTGGATATTAACATTAATTTCATTCCTCCCTAGCAGATTGGCCAATGAACATGACGGTGAAAATAAATTAACAACATCAGAAACGTTGACATTCATAAATCAAGCAATTCGTTTAAATAAAACAACGCCTGATGGTAGCGTGTTGAAATATGCCATAAGCATCATTCTTAATCACATTGATGATTATGCTGCAATCAACTTACTGGATTCTGTTATAAATTTATCTTGGCACTACCCCGTTTTAGTCCCCTTAATTGATAGAATCATTGACCTAACAAATTATCCTGCTGAACAGATACTAGAGCAACTGAATAAGATAATCGATATCAATGCACTTTCAAGACGGTCAGATGGTATGTGCTGGCCATTACACATAATGTTGAAACATAATTTAACATGCGATGAATCAACTGCAGATAAAATTATAAAAAGCCAAGACTGTGCCGCATTATCTCTATTGTTAGAGCAAAATGAACACAACAATAAAATTATTGACTTTACAAACGAAATAGTATCGTCAGATATATACACTAAAGATAACTATTGGCTATTGCTATATCAAATGTATTACAAGGGAATAATTGATGCACCCTACCAAGAAATAGAGGAAAATGCTGTCTTTAAGACTTTAAAACAACATGACGTAAATTTCATACCTAGAAACTCTAAAACTAAACATGAAGAAAAATGTGATGAAATTCTCAGAGAGATACAAGCTGAACAGCTCAAAGATATTTTTTCAAACACACCTGTTGAGTTTTAATTATTTCCCCCTCAATCATAGATTTCACATTTATCTATTCGGTACCTACGTGTGATAGGCACTAAAGATTAGAACGGAAACCAACAAAATATTTTCCGTTGGCTAATTCTGTTTGGCTTCAAAAAATCACTTGCCAAGCAGCGCTTGCAGCGGCGAAACACCATCGAGAATGGTATTTTCACCCCAAAAAAACCGCAGCCTTGAGCTGCGGTTTTTATTTCTATTCCCCCAACACTTTTTCACTCAGGCTAAAAGACTACTTCCCCAACCCCTTGCACTGCTCTCCCCCTGCGGCGGGATAGGCGGTGAGCGTCTCATAGAGAGCGGCGCGCAGGCTGCCGGATTGGCAGAAATCACAGCTGCCGCCGGCGTCAATATCGGTGATACGGGCGCCTTGCGGCCCATCCAGTACCAGATAGGTGCTGACAAAACGGTAGGTGCCGCTGGGGGCGTCGAGCGGGGTGCCCGGCTCGCCAAAGGTGAAGCGCACCTTGACCTCGCTGCGATCCCGGCTGCCGGCGATGGCGCGCGACGAGAGGATCTCCGAGCCCAGCAGGTTATCCCAGGCGTTGGGCAGGAAGGGGTTGCCCTCGACAAAGGGGGGCTTCTCGTCGGGGGCCTCACGGGTGGCTATTTCGCGCGCCTTGGAGGCGGCATTGAGCAGGCAGAGCAGCTCGGGGGAGACGATAGTGGGCAGCGCGCCGCCAAGATCGCTCTGATAGAGGCCGCTCGGTTTGACTTGGCGCTCCCAGTCGAGAAACTGGGCCACCTTAGCCTTGGCGCGGGCACTGGCGGCCGGATCGAGTTTGCCGCTGGTGGTGGTGCCCGCATAGGCCGGGGCGATCAGGGCCACCGCAGAGAGGGCCAGTGCCAGCACGGGCCAGCTGGATATCTTCATGGTGCCATCTTCCTTATGTTCGCTTGCATGGGCCGCGCCTTGAAAAAAGCGCCGGTCCCTGAAAAAAAAGAGCGCAGCCCAAGGGCTGCGCTCTGCGTCAGATCGTCAACCGGCGGCCCTTAGGCACGGCGCCAGCTGGTCTTGCCGGCGCTGTCTTCCAGCACGATACCCATCTCGGTGAGACGGTTACGGGCGGCATCGGCAGCAGCCCAGTTCTTGTCGGCACGGGCCTGATTGCGCTCGGCGATCAGGCGCTCGATCTCGGCAACCTCTTCGTCCGCTTCGTCACCCTTGAGGAAGGCTTCGGGATCTTGCTGCAGGATGCCGAGCACGGCGCCCAGCTCGCGCAGACGGGCGCCCAGCGCGGCGGCAACAGCCATGTCTTCACCCTTCTGGCGGTTGATCTCGCGCACCAGATCGAACAGGGCGGAGTAGGCTTCCGGGGTGTTGAAGTCGTCGTCCATCGCTTCCTTGAAGCGAGCCACCTGCTCGTCGCCACCGGCAGCAGCGGCTACCGGCAGATCGCGCAGGGCGGTGTACATGCGCTCCAACGCGGCGCGGGCTTGCTTCAGGTTATCTTCCGAGTAGTTGAGCTGGCTGCGGTAGTGGCCAGACATCAGGAAGTAACGGACGGTTTCGGCGTCGTAGTGGGCCAGCACATCGCGGATGGTGAAGAAGTTGCCAAGGGATTTGGACATCTTCTCTTTATCTACCATCACCATGCCGCTGTGCATCCAGGTGTTGACGTAGTCGCCACCGTGGGCGCAGCAGGACTGGGCAATTTCGTTCTCGTGGTGCGGGAACTGCAGATCGGAGCCGCCGCCGTGGATGTCGAAGTGGTTGCCAAGGTGCTTGGAGTTCATGGCGGAGCACTCGATGTGCCAGCCAGGACGGCCCGGGCCCCAAGGGCTTTCCCAGGTCGGCTCGCCCGGCTTGGACATCTTCCACAGCACGAAGTCGAGCGGGTTGCGCTTGGCATCGACCACGTCAACGCGGGCACCGGCTTGCAGCTGCTCCAGATCCTGGCCGGAGAGTTTGCCGTAGTCGGCATAGGATTCGACGATAAACATCACATCGCCGTTGTCCGCCACGTAGGCGTGCTCTTTTTCCAGCAGGGATTGCACCAGCTCGATGATCTCTTCGATGTGCTGGGTGGCGCGCGGTTCGATATCCGGGCGCACCATGCCGAGGGCGTCAAAGTCGGCGTGCATGTCGCCAATCAGACGCTCGGTCAGCTCGTCGCAGGTCACTTGGGTCTCGGCGGCACGCTTGATGATCTTGTCATCCACGTCGGTGATGTTGCGCACGTAGGTGAGGTCGTAACCGGCGTAACGCAGGTAGCGAGCGACCACATCAAAGGCGACGAATGTGCGGCCGTGGCCGATATGACAGTGATCGTAGATGGTGACACCACACACATACATGCCCACCTTGCCCGGGTGGATAGGTTTGAATTCTTCTTTTTGACGAGTGAGTGTGTTGTATATCTTCAGCATCTTCTAACCACTGCCTGTGAGTAAAATGGTTGGTCATAATACCCCGTTCAGGGGCAGAAAACGAGGCAGAAAAGAGGGCCAATCCCGCCTGCCAGCACGGTTACGGCGCCTGAGAGACTATGCCGCCAGCCCCTGATGGGCTAGAATTGCCACCACTTTATGCCATACACCTGCGGGCACTTCGTCGCTCGCATCAAATGAAAGGACATATCATGGTCACTCTGCACACCAATCACGGCGACATCACCCTCACCCTGAACGCTGAAAAAGCCCCGGAAACCGTGGCCAACTTCCTGCAATACTGCCGTGACGGTCACTACGACAACACCATTTTCCACCGCGTCATCGACGGCTTCATGATCCAGGGCGGCGGCTATGCCCCGGGCTTTGAAGAGAAAGACACCCGCGCGCCCATCAAAAACGAAGCGGCCAACGGCCTGTCCAACAAGATCGGCACCATCGCCATGGCTCGCACCATGGAGCCGCACTCTGCCAGCGCCCAGTTCTTCATCAACGTGAACAACAACGACTTCCTCGACTTCAAATCCGCCACCACCCAGGGCTTCGGCTACTGCGTATTCGGTGAAGTGACTGCCGGCATGGACGTGGTCAACAAGATCAAAGGCGTCAAGACCGGTAACTACGGCCGCATCCACCAGGACGTGCCGGTAGAAGACGTGGTGATCACCAAGGTGACCCTTGCTGACTGATCTCTGCCGACTCGGCACTGACAAAACTGCGGCCCCGGCCGCAGTTTTTCCATCTGTCTCTTCCACTGCCAGTCCGAACTGGCGCCGCCTCGACTATCTGGCCCACGGCAACCCGCGCCAGCGCTCGGCCCATGCCCTGCTCACCGCCGGTGTGTGGGATGAGCTGGCCACGCAGTGCAGCGATATGGCGCTGGTGAGCACGCTCGCCATCGGCCTCGATCGGCCGGGCAGCGATCTCGATATTCTCTGCCAGCATGCTGATCCCGCCGAGTTTGCCGCTACTTTTGCAGAGCAAGGGTGGCAGGCGAGCGCCAAGGGCGACAATATCTGGCTGCTGGAGCGCACCTTTTCCTGCCTCGACCAGAGCTGTGCTAATAGCGGTTCTGACAAGGGCGATGTCTGCTGGCTGCTTGAGCTCTATGTCACCCCAGCTCCCATCGAGACGCTGAACGGCTGGCGCCACCTCACCCTGATGGCGGTTTTGCTGCAACGCTTTGGCGATGCTTTCTATCAGGAAGTCTTGCGCCTGCGCCTTGAAGAGGGTCTGAAAGGGGAAGCAGCCATGTGCCGGTTGCTGGGGCTGGCGGGCGATCCTTATGCTGCGCTGCTGACGCTGGAGGAACGAAATCTGGCCGAGTTGTCATGGCAGCCGCCATCCCGTGACGGTATGCATACATCCACTGATGCGATGGTGCCCGCAGCGCACTGTTCGTCCCCTGTTGTTTCTACTATCTCTGCCACCCCCGTTTGCCCTGTTTCGACCGAGAGCCCGATCCCCACATCATGAGCACCCTCTTTATCAGTGACATTCACCTCTCTGCCCAGCGGCCCGATATGACCGCGGCACTGGTGCGCTTTCTCGAGCACGACGCCCCCGGCGCCGATGCCCTCTATGTGCTGGGGGATCTCTTCGAATTCTGGATTGGCGATGATGACCCCAATCCGCTCCATCAACAGATGGCCGACGCCTTCTTGGCCCTGAGCCAGCAGAACGTGCCCATCTACTTTATCCACGGCAACCGCGACTTTCTGCTGGGCCAGCAGTTTGCCAAGCGCGCGGGGATGACATTGCTGGGTGACCCTTGTGTTATCGACCTCTATGGAGAGCGGGTAGTGCTGAGCCACGGCGATCTACTCTGCACCCTGGATGAGGGGTATCAGAAGTTTCGTCGCATCACCCAGCTCAAGTGGCTGCGCTGGCTCTTTTTGCGGCTGCCGCTCGCCCGCCGTCAGGCCATCGCCTGCAAGATGCGCGGCCAAAGCCAGATGGAAAATGCCCACAAGAGCCAGATCATCATGGATGTAACGCCCGCGGCGGTGGACGAGATGCTGCGCCAGCAAGACTGCCGGATGATGATCCACGGCCACACCCACAGACCCGCCATCCACGACTTCACCCTCGACGGCCAGCCGGCGCGGCGCATCGTGCTGGGAGACTGGTTCGAACAAGGCTCGGTGCTGATCTGCCGCCCCGGCGAGCAGCGGCTGGAAATGCGGGCGCTGGCAACGATCGAACCTGCTGCTAACCCATCCGCCTGACATCCCCCTGTTCGGGTTGCAGGCAAAACCTGCGGCCCGGCATCCCACGCCTGTACACCCGGTGAACCGACGTAGAACGGCGAGTTCGGTATGCCGATGCGCTGTTCGGCCCATCTGTAGCGGTTCTGCTGCACCAGCAACGGCAACAATCGACCAAAAAGCATGCAAGATGCTGAAAATAAAGATAATTAACCATTCAATCAACGTTGAAATAAGCAAGGTCGCTCATTAGACTACCGACTCCTCCCACCCGTCGTAACACAAGGAATGTACCAAACAATGAAAAAGACGGTTCTCACCCCCTTACTCGTGCTGTTGATCACAGGCTGTGGTGGCGGTGATGGCGAACAGGAAGAGAGTCCTATTGCTCCCCCTACTGAAACGCACTATTTCGAGGTGTCCAGCCTGAGCAGCCAGGGGGGGCAGTTAACTCCCACCCGCCTGAGGCTGGGGGAGGGGGAACAGGGGCGCTTCTCGGTACAGGCTGACAGCGGTTACGTGCTGACCGGGATAACCGGATGTGATGGCTCCCTGGACGGCCTCACCTATACCACCGGCCCCATGCGTGCTGATTGTCAAATCTCGGCCAGCTTCACTCAGGAGAGTGCCGCCGTCTATTTCAACGCCACCACCCAAGCTTCTCTGGGGGGCGC